>NZ_CP091138.1:1203897-1504872 GCF_021582875.1 Microbacterium sp. KUDC0406 | reverse complement strand
ACCGGCTCGGCCATCGGCCAGCACTGGATGTACGGCGGCAAGCACGTCCTGATCATCTTCGACGACCTGTCGAAGCAGGCCGAGGCCTACCGCGCCGTGTCGCTGCTGCTGCGCCGTCCGCCGGGCCGCGAGGCCTACCCGGGCGACGTCTTCTACCTGCACTCGCGTCTGCTCGAGCGCTGCGCGAAGCTGTCCGACGAGCTCGGTGCCGGTTCGATGACGGGTCTGCCCATCATCGAGACCAAGGCGAACGACGTCTCGGCGTACATCCCGACCAACGTGATCTCGATCACCGACGGCCAGATCTTCCTGCAGTCCGACCTGTTCAACGCCAACCAGCGTCCTGCTGTCGACGTCGGCATCTCGGTCTCGCGAGTCGGCGGTGACGCTCAGGTCAAGTCGATCAAGAAGGTCTCCGGAACGCTGAAGCTCGAGCTCGCGCAGTACCGCTCGCTCGAGGCCTTCGCGATGTTCGCCTCCGACCTCGACGCGGCCTCGCGTCGTCAGCTGGCCCGCGGCGCGCGCCTGACCGAGCTGCTCAAGCAGCCGCAGTACTCGCCGTACCCGGTGGAGGAGCAGGTCGTCTCGATCTGGGCCGGCACCAACGGCAAGCTCGACACCATCGAGGTCTCCGACGTGCTGCGCTTCGAGCGCGAGCTGCTCGACTACCTGCGTCGCAACACGAAGGTCCTCGACACGCTGCGCGAGACCAACGTCCTCGACGACGACACCGTCGCCGAGCTCGAGAAGCAGACCGACGCCTTCATCCTGGAGTTCGCCGGCGGCAAGGGCCAGTCCCTGGGCGCCCCGGGCAACGAGCAGGTCTCGGCCGAGGACGCCGGTGACGTCGACCAGGAGAAGATCGTCAAGGGTCGTCGCGCGTAACGCGCGGAGATAGGCATTCATGGGCGCTCAACTCCGGGTCTACAAGCAGAAGATCTCTTCTGCTCAGACGACCAAGAAGATCACGAAGGCGATGGAACTCATCGCGGCTTCGCGCATCCAGAAGGCGATGGCACGCGTCAAGGCGTCCTCGCCCTTCGCGCAGGCCGTGACGAGAGCCGTGTCCGCCGTCGCGACGCACTCCAGCGTCGACCACCCGCTCACCCGGGAGTCCGAGACCATCCGCCGCTCCGCGGTCGTGATCTTCTCGAGCGACCGCGGCCTGGCCGGTGCGTTCAACTCCCAGGTGATCCGCGAGGCTCTGGAGCAGGGCGAGCAGATCCGCTCCAGGGGCAGCGAGCCGGTGTACTACCTGGTCGGCCGCAAGGCCGTCGGCTACTTCCAGTTCCGCGGCATCACCGCGGCAGCGGAGTGGACCGGCGACACCGACACGCCCTCGTTCCACACCGCCGAGGAGATCGCGCACACCCTGCAGGACGCGTTCCTGCGCGGTGGCGCCTCGGACGGCGTGGACGAGATCGTCCTGGTGTTCAACCGCTTCGTCAGCATGATGACGCAGGAGCCGACGGCACGCCGCCTGCTCCCGCTCGAGATCGCCGAGGCCGACGCCTCGGAGGCGGGGAGCACCGTCTACCCGCTGTACGAGTTCGAGCCGGATGCCGCGACCGTCCTGGACGCGATCCTGCCGGTGTACATCCAGAGCCGCGTCTTCAACGCCCTTCTGCAGTCCTCGGCCGCCAAGCAGGCCGCGACCCAGAAGGCGATGAAGTCGGCCAGCGACAACGCCGACAAGCTCATCACCGACTACACCCGCCTGCGCAACAACGCGCGCCAGGCGGAGATCACGCAGCAGATCGCCGAGATCGTCGGCGGCGCCGACGCTCTGGCGTCGAGCAAGTAAGCCTCGAGAGAGACGAAGATATGACCCCCACCGCAACGGCTGAGAACGCCGCGACCGCGGTCGTCGGGCGCGTCGCACGCGTCACGGGCCCGGTCGTCGACATCGAGTTCCCGCACGACTCGATCCCCGACATCTACAACGCGCTCAAGACCACGATCACGATCGGCGAGGAGTCCTCCGAGATCACGCTCGAGGTCGCTCAGCACCTCGGCGACGACCTCGTCCGCGCCATCTCGCTGAAGCCCACCGACGGCATGGTCCGCGGCCAGGAGGTGCGCGACACCGGCGAGGCCATCTCCGTTCCCGTCGGCGACGTCACCAAGGGCAAGGTCTTCAACGTCATCGGTGAGATCCTGAACGGCGAGCCCGGCGAGCAGGTGGAGATCACCGAGCGCTGGCCCATCCACCGCAAGGCTCCGAACTTCGACCAGCTCGAGTCGAAGACCACGATGTTCGAGACCGGCATCAAGTCGATCGACCTCCTCACGCCGTACGTGCAGGGTGGAAAGATCGGTCTGTTCGGCGGCGCGGGCGTGGGCAAGACCGTCCTCATCCAGGAGATGATCCAGCGCGTCGCGCAGGACCACGGTGGTGTGTCCGTGTTCGCCGGCGTCGGCGAGCGCACCCGTGAGGGCAACGACCTCATCGGCGAGATGGAAGAGGCCGGTGTCTTCGACAAGACCGCCCTCGTCTTCGGCCAGATGGACGAGCCGCCGGGGACGCGTCTGCGCGTGGCCCTCTCCGCTCTGACGATGGCGGAGTACTTCCGCGACGTGCAGAAGCAGGACGTGCTGCTGTTCATCGACAACATCTTCCGCTTCACGCAGGCGGGCTCCGAGGTGTCGACGCTGCTGGGCCGCATGCCCTCGGCCGTGGGCTACCAGCCGAACCTCGCCGACGAGATGGGTGTGCTCCAGGAGCGCATCACCTCGACCCGCGGTCACTCGATCACCTCGCTGCAGGCGATCTACGTGCCGGCCGACGACTACACCGACCCGGCTCCGGCGACCACGTTCGCGCACCTCGACGCCACCACCGAGCTCTCCCGTGAGATCGCCTCCAAGGGTCTGTACCCGGCGATCGACCCGCTGACCTCGACCTCGCGCATCATGGACCCCCGCTACCTGGGCGAGGACCACTACCGCGTGGCCACCACGGTCAAGCAGATCCTGCAGAAGAACAAGGAGCTGCAGGAGATCATCGCGATCCTCGGTGTCGACGAGCTCTCCGAAGAGGACAAGATCATCGTCGCCCGTGCGCGCCGGATCCAGCAGTTCCTCTCGCAGAACACCTACATGGCGAAGAAGTTCACCGGTGTCGAGGGTTCGACGGTTCCGCTGAAGGACACCATCGAGTCGTTCGACGCGATCGCCAAGGGCGAGTTCGACCACGTCGCCGAGCAGGCCTTCTTCAACGTCGGCCCGATCTCGGACGTCGAGGAGAAGTGGGCGCAGATCCAGAAGGAGAACGCCTGATCATGGCTCTGAAGGTCAATCTCGTCTCCGCCGAGGCGGAGGTCTGGTCGGGCGAGGCCAGCCTCGTGGTCGCCAAGACCGTCGAAGGCGAGATGGGCATCATGTCCGGCCACGAGCCCGTGCTGGCGATCCTCGCCAAGGGCGAGGTGCGCATCACCGAGCTCGATGGCACGAAGGTGCTGGCCAATGCGCAGGACGGCTTCCTGTCGATGGCGGGCGATGAGCTCACCATCGTCGCCGGAAACGCCGCGCTGATCGCCTGAGCACCGCTTCCACGCCTCCGCCCCGGTTCCCTGTCGGCAGGGAACCGGGGCGGAGGCGTCTGCAGGCCTGTCCCGAGAGGAGCCGTCCATGAGGATTCTGCTGCCGCCGTCCGAGACGAAGCGGCCCGGCGGTTCGGGCGCCGTGCTCGATCTCGACGCCCTCGCACTGCCTTCGCTCCGCGAGAGGCGCGAGGCGACCGTCGACGCCCTCGTCGCGCTGTCCACCGATCCGCAGGCCGCGCAGCGGGTGCTCAAGCTCAGCACTCGTCAGGCCGGAGACGTGGACCTCAACCGCACTCTGCGCACGGCCGCGACGATGCCGGCGATCGACCGGTACACGGGCGTGCTGTACGACGCTCTGGATGCCGGGTCGCTGGATGCGCGGTCGCGCCGCTGGCTCGGTGCCCATGTGCTGGTGCACTCCGCGCCGTTCGGCCCGGTCGGCGCGCTGGACCCGATTCCCTCCTACCGTCTCGCCGCGGGCACCGCACTGCCCGGCATCCCGCCGATGCGACGGCACTGGGCGCAGGCGACCAGCGACGCAATGGGGGAGGAGCGCTTCGTGCTCGATCTGCGCAGCGAGGCCTATGTGGCTCTCGGGCCGGTGCCGGCAACCGTGAAGTCCGAGTACGTGCGCGTGGTGACCCCGACAGGTCGCGCGCTGAACCACTTCAACAAGAAGTCCAAGGGCGAACTGGTGCGCCGGCTCGCGCTCTCACGCCCGCGCGTCGGCGGCAGCGCAGCACTGCTGAACTGGGCGTCCGCGCACGGCGTGCTCCTCCGGCGCGCGGCACCGGGGACCCTGGAACTCGTCGTCGACGAGTGAGCCGCCGGATTCCGCCTCGCCGGACCGGTCGTTGCCGTGGTCCGAGGCGCGCCGATAGCATGACCTGAGCGAAGCACGGGCTTCGCCAGCGGGGGCGAGAGCCGTCTCCCGAGACCAGAGAAATGTGAGTCTCATGTACAACGACTACGGCTATGGCTTCGGCTATGCGTTCCTCGCCGTGTACTTCCTCGTCATCTTCCTCATCTCCATCGCCGGCTATGTCCTCACGTCGCTCTTCCTCATGAAGATCTTCGAGAAGGCCGGCGTGCAGGGCAAGTGGCGCGCCTGGATCCCGGTGTACAACGCCATGATCTTCCTCAAACTCGGCGACATGAGTCCCTGGCTCATCCTCTACGGCGTCGGTGCGTCGATCCTGCTCGGCTGGATCCCCTTCATCGGACAGCTCATCCTGCTGGCGGCCGCCGCGCTGATGGTCGTCGCCTCCTGGCGAGTCGGCCTGAAGCTGCAGAAGGAGGGCGTCTGGGTCATCCTGTACGTGTTCCTCGCCATCGTCTGGCTCGGCATCAACGCCTTCGACAAGTCCCGCTGGAACGTCGCCATCGCTCCGGCGCCCTGGGCCGGCAACGCATTCTTCGCCGACCGCACGGTGTGGCAGGGGATTCCGGTGCAGCCCGTCAACGCGGCACCCCAGGCGCCCGGCTACGGCGCTCCCCAGGGCTACGGTGCTCCGCAGGGCTATGCGCCGCCGGCTCCTGGCGCTCCTGCACCTGGTGCCCCCGTTCCGCCGCAGGGCTACGCTCCGCCGCAGGGCTACGCGCCTCCGGCCGCTCCGGCCCCGGGCGTTCCCGTCCCGCCGGCGTTCAGCACCCCGGACACGCCTGCCACTCCGGATGCGCCCGCCGGTCCGGGAACGCCGCCGGCGCCTCCGGCTCCGCCCGCGCCCCCGGCACCGCCTGTTCCGCCGACGGAACCGGCGCCGGACGCCGAGGCCGCGCCCGAGCCCGCACCGCAGTCGGACGCTCCGTCGATCGACTTCGGCGCCCCCGCGGACGAGCCGAAGACGGATGCGCCGGACGCTCCCGAGGGAGACGAGAACCGTCCTCCGGCCTGAGAGTGCGACGAGGGGCTCCCGATCAACGATCGGGAGCCCCTCGTCGTACCCGGCCGCCACAGCACCGATAGTGTGGAGGACATGGTGAACGCTCAGCGCCGCGTGGGTGCCTCCGGGCTCGTCGTCTCGGCCGCAGGACTCGGATGCAACAACTTCGGCCGGACGGGCACGGTCACCGAGGACCTGCAGGGCAGTCGTGTCGTCATCGATGCGGCGCTCGATCACGGCATGTTCTTCTTCGACACCGCCGACATGTACGGCCGCGGCGGCACCAGCGAGAGCTTCATCGGCGACGCGCTCGAGGGGCGCAGGGACCGCGTCGTGCTCGCGACGAAGTTCGGGCACGAGTACGACATGGGTTACGACTACCCCGGCGGTCGCGGCTCACGGCGGTATGTGAGGTTCGCAGTGGAGCAGTCGCTCCGCCGGCTGCGCACGGACTGGATCGACCTCTACCAGCTGCACCTGCCCGATGTGCTGACGCCGGTGGCCGAGACGATCGACGCGCTCGACGAACTCGTCGCCGAGGGCAAGATCCGCTACTACGGGCACTCCAACTTCACGGGCTGGCAGGTCGCCGAGGCGGAATTCACGGCACGGAGCCGATCGACCGGGCGCTTCATCTCGGCGCAGAACCAGTATTCGCTGCTGGCTCGCGGCTCGGAGCGCGAGGTGCTGCCCGCCGTGAACCGGTACGGTCTCGGCTTCTTCCCGTACTTCCCGCTGCACAACGGCCTGCTCACCGGAAAGTTCACCCGGGACGGCGGTCCCGCCGGCAGCCGCATCATGAACGAGCGCCGATTCATCTGGGAGAAGGCGCCCTGGGACGCGCTCGAGGGGTACGCGGCGTTCTGCGCCGAACGCGGCATCTCGATGCTGGAGGCCACCTACGGCTGGCTGCTCGCCCAGCCAGGGGTGTCCAGCGTCATCGCCGGGGCGACGACCGTCGCGCAGGTGGAGTCCAACGTGCGGGCCGCGGCGGCCTGGACCCCGGATGCCGAGGACCTCACCGCGATCGACGAGCTCTTCCCGCTTCCCGAGGATCCGGCAGTCGGCCTGTGACCTGGGGTTCCACTACGATGGCAAAAGGTTCCGGGGCCGCCCGGTTCACCGCCCGCATACCGGAGAGTCCTCGTGCCTGAGACGACAACGCAGACGTATCGCGTCGATGACGCCGTACAGCTCTCCTGGGCCGGTGCGACCGACCAGGGGCACCGCCGCGACACCAACCAGGACGCGTTCCTGGCGCGTTACCCGCTCTTCGTCGTCGCGGACGGCATGGGCGGTCATGCCGGAGGCGAGATCGCGAGCAGCCGGACGATCGCCCGGCTCGACGCGATCGTCGAGGGCGGTGCGGTGGGCACCGAGGCGATCGAGAAGGCGCTCGGCCAGGCCGTGGCCGACATCGCCGCCCACCCGGACACCACGGACGAAGGCACCGGCACCACGCTGACCGGTCTGTTCCTCGACCTCAGCGAGGACGAACCGCGCTGGGTCGTGCTGAACATCGGCGACTCCCGCGTCTACCTCGCCCGTGAGGGCAAGCTCGCGCAGATCACGACCGATCACTCCGTCGTGCAGGAACTGATCGCATCGGGCAAGCTCAGCCCGGAAGAGGCAGAGGGCCATCCCTACAGCAACGTCATCACCCGAGCGGTCGGCGCCAGTGAGCTGCTGCCGCCGGACTACATCGCGGTCGAGGTGCAGGCCGGCGACCGGTTCGTGGTGTGCTCGGACGGGTTGACCAAGGAGCTCACCGACTACGGCATCCTGCACTTCCTGCGCGAGAACTCCGATCCCGGCGCCGCGGTCGACGCGATGCTCGAGGCGGCGCTCGAGAACGGCGGTCGCGACAACGTCACGCTGATCGTGCTGCAGGTCGACGACTCCTCCTCCACAGAAGAGGTTTCCGCCGACTGAGCGGATCCGGCTGTGGAAAGCCGGATCCCACCCTGATCCGTGCGGTCTGATGGGCGCATGGAATCCACCACGATCGTCCTGCCGGCTGCACCGGCACCGGCGAGCCGTCCCTCGCTGCCGCTGCTCGCGGCCGTCGTCCCCGTCATCGCCGGAGTGGTGCTGTGGGCGGTCACCGGTTCGCTGTTCGCGCTCTGCTTCGCTGCGCTCGGGCCGCTCATGCTGCTCGCCTCGTTCCTCGACGGGCTTCGCACGCGGCGTCGCGATCGCCGTCGTATCGCGGCCGAGTCGGATGCCGCCTGGGATCGCGCGGGCGCCGAGCTGACGGCGCTGCACGCCGACGAGCGTGCCGGACTGTGGCGGAGACACCCGGATGCTGCGGCCTGCATGGCCGAGCAGCCGCTCCGCGGACACGAACCGCCCTCGGCGGACACCGCGCTGGTTCTCGGGCATGGCGAGCGTGCGAGCGCGGTGCGCGCCAGCGGCGGAGACGACGACCGTTCCAGGGCGTTCCGCGAGCGGGCGGCGGTGCTGGACGATGCCCCGGTGGTCGTCCCGATCGGAGGCGGCGTCTGCGTGCGGGCCCCGGAGCCGGTCGCGACGGCCGTGCTCCGGGCACTCGTCGTGCAGCTGTGCCGACGGTTCGCACCGATGCAGGTGGCGATCGTCGGAGATCGGCTCGAAGAGCTGGGGCTGGCCGGGTTTCCGCACGCGAGCGCCGTTCGGCGCGCCGCCTTCCGGCTCGTCGTCGGTACCTGGGCGGACGGCTCCGGCGACGCGCGGCTGCTGCTCGCCGGGCCGGGGGAGGAGCCACCGGACGGCGTGACGGCGGTGCTGGACTGCACGGAACCGGCGCGCGCCCGGCTGCGCACACCGGAGGGCGTCCAGGATCTGACCGTCGAGGGCCTCTCCCTGGCGCAGGCACGGGCGATCGCGGCAGACGGCGCCGCCCGTGGCGAGGAGCGGTCCGAGGTGCCCACCCGGATCGCCCTGCATGAGCTCGACGCACCACTGTCCGACGGTCTCGGACTCGCCGCCGTGATCGGGCGCGGCGAACGCGGGGACGTCGTCGTGGACCTCGTGGAGGACGGACCGCACGCGATCGTCACGGGGATGACCGGAACCGGCAAGAGCGAGCTGCTCGTCACGTGGGTGACCGCGATGGCCACCGCGCACGGACCCGACCGAGTCCACTTCGTGCTCGCGGACTTCAAGGGCGGCACGGCCTTCGATCCGCTTCGCGAACTGCCCCAGGTGGCCGCGGTGATCACCGATCTGGACGATGACGGTGCCCGCCGCGGGTGCAGAGCCTGACGGCCGAGCTGCGCCGACGGGAGAGGGTGCTCGCCGAGGCGGGCGTGCGCGACATCGCGCAGCATCCCTCGCTCCCACGGCTCGTCATCGTGATCGACGAGTTCGCGGCGCTCCTTCAGGAGCACACGGATCTCGGCGCGGTGTTCACCGATGTCGCCGCGCGCGGACGTGCACTCGGCATGCACCTCGTGCTCGGCACCCAGCGTGCCGCCGGAGTGATACGCGACGCGCTCGCCGCGAACTGTCCGCTGCGCGTCAGTCTGCGGGTGGGAGATGCCGCGGACAGCCGGCTCGTGATCGGATCGGATGCCGCAGCCGCCGTTCCCGGCGGTTCGGAGTCGCGCGGTCTGGCCTTCGTGCGACGTCCGCAGGACGCCGAGGCGGTCTGCGCGCGCATCGCCCTCACCGGCGCGGCTGAGGTGCGCGCCGCATCGCTGCGGTGGACGACGGCCGAGCGCCCGCGCAGTCCCTGGCTGCCGGCTCTGCCGGAGCGCCTCCCGGCCGAGGACCTGCTGCCCGTGGACGAGGGTGCTCTGCGGAGACGCGGAGGCCACGGGGTGCTCGTACTCGGCAGAGCAGACGAACCCGATCGACAGCGGCAGCCTGTGGAGACTCTCGAACCGGGCGGCGGTCTTGCGGTGATCGGCGGTGCCGGTTCGGGGAAGAGCAGCGCGTTGCGGCTGCTCGCCGCGCAGCAGCCGCACGTCCGCATCGTTCCCTCCGATCCCGAAGGCGGCTGGGACGCGGTCCAGGAGCTGCTGGCCGCGCCGGCTCGTCCGCCACTGGTGCTGTGCGACGACCTCGACGCCCTGGTCGCCGCGTACCCGCCCGAGTACGCGCAGGAGTTCGTGTCGGCCTGGGAGCAGCTGGTCCGTGTCGTCCCTGCGGTGGTGACCGCGTCCCGCGTGTCCGGTGCGCTGAGCCGCGTGCTCGACGCTCTGCCGCGCCGCGCGGTGCTGCGTCTGCCCGGTAGGGTCGAGCATCTCGCGGCCGGGGAGACCCCGAGGCGTTCCGCCGCGATCGCCCGGCCGGCCGGGCACGGATCGACGGGCGCGAGGTGCAGCTGTGCTGGGTCGAGGAGGCGCGGACGCCGCCGGAAGATGCGCCTGTCTCACCGCGGTGGCTGCCTGCTCACCCGCTCAGCGGGCTGGTGACACCGGCGGCGCTGCGGAGCGCCGACCTGCTGCGCCGGGACCATCCCGCTCACCGCGTGATCGGACTGACCGAACTGCTCAGCGCGCCGTCATCCGACACGCCGCTCATCGTCGTCGCCGACCCCGAGGACTGGAGGATGAACTGGGCACTCGCGCAGCGCGTGCGCGCGGAGGGTGAGATGCTCGTCGCGGCGGAATGCGCGAGCGAGCTGCGGCAGCTGGCCGGCGTGCGCACGCTGCCGCCCTTCGCCCGAGCGCACGCGGGACGGGCGTGGGCCACCTCCCAGGGCAGCGCGCCGCGGAGGGTGCTGCTTCCCGGCGCGCCCGATTGAGGGTCAGACGCCGACGCTCGGACGGATGACGCCGACCGGCACACCGCCGCCGCTCACGACGAGCGGGAGGTCGGCGACCAGGGCAGCGACATCAGCCTCGTCCAGTCCGCCGGACCGGGCGAGCAGGGTCGCTGCGACGGCAGTGGCCGCACGGCCGCTGCCGTCCAGCATCTTCAGCGCGACGGTGGTGCCGTCCGGCGCCACCATGGCCATGACGCCCTCCGCGCCGTGCTTGGCGAAGACGCCGAGTCGCTCGATCGCGATCGTGTCCTGGTGCCCAGGGCCGGCGATCGTCCACGGGCTCTCGCGCACAGCGCGGACGAGGGTGCCCGCGACACGGTGCAGCGCGAACGGCGAACGATCCGACGCCGTCCCGATGCGATGGATGGCGCGTGCGAGGCCCACCAGCGTCATCGCATGCACGGGTGCTCCGCAGCCGTCGATCGCGGTGTGCGCCACCTTCGCGCCGGTGAGCCGCTCCACGACCTCGCGGACGTGCACCTGCAGAGGGTGCGCAGGGTCCAGGTATCCCTCGGTCGGCCAGCCTGTGGCGACGCAGGCGCGCAGCATCGCGGCGTGCTTGCCCGAGCAGTTCATCCGGATGCGGCTGGGCTCCGCGTGGTCACGGATCAACTCCCGCCGGGTCTCCGAGTCGCCCGGCCAGGAGGGCGGGCAGCCCAGGTCATCCTCGGTGAGCCCCCCGGCGACGAGCATTTCGCGTACGACCTCCGCATGCCGGTCGGTGCCGGTGTGGCTCGCCGTGCTCAGCGCGAGCTGCTCGCCCTCCAACGCGGCGCCTGCCGTGACGCAGGCCACGGCCTGCAGCGGCTTCATACTCGATCGCGGTAGGATCAGCGCCTCGACATTGCCGTGGCGTGCGATGACCTCGCCATCGGGCGAGAGCACGACCGCCGCGCCGGCGTGCCGGGATTCGACGAATCCGCTGCGTTCGACGACGGCCAGTTCCACGGATTCCTGGGCGGTGAGAGTCTCGAGCACGTCGTCCAGCTTATGACGTGCCGCGCGGCGTGACAGACTGGCGCCATGCCCCTCGGAGAACACCACTACGCTCTCACGGCGACGTGGACCGGCAACCTCGGCGCCGGAACCGCCGGCTACCGCGACTACCGCCGCGACGTGACGCTGCGGGTCGACGGCAAGCCCGACCTGCTGGCCTCCTCGGACAAGCCGTTCCGCGGCGACGTGTCGCGATGGAACCCCGAGGACCTGCTCGTGGCATCCCTCTCGGAATGCCACCTGCTGTCGTACCTGCACGCGTGCGTCACCGCCGGCGTGGTGGTCACCTCGTACCGGGACGAGGCGACCGGCGTGATGCGCGAGGACGGCCGGGGCGGCGGTGCCTTCGCCGAGGTCACGCTGCACCCGCGGGTGACGGTCGCCGATGCGTCCATGCTCGAGGCCGCCGAGCAGGCGCACCACCAGGCGCACGAGTGGTGCTTCATCGCCAACTCGGTGAACTTCCCGGTGCGCCACGAGGCGACCGTGACCGTGGGTCCCTGAGCCTGTCGAAGTGTGTCCCTGGGGTCCCTGAGCCTGTCGAAGGGTCAGCGTCGCTCGTGCGGCAGCGCCTGCTTGATCTTGTCGATCGGGTTCTGCGCGGGCGGCTCGTTGTAGACGCCCGCGAGCTCCTGGCCCGAGAGCGCGTGGATGGCCGACATGATCTCGTCCGTGGCGAGGCGCCGGGCTCTCCCGCTGGAAGCAGCGCCGTGCGTGCTCAGATCGAGCGGCTCGCCGAACTTCACGGTGATCCGCTCCCGCAGGGACGGCATCTTCGCCCCGCGCGGCATCATGCGATCGGTGCCGATCAGTCCCACCGGAACGACCGGGGCGCCGGTCTCCAGCGCCAGGAATGCGACACCGGTGCGCCCCTTGTAAAGACGACCGTCGTCGGAACGCGTCCCCTCGGGGTACAGCGCGACGGTCAGGCCCTCGTCGAGCAGCTGCTTCTGCTGGTCGAGCGCGTCGAGAGCGGCCTGACCAGCGCCGCGGCGGACCGGGATCGCGCCGATCGAGGTGAAGAAGATCCGCGACATCGCGCCCCTGAAGCCGGTGCCCTCGAAGTAGCTCGACTTGGCGAGGAAGTGCACGGGGCGGGGAGCGGCCACCGGAATGGCGATCGAGTCGATGAACGACAGGTGGTTGCTGGCGAAGATCACCGGGCCGTCCTTCGGGACGTTCTCGCGACCCTCCACCCGGGGCCGGTAGACCATGCGCGCGAGCGGTGTGATCAGCATCCGGCCGAAGGTGTAGGCGAAGCCCGCCCTTCGGGGTGCGTTGGTCTGCTCAGGTGCCGATTCGGAGTCCGGCGACTGCTCAGAGGTCATCAGCACAGATTATCGAAGGGTTCATGCCGGCGTCGGAATGCGCCGCACTCAGCCGCGGCCTAACCGGATGGGGAAGATGGGACATCCCCCTGTTCTCGATCACGAGGTCTCACCGTGCGTCTGCGTCCGCTCGCTCTGCTGTCCACCGTCGCCGCGGCGACCCTGATCCTGGCCGGGTGCGCGGGCTCACCTGATGCGTCGTCGACGCCGACTCCGACCAAGAGCTCGTCGGCGTGCGTGCTGGACACCCAGCCCGGTGCGACCTCCGATGCCGTGAAGGTCGAGGGCGCAGGCCTCGATGCCAAGGTCACCGTGCCGAAGGACGCGAAGTTCGCCGACGTGGAGCGCACCGTCGTCAAGAAGGGCGACGGCGAGGACATCAGCCCCACCGATTTCATCTCCGTGCGGTATCAGCTCGTCGAGTCCGGCGACAGCAAGGTTCTCGGCACCTCGGAGCGCGGCCCGGGGGAGTGCTGCCGGTGCTGCTCAACCCGAACCAGCAGCAGCAGCTGTACGACTTCACCCAGTCGTCGATCTTCGTGATCGCGACCGAGTGCATGCCGATCGGCTCCGAGGCCGTCCTCGCGATCCCCGGCGAGAAGCTGGGTGAAGGTCAGCCGTCGGTGGTGCTGTACGTGCAGACCCTCGAGAAGCTTCCCACCGCCGCCACCGGTGAGCAGGTCGATCCGCCCGCGGGCATGGCGACCGTGAAGCTCGGCAAGGACGGTGCGCCGACGATCACGATCCCGAAGGGCGACCCGCCGGTCGAGACGAAGATCGGGCAGCTCAAGCAGGGCGACGGCGCCACAGTGACCGAGAACGACCTGGTGACCGTGCAGTACCGCGGTGTGAAGTGGAGCGACGGCAAGGAGTTCGACGCCACCTGGAGCAATGCGGCCTTTCCGGCGCAGTTCCCCGCCACCGGCGTGGTCACCGGTTTCCAGAAGGCACTCATCGGTCAGAAGGTCGGCTCGCAGGTGCTCGCCGAGATCCCGCCGAAGGACGGATACGGGGCATCCGACGGCAATGAGCTGCAGAAGGAGACCCTCGTCTTCGTCGTCGACATCATCGGCACGACCCCGCTGGAGAAGTGACGCGACCCGGCGCGCAATAGGCTGACTGCATGCGCCGCATCCTCGTTCTCGGTTCGACAGGCTCCATCGGCACTCAGGCTCTGGATGTGATCCGGGCGAATCCGCGGCGGTTCGAACTGGTCGGCGTCGCCGCCGGATCGAACACCGGGATGCTGGCGGAACAGGCTTCCGAGTTCCGGCTCGAGCACACCGCGCTCGGCGCGGACGAGGCCGAGCAGCTGGTGCGCGACGTCGAGGCCGACGTCGTGCTCAACGCGATCACCGGGTCGATCGGCCTCGGATCCACACTGGCGGCTCTGAAGGCGGGTCGCACGCTGGCACTGGCGAACAAGGAGTCGCTGATCGTCGGCGGCCCGCTGGTGCGGGCCGCGGCGGCCGAGGGGCAGATCGTGCCGGTCGACTCCGAGCACTCCGCGCTCGCGCAGGCGCTGCGCGCGGGGAGCACAGCGAGGTGCGGCGCCTGGTGGTCACCGCCTCCGGGGGTCCGCTCCGCGGGCGCAGCCGCGAGCAGATGACCGATGTCACGCCTGCCGAGGCGCTCGCGCATCCCACCTGGAACATGGGCCGGATGGTCACCACCAACTCGGCAACGCTCGTGAATAAGGGCCTCGAGGTCATCGAGGCGCACCTGCTGTTCGACGTCGCCTACGACGACATCGAGGTGGTGGTGCATCCCCAGTCGATCGTGCACTCGATGGTCGAGTTCGTCGACGGCTCGACCATCGCACAGGCATCGCCGCCGGACATGCGCCTGCCGATCTCGCTCGGTCTGGACTGGCCGCATCGCGTGGGCGGCGTCGGCCGTCCGCTGGACTGGCGCCAGGCCACGAGCTGGACCTTCGAGCCGCTCGACAACGCGGCGTTCCCGTCGGTGGCGCTCGCGAAACAGGTCGGCCGCGCAGGCGCGACGTTCCCCGCGGTCTACAATGCGGCGAACGAGCAGGCGGTCGATGCGTTCCACGAGGGGCGGCTGTCGTTCCTCGGGATCGTCGACACGATCGCCGCCGTCATCGACGCGCACGAGCCGCCTGAGCAGCTCACCATCGAGAGCCTCGCGGATGCCGAGACCTGGGCGCGCGCGAGGGCCGACGCCCTCATCGCGGCTGCCGCCGGTCGTTGAGCGGAGCGACGAAGGAGCGAAGACGAAACGGTTTCAGCTGACCTGGGAGCGTTTCGTCTCGGTCGCTGGCGCTCCCTCGCTCAACGGCCCGGAGGGGTGGGTCGGTCGTTGAGTGCGCCCGTGGTCGTTGAGCGGAGCGACGAAGGAGCGAAGACGAAACGGTTTCAGCTGACCTGGGAGCGTTTCGTCTCGGTCGCTGGCGCTCCCTCGCTCAACGGCCCGGAGGGGTGGGCCGGTCGTTGAGTGCGCCCGTGGTCGTTGAGCGGAGCGACGAAGGAGCGAAGACGAAACGGTCTCAGCTGACCTGAGAGCGTTTCGTCTCGCTCCGCTCGCTCAACGACCCGGAGGGGTCGGCCAGCCGGCATCCCGCAGCGCCCGGCGCGCGAGGTCGCGGGCGGAGAACGGGGTGCGCACACCGTCGATCTCGCGGTAGTCCTGGTGGCCGGGGCCGGCCCACAGGATCGCGTCGCCCTCACCGGTCATCGCGACCGCGGTGCGGATCGCGTCCTCGGGAGCTGCGACCTCGAGGATCTCGGCGTCGGTCCCCGCGGAGCGCGCGCCCTCCAGCAGCGCGGCGCGGATCGGCGCAGCCTCCTCGTACCGGGGGTGATGATCGGTCACGATGACGACGTCGGCGCCCTCCGCGGCGACGCGTCCCATGATCGGACGCTTGAGCGTGTCCCGGTTCCCGGAGGCGCCGAACATCATCAGGACACGGCCGGGAGTGACCTTGCGCACCGCGGCCAGGGTCTTCTCGAATGAATCGGGGGTGTGCGAGAAATCGACGTAGACCGCAGGGCCGTGCGCGCCGGACACCAGTTCGGTGCGGCCGGGGAGCACCGCGGCGACGCCGCCGTCGCGTTCCAGCGCCGCCGCGATCCGCTCGACGTCGTAGCCGGCCTCTACGAGCATGGCGATCGCGAGGCCGGTGTTGGCCGCCATGTGCGCGCCGATCACCGGGATCGTCGTGGTGATCTCGGCGCCGCCGGGGGCGCGGACGGTGAACGTCGTGGCGCGTTGCGTCTCCTGCTCGATGCGCACGGTCCAGTCGGCTCGGGCTGCGGCATCCGCATCCTGCGACAGCTGCGGAGCACCCACGGTGACCACCGGGATCTCGGAACGGGAGACGACCTCCAGGCCGGATGCCGTGTCAACGCACACCACGCCGCGTCGTGCGCGATCGGGACGGAACAGCGCGAGCTTCGCCTCGAGGTACGTCTCCAGATCGCCGTAGTCGTCGAGGTGATCGTGAGTGAGGTTGGTGAATCCGGCGACGTCGAAGACGATGCCGTCCACACGGTGCCGTGACAGCGCCTGGGCGCTCACCTCGACGGCGACGGCCTCGACGTGGCGCTCGCGCATCAGCGCCAGCAGCGCGTGCATCTCGGAGGACTCGGGCGTCGTCAGCCGCGACACGATCGTCCGCCCGGCGATGTGCCGCTCGGCGGTGGAGCTGAGGCCCGTCACGACATCGAGCTGGTTGAGGATGGCCTCGAGCACGTGCGCTGTGCTGGTCTTTCCGTTGGTGCCCGTGACAGCCAGCAGCGTCGGCATGTCGCGGTCGGTGCCGTACAGCCAGGCGCTGATCGCGCCGAGCACGGCGCGCGGATCGGCCGAGATGAGGACCGGGAGCCCGCTCGGGGCGGCCAGCTGCGCCCCCTGCTCGTCGGTGAGGATGGCGACGGCACCCTGTTCGGTGGCCTGCGCGGCGAACTCGGCACCGTGCCGACGGGCACCGTGGATGCCGACGAACACCTCGCCTTCGCGCAGGTCGGCGGTGGCGAGCGTGATACCCGTGGCCGTCAATCCCGTCAGATCCCCGCGGACACCCAGGCCGAAGCGCTCGACGAGGTCGGTCAGCGACCGGTGCGGCGGCCGTTCGGGACGCAGGACAGGGGGCAGGGGAGCAGACGCGGGTTCGGTGACCATGACGGGTCCAGTTTCTCACGCGGCCTCGGGACTCAGCGGATTCCTCGCCACGGCCAGTACGGTGATCGAGTGGAAATCCTGCTGTACCTGGGCGGCATCCTGTTCATGCTGATCGGTCTCGCGCTGTCCATCGGACTGCACGAGATCGGGCACCTCGTGCCCGCGAAGCTGTTCGGCGTGCGCGTCGGCCAGTACATGATCGGCTTCGGCCCGCGGCTGTGGTCGAAGCAGATCGGCGAGACCGAGTACGGCGTGAAGGCGCTGCCGCTGGGCGGATTCATCTCGATGTCGGGCATGTACCCGCCGTCGAAGGACACCGGCAGCGCCAAGGGCCTGTTCTCGAAGCTGGTGCAGGATGCCCGCTCCGCCAATGACGAGACGATCGCGGAGGGCGCCGAGGACCGGGTGTTCTACAGGCTCCCGGTCTGGAAGCGCGTCATCGTGATGTTCGGCGGGCCGCTGATGAACCTCGTTCTCGGTGTGCTCATCTTCACGATCGTCGCCTCCGGCATCGGCATCCAGCAGGCCACGACGACCGTGGCCTCGGTGAGCGAATGCGTGCTCCCCGCCGGGACCAGCCAGACCGCGTGCGAGCCGGACGACCCGGCGGCACCCGCAGCCGACGCAGGCATCCAGCCCGGTGATGTGCTGGTGAGCGTCGACGGCGAGGACGTCGACAGCTTCGCCGAGGCATCCTCGATCATCCAGGCGTCTCCCGGCGTGGCACTGCCCGTCGTCGTCGAGCGCCACGGCACGCAGGTCGACACGACGCTCACTCCGGTCGCCGCCGAGCGGCAGGAGACGGATGCCGAAGGACGGCTCGTCGTGGACGCGCACGGCGATCCGGTGATGCACGAGGTCGGATACGCGGGCATCACCTCTCAGCTCGCCTATGTGCAGCAGCCCATCGGCACCGGACTGCAGATGACCGGTCAGCAGGTCAGCGGCGTCGCGTCGATGATCGTCACCCTGCCGCAGCGCATGTGGGACATCGGCGTCACGGTCTTCACCGGCGCGGAGCGCGACCCGAACGGGCCGCTCAGCGTCGTGGGCGTCGGACGCCTCGCCGGCGAGGTCGCGGTGACCGACAGCCCGGTGATCGCGCGCTTCTCCACCCTGCTCTATCTGCTCGGCGCGCTGAACATCGCACTGTTCGTGTTCAACCTGATCCCGCTGCTGCCGCTGGACGGCGGACACATCGTCGTCGCGCTGTGGGAGGGCATCAAGCGCACCTGGGCGAAGCTCACCGGCCGACGCAGGCCGAAGCCGGTCGACGCGACGAGGCTCGTGCCGCTCACCGTCGTCGTCGCGGTCGTGATGATCGGCATGGGCGGCCTGCTGATCGTCGCCGACCTGCTCAAACCCGTGAACCTGCTGGGCTGAGTCGCCTCAGGTCGTTGAGCGAGGCGGTCGTTGAGCGAGGCGGTCGTTGAGCGAGGAGCGCAGCGACGAGACGAAACGCTCTCAGCTGACCTGAAGGCGTTTCGTCTCTGCGTTTCGACTCGCTTCGCTCGCTCAGCACGGCGCTCGGTCAGCGACGTGCGAGTGACAGGGCGTGCTCCGTCAGGCGCTGAAGTGTGCGGATGCCGTCGCGAGACAGGATCGACTCCAGGTGGCCCTGGATCGACGCGAAGCGCTCGCCGCGGAGCGCGTAGACGTCTCCGGTCGAGGCGTCCGCCGACACCTCGGCATCCGTCACGGAGACGGTGCCGGGGAGACCCGCGCAGTGAACGTGTTGTAGAAGCCGACCGAGGCGTCCTCGCCGAACACCGGAACCGTCTTCTGCACGCCCTGGTGCGGGGCATCCAGCGGGACCAGCGGGATCCCCAGTGAGTTCGCGAGGATCTGGTGGCTCAGGCACACGGCCAGCAGCGGGGCGTCCGCGGCGCGGCGCTGCGCGACGACCTGCCGCATGCGCGCGATGCGCGGCGACGAGGCGTCCCGCGGGTCGCCGGGCCCGGGGCCGGCGACGACGAGGTCGGCGGCAGCGATCTCGTCGTCGGTCACGGCGTCCCAGGGGACGACCCGTGCGTCCAGCCCGAGGTGGCGCAGCTGGTGGGCGAGCATCGTGGTGAACCGGTCCTCGGCGTCCACCACGAGCGCTGTGCGACCGGCCATGGCGCCGGCGGTCGCGGCATCCTGCGGCTGCAGCCAGAACTCTGCGAGGCGCGCGTTGCGCGAGGCGAGCAGCTCTGCGATCTCGGGGTCGTCGGCGAGCGAAGGCGTCGCATCCGGGGCATCCGCGTCGTTGCGCGCCTCGGCGGCGTGGTCGCGCTCGATGGCGCCGATCGCGCCCAGCACCCCGGCGGCCTTCCCGTGCGTCTCGCCGACCTCGCCGTACGGGTCGGAGTGCCGCACCAGCGTCGCCCCGACCGGCACGGCGAGGCGGCCGTCGCCGACGTAGACCGTGCGGATGAGGATCGGAGCGTCCAGATCGTGTCCGCCGTGCGCGTTCGGGCTGAACAGCGCCGCCACGCCCGAGTAATAGCCGCGCGGCGCCTGCTCGTGTCTGCGGATCACTGCGCAGGCGTTCTGCATCGGCGACCCGGTGACCGTCGGTGCGAACATCGTCTCGCGCAGCACGTCGCGCGGGTCCAGCCGGCTCTGCCCGCGGAGCATGTACTCCGTGTGCGTCAGCCGTGACATCTGCTTCAGATGCGGACCGGTGATGTGCCCGCCGTCCGAGCAGACCTGGCTCATCATCTTGAGCTCTTCGTCCACGACCATGAAGAGCTCCTCGGTCTCCTTCGTCGAGGAGAGGAACTCCGTCAGCGCGGCCTTGGTCGCACCTCCCGCCGGATGCCGGAACGTGCCCGAGATCGGGTTCATCGTGACGATCCCGTCGCGGGCGACGACGTGGGCCTCGGGGCTCGCGCCCACCGCGATGCGCCCGGGCGTGATCACCGCGAACGTCCAGTACGCGCCGCGCTCGTGCTCGAGCAGCGCGCGGAACCAGGTCAGCGCCGCCGTGCGGTCGTCGGTGTCGAAGGATGCCCGGTAGTCGCGGCGGATCACGAAGTTCGCACCCTCGCCGCGGCCGATCTCCTCGTCGATGACCTGCTCCACGATCGCGGCGTAGTCCTCGTCGGAGATGTCGAATCCGCTGTCGCGCAGCGCGATCGGCGCGTTCGGCAGCGCAGCGATCAGCTCTGCGGCATCCAGCCGCTCGTGCTCCTCGACGAGGATGCAGCGCAGCGGCGTGCCGTCGTCCTGCGCCTCGAAGTCGCGCTCGCGCACCTGGCGGTACGGGACGAGGGCGAAGACCTCGCGGTCGCGCTCCAGCGGGATGTCGGCCAGCAGCTCAACGTCGGCGACAGTGCCGGTGAGCAGCTCCACGCCGCCGTCGCGCGCGATCAGCACGAAGGACGCGGCGGGGTCGGCGGTGAGGGCGTGCAGGCGTTCGGCGATGGCCATCGGGTCTCCTGTATCGGGGAATCCGGCGCGGGATGCAAAAAGACCGCCCCGGAAGGCGGTCTGGTTCTCGTGGGTACGCGAAACTCCGCCTAGGAGGCGGGCCACCAGGTGCGGGTCGCGGACATACGGCGAAAGTACCACACAGGCGGCGCCCGGCCCCAGCGTGTGACGCCCGGGTACGCTGGAGGGGTGCCAGCAGTGAACCTGGGGATGCCGCGCGTCCCGGAAGTCCTCGCGCCTCGTCGCAAGTCCCGTCAGATCCGGGTCGGCAAGGTGCTCGTCGGGGGCGACGCTCCTGTCAGCGTCCAATCGATGACCACGACGAAGACCACCGACATCAACGGAACCCTGCAGCAGATCGCGGAGCTGACCGCATCGGGCTGCGAGATCGTGCGCGTCGCGGTGCCGTCGCAGGACGACGCCGACGTTCTGCACATCATCGCGAAGAAGAGTCAGATCCCCGTCATCGCCGACATCCACTTCCAGCCCAAGTACGTGTTCCAGGCGATCGACGCCGGCTGCGGTGCGGTGCGCGTGAACCCGGGCAACATCCGCAAGTTCGACGACCAGGTCGGCGCGATCGCCAAGGCCGCGAAGGATGCCGGCGTCTCGCTGCGCATCGGCGTGAACGCGGGCTCGCTCGACCCCCGCCTGCTCGAGAAGTACGGCAAGGCCACGCCGGAGGCGCTCGTGGAGAGCGCGGTCTGGGAGGCGTCGCTGTTCGAGGAGCACGACTTCCACGACTTCAAGATCTCGGTCAAGCACAACGACCCGGTCGTGATGGTCAAGGCCTACCGCCTGCTCGCCGAGCGCGGCGACTGGCCCCTGCACCTCGGCGTCACCGAGGCCGGCCCGGCGTTCCAGGGCACGATCAAGAGCGCCACGGCATTCGGAATCCTGCTCGGCGAGGGAATCGGCGACACGATCCGCGTCTCGCTCTCGGCCCCGCCGGCCGAAGAGGTCAAGGTCGGGCACCAGATCCTGCAGTCGCTGAACCTGCGCGAGCGCAAACTCGAGATCGTGTCCTGCCCGTCCTGCGGACGCGCGCAGGTCGACGTCTACACGCTCGCCGACGACGTCACCGAGGGGCTGAAGGACATGACCGTGCCGCTGCGCGTCGCCGTGATGGGATGCGTCGTGAACGGACCGGGCGAGGCACGCGAGGCAGACCTCGGCGTCGCCTCGGGCAACGGCAAGGGGCAGATCTTCGTCAAGGGCGAGGTCATCAAGACCGTGCCCGAGGCGGACATCGTCGCCACCCTGATCGAGGAGGCGAACCGCATCGCCGCAGAGATGGGCCCCGACGCACCGCTCGGCACGGCGCAGGTCGTCACCTCGTGAGCGCCACCGACATCACCTTCCCGTCGGGTTCCGTCGCGGAGGAGGCGACGATCGTCGGCGTGCACTCGCACGCGGACGGCGCTGTCGTGCTGCTGGATCGCACGCCCTTCCACCCGGTCGACCACACCTGGCCCGATCAGCCGGGGGACTCCGGCACGATCACGGTGGACGGCGCCCGTGTCGAGGTGACGGAGGCCGTGATGGCCGCGGTCAGCGACGACGGTGCGCTCGCCGTCGGGACCGACATCCCGGTCAAGCGCGGCGCGGAGGGCTGGACGTGGCTGGTCGCCCACCGCGCGGAAGGTGAGATCCCGGCAGCCGTCGTTGTGGGGGCGTCCGCGACTCTCGAGGTCGATGCAGGGCGTCGTGCCGGCCTCAGCCGCGGGCACACCGCCTGCCACCTGGCGTCGCTGGCCCTCGACCTGGTGCTCGCCGACCTGTGGCGCAAGGACCCGGGCGCCGACGCCCTGGGAAACCCGGACTTCGAGGGCCGGGCGAATCAGACCAGCCGCATCCACGAGGACGGCGCCGTCGACGAGTACCGCCTGGGCAAGAGCCTGCGCAAGGCGGGGTTCGACTCGGAGGGGTTCTCGGCGACGGTGGCGGAGCGCGAGGCGGCGATCAACGCCACGCTGGCAGCCTGGGTCGCCTCTGCGGCGCCGAGCCGCATCGTCACCGACGGGCCGACGATCATCGACATGCGGCGCTGGGAGTGCGAGCTGCCCGAGGGCACCGCGACGATCCCGTGTGGCGGCACGCATGCCGCCTCGCTGGCCGAGTTCGCCGCGATCACGGTGGCGCTGGAGCTGCACGACCAGCTGCTCACGATGACGACGACCGTCCTTCCGGCCTGACCTCCGCACTGACAGATGGAGTTCGGCGCGGTAGCGTCGATGGACGTGACCTCGTCTCAGGTGGGCAGAACACTTCGATGCACCGGCGTCGCGGTCGTCACCGCGCTGATCGCCGTCCTCGCCTGGTCGGAGGTCGTGCACGAGCGCTCGTCGCGTCGCCGGATGGGCGCCGATGACGGGCATCCGCCGCGCCGCGAGGCCGTCGTGGTGCTCGGCTTCCGCAACCGCGGGACGCGGGCGAACGCCGTGAACCGCTACCGGGTGCGTGCCGGGCTGCGTTCGCTGTCGCCGGATGCCGGAGAGTCGGTGCTCGTGCTCTGCGGCGGCGCGGTGGGAGGGCCGGTGCCAGAGGCCGAGCTGCTCGCCGCGTATGCGCGACGACGCGGATACGCCGGCCCGTTGCTGCTCGACACCCTCAGCAGATCGACCAGGCAGAACATCGAGAACGCGATCCCGCTGGTCGAGGCATCCGATCAAATCAGGATCGTGTCGAACTCGCCGCACGCGGAACTCGGACGGGCCTACCTCTGGGAGCTGCGCCCCGATCTGGGTGCGCGGCTGCGCCGCGCACGGGAGCACCGCTTCGGCGAGGTCCTCTACATGAAGCCGTACTCGGCCGTCCGGGGACTCGGCGCCCTCGCCCGGCTCGACCCTGGAATCCACGACAGCGAAGGAGCCTGACGATGCAGAAGCGAACCCTCGGCCGGGGACTCGAGGTCTCGGCGATCGGACTGGGCTGCATGGGCATGTCCCAGGCCTACGGCCCCAACCCCGGCAGCCGCGACGACATGATCACGGTGCTCCGCGGCGCGGTCGATCTCGGCGTCACTCTGTTCGACACCGCTGAGGTGTACGGGCCCTACGTGAACGAAGAACTCGTCGGCGAGGCGCTCGCGCCGGTGCGCGATCAGGTGGTCATCGCGACGAAGTTCGGGTTCCGGATCGGCGAGGACGGTCTGGACAGCCGTCCCGAGCACATCAGGGCGGTCGTGGAGGCCTCGCTGCGGCGCCTGCGCACCGATGTGATCGATCTGCTCTACCAGCACCGGGTGGACCCGGCGGTGCCCATCGAGGACGTCGCCGGAACGGTGGCCGAACTGATCGCCGAGGGCAAGGTGCGCCATCTCGGCCTGTCCGAGGCATCCGCCGCGACGATCCGACGCGCTCATGCCGTGCATCCGGTGACGGCGGTGCAGAGCGAGTACTCGCTGTGGACCCGTGACCCGGAGGGGGAGGTGCTGCCGGCGCTCTACGAACTCGGCATCGGCTTCGTCCCGTTCAGCCCGCTGGGCCGGGGCTTCCTCACCGGGGCGATCGACGCCACGACGGCGTTCGCCGCCGACGACATGCGAGGCGGACTGCCGCGGTTCACCGAGGAGAACCGCGCGGCGAACGCCGCCCTGATCGGGCGCGTCACGGCGCTCGCCGCGGCGAAGGACGCCACGCCCGGTCAGGTCGCGCTGGCCTGGCTGCTGGCGCAGCAGCCGTGGATCGTGCCGATCCCCGGCACGCGCCGGATCTCGCGCATCCGGGAGAACCTCGCAGCGGCCGACCTCGTGCTGTCGCCGGACGAGCTCGCGGAGCTCGACGCGCTCGCTGCCGGCGTGCGGGGCGAGAGGTACAGCGCGGCGCAGTTCTCGCACGTGGATCGCTGAGCCGACGCGACCGCGCCTGCCCTCAGCCGCGCAGGAAGCCCATCACGGCATCGACGTACTCGGTCGGGCGCTCGACGAAGGAGAAGTGGCCGGCGTTCGCGATGGTTGCCACCGGGCCGCCGGTCGCCGCGCGGTAGGCGTCGACGATCGCCGGGGCGGCGACCAGGTCGGCATCGCCGTGCACCAGCATCGATGGCATCGTCAGGGAGGGCAGCTGCGGCAGACGGTCGACGTACATGTCGGCCAGCAGCGGACGGTGCGACCACGACTTCGACCAGTCCAGACCGTCGGGCGCGGCATCCGTGATCTCCTCGTAGCGCCGGCGCCCCTCGGCGTCGGCGAAGAACAGATCGAGGTACTGCGCGCCGAGCGGGGTCATGGCCTCCCAGGACCGGTCCTCGGCGCTCAGCCGCTGCTCGCGCCCGGCGAGCTCACGGCAGCGCTCCGCCTCCTCCGGCATGCCCGCCGCGTCGAGCAGCGCTGCGGCGCGGGGGAGGCGGTGTCGGTCGGTGGCGTCCGTGTCGAGCGCGGGGCAGTCCAGGATGAGTCTGTCGATCACCCGGGGATGCGCCAGGGCGTAGTCCAGTGCGTAGGCGCCGCCGGAGGAATGGCCGATGATCGTCCAGGATTCGATCCCGAGGGATTCCCGCAGCTGCTCGAAGTCCTCGATCAGCACCGGCACGCTCAGCGCGGGTACCTCGGGCAGAGTGTCGGAGCGCAGGATGCCGCGCTGGTCGACTCCGATGATGCGTACCCCTGGGCGGCGAACAGGTCGCCGACGGACTCCATGAAGTCCCAGGACGGGTTGCCTGGTCCGCCGTGGATGAACAGCACCGCTGGCCCGTCGGCCGGGCCGCGTTCATCCACGAAGATCCCGGTTCCGTTGATGCTCAGGGTCTGTGCCATGATCCCGGATGCTAGCAGTGCACACGCGGTACGTCAGGCGGGCTTGTACATCAGTCGAGGCATACGGACATGACCGCCTGCTGCACCGGCAGGAGCGAACTCTTGAAGCCGTGACCGGCGAGGGCAGGATGCCGGAACGCGTCTGCGGCGGCCTCCCGGCCGGCGAGGTGCGGCGGACAGGGGATGAACTGCGCGCCGGCGGGCGCGGTGTCAAGCAGAGCGGCAGTGATCCGGAACGGCGCGAGAGCTTCGGCGTGCTGCCCCGGACCGTCGGTGATGATGACATCCGCCGTGGTGATCGCGCGGGCGAGGTCGTCGGTGTGCTCGGCGCCCGGCGTCGCGATCGGGCCGGGGCAGCACTGGACGAGATCGAGGCCGAGCACCACGGCGATCTCCTGCCAGGCGCGGGCGATGTTGCCGTCGGCGCCGACGAACAGGAATCGCAGGGACTGCGGGTCACGGGTGCGGCCGAGCGCGTACACATCGCCGAGGACCTCGCACGGATGGTTCAGCTCGGTCATCGCGTTGATGACGGGGATCGGGCTGGACGCGGCGAGCTCCTCGATGATCTGCATGCGCTGCCGCACGATCAGGACATCCGCCCAGGAGGCCAGATACCCGGCGACGTCGGCGAGGGCCTCGGGCTTCTCGAGCGACTCGGGCGGGAACACGATCGGCTGCAGCCCCATCAGCTGCGCACCGCGTTCGAGGGAGACACGCGTGCGCAGGCTGCTCGGCGGGAAGAACATCACCGCACATCCCTCGCGACGGGGGCCCGCGCCTCGGTCGTGCTCGTCCGCGAGGGCGAACACCCGCTCGACATCGGCGCGATCCCAGTCGGACAGGCGGATCAGATGGCGCATCCGGCCAGCGTATCCGGCGGATCGACGCTCACCACATGGCGCGAAGCGCGCGTTCGGCGTCCTCGCGGCTCAGGCCTTCACGTCGGGATACCTCGGCCAGGGCGCGCACAGCGTCGGCGACGGCCTGCGAGACCGTGTTCGCCGAGCGGCTCACTCGTGTGCCGGCACCGGTGCGCGATACGACCAGTCCATCGTTCTCGAGCTGCTTGTACGCCTTCGCGACAGTGCCGGCGGCGATACCGAGATCGGACGCGAGGCGGCGCACCGGAGGCAGCCGTTCGTCGGCGGCGAGCCGACCGGTCGTGATGAGACCGCGGAGCTGGTCGTAGACCTGTTCTGCAGGTGTGCCGCCGGACGCGGAGAGTGAGATGATCATGCGAATGCCGGCGCCGGACGCCGCACCCCCGCAGGCACGGCGGTCAGCGCGACGATCATCCACAGCGACAGACCGGCTGCGAGGGCGATCTCCGAGGCCCATAACAGCGCGGGGCCGAGCGCGGCGAAGGAGGTGCCGACGGTGACCTGTCCGAGGTCGCCCGATGCCGCCATGCCCGACATCTGCGACGTCCCGTACAGTGACTGCAGCACGAACGACAGATGCACGAGCATCGCGCCGGCAGTGGTGCGCCCGATGTTCGCCGCCCGGAGACGGCGCACAGCCGCATCCGCTGCCCTGTCATCGTCCCAGGGGCGGCGCGGGATCAGCATCCAGACAATCGCCGTCAGCAGGAGGAGTGCGCCGAGCGCGAGCAGGGCGGGTACGGAGTAGTACCAGCCGTAGATCTCGGAGCTCATCTCCGCGGCCGATCCGATGCGGATCGTGTACCGCGTGTGGTGGCCGAACTCGTCCGGCTCCGATGCCGCGCCGGCGGCGAGTGTGATCGCGACGATGACGACCGCCAGCACCAGCAGCGTGATCACCCACGTCACCGGGACGACGGACAGTACTGTCCGCCGCGACAGATCTGCCGTGGCGGGCGTGCGCGCTGCCCGGGGCGGAATCGACAGCAGCGCCACCGCGAGCATCCCGAGGACCAGCGGCAGCCATGCGCTCCAGTGCCGGTCGAAGGGCGGGAGGAAGGACGGCAACCAGAACGAGAGTCGCGTGAGGGTCATGACGGCCACCGGGATCGCACCCGCCAACACCGTCGTGACGATGGTCCTGCGGTCGAACCTGCGGATCGAGCGCATCGCGGTGAACCGCCACAGTACGGCGACGACGAGGGCGACGAGCAACGGTGCACAGGCGAGCAAGAGATATGCGTACACGGCGCCCTCCTTGTTTCAGTCGATTGACACATAATGTAGCGATCGACTGATACAAGATCAAGGGCTGCAGTGGGCGGAACTCAGAACGCGGCGAGCGCCTCGGCCAGCATCCGGTGTCCCTGACGCTCGAAGGGCTCGTCGCCGACCTTGTACGCCCAGGCCGCGGTTCCGACCGCTTCGCGCAAGGCGTCGAGACGCCACAGCTCGGGGTCGCGGGGGTCGGGGCCGTATCCCTCGAAGAAGGCGGCCTCGAACTCGGGGTGCCCGCGCCACTGCTGCGCCGCCAGGCGCACGAGATCCGTTGATGCCGGTCGGAACGCGAAGCGTCCGAAGTCGATCGCACGCACGACGCCCTGGTCGAAGAGCCAGTTGCGCGGATGCCAGTCGCCGTGCGTCGGCACCATCGACACCGCGGATGCCGGAGCCGAGGACAGGATCCGGCGGGCGTGCTCTGCCGTCGCGGTGTCCACCCGGTGCGGCTGGTCGAGCCAGTGCAGCGCGCGGGCCGTCGCGCGCGCCTCGTATTCGGCATCCTTCCTGGACTCCAGCCGGTGCAGCCTGCTCAGCAGCTCGCCGGCCTGCCGGTAGGTGTCCGACTGCCGCTCGGTCTCCGTGCCGAGCACGAGCGTGCCGGGCAGATACTCGAGCAGCATGATGCGGGCCGCGGCATCCGCGTCGAGCACGCTCGCGGCCTGCCCCGTGGCCGCGAGCGGTGCGACGTAGCCGGGGTGCGCGGACATCTCGCGCGGCAGGTGCGTGTCGTCGGGACCTGCGGCTTTGATGACGAAGTCCTGCCCGGCGGATCGCACGTGCAGGACGGTGGTGTCCACGAGGTTCCACGACATGTCCGCGACGACCTCGGCGCCCGGCAGCCGCTCGTCGACCCAGGTCCGCTGTGCGGCATCCAGTCGGACGCTCACCTCGACCCCGCGGCCGAGAAGGCGACAGCGCCGGTGCGGATGTCGGCGGCGTCGAGCCGCACGCGCACGACGCCGCCCGGCCTGGCCCCTGCAGGGACCGGTGCGCGGGCGGTCACGGCGGGCTCGGCGATCTGCACGGTCGCCTCGCCCTCGCCGTTCGCAGGCCGGATGACGGTCGCTTCGAAGACCTCGCCGACGCGCGGTGCGAGCAGGGCGGCCTCGACCCGCTCGACGGTCTGCGCGTTCAGCTGCGATGCCCGCGACGACGACTCCTGCATGAGTCTCGGCAGCTCGGCCAGACCTTCGCGCGCCCACGCCGGAACCTCGTCGCCCCGTGAGAGCGCCAGGCAGATCGCGAGGGACCAACGGTCGACGAGCCGGCGCAGCGGGGCCGTCGCGTGCGCGTACGGCGCGCCGATCGCTGCCTGCAGCGTCTCCTCGGGCGCTGTGCCGTCGAAGACGACATAGCCGGCGCCGCAGAACAGGGCGCTCGCCGCCTCGAGCACGGGAAGGGTCAGCGGATCCGCCCGGTCCAGACTGCGCAGGTACTCGCCGTACCGACCCGTGGTCCAGGGGCGACCGAGCGCCCGCGTCTGTGTGCGGAACTCCTCGAACGTCTCCTCATCGGGCTGCGGCATGGTGCGCAGCACGCCGACGCCGCCGTCGAGCATGATGTCCGCGGCCGCCATACCCGTCATCAGCGACAGCTGGGCGTTCCAGTCCTCGACGGGCAGCGGCTGCCGGCGCTCGATGCCGTACTGTCCAGGGCCGGTGCGCACGACCTCGGCATCCGGCAGGTTCAGGCTCGCGCCGCCGCGCGCCGCCTCCTGCTCGAGCCGCAGCCTCCCGATCTCGGGCAGCAGCGATGCGGGGGAGTCCTCACCGGCATCCAGGCCCCGCTGGGTGGTGACGTAGTCGAGCTGCACGCGGGAGCGGATCAGCGCGCGCTGCAGCGTCGTGCGGGCGACGGAGCCCTCGGCATCCAGGGCGAACGTCCACACCAGCGCCGGCCGATCCTGCCCCGGCAGCAGCGACGCGCTGCCCTCGCTGAGCACCGCAGGATGCAGCGGAATCGAACCGTCGGCGGCGTACAGCGTCTGCCCGCGCTCGCGCGCCGTTGCATCCAGGGCCCCGCCGGGCACGACGAAACCGGGCACGTCGGCGATCGCGTAGCGCACGGTGAAGCCCGTGCCCCTCCGCTCGAGCTGGAACGCCTGATCCAGGTCCCTGGACCCTGCCGGATCGAGCGTCGCGAACGGGATGTCGCGCAGGTCCAGATCCGGCGCGACCGCGGTGGCCTTCTCGGCCTCGGCGAGAGCCTCCGGCGGGAACGGCGTGTCGAAGGAGTCCCTCAGTTCGGCGAGAGCCTCGGCCAGCGCGCTCTGCGCGGCGGAGTCTGCGATGTGCGGTCGGCGCTGGGGCATGGCGCCAGCCTATGCCGCCTTCTTCGGACACATCCGCGCCGGTGCCGCCGACGACGGTTAGCGTGGGGTCATGACCACCACCGCTGACAAGGCACAGACGCTCGCCGCCCTCTACGACGCACCGGAGATCCTTCGCGTCGTCAACATCTGGGACGTCGTCTCGGCGCAGGCGATCGCCGCACTGCCCGAGACCCGCGCCCTCGCGACAGCCGGCCACTCCATCGCCGCGACCTTCGGCTACGCCGACGGGCAGATCCCGCGCGATCTCATGATCGACTTCGTCGGCCGCATCGCCGCGGCCGTCGAGCTGCCGGTGAGCGCCGACCTGGATGACGGGTACGGAGACGCCGGCGAGACCACACGGCTTGCGATCGGCGTCGGCGTGGTCGGTGCGAACATCGAGGACCGTCTGAAGCCGCTGGCCGATTCGGTCGCGCAGGTCGAGGCGATCGTGAAGGCAGGGGAGGCCGAGGGCGTGCCGTTCGTGCTGAACGCCCGCACCGACGCGATCGTGCGCGGCGGCGACAAGCCACTGGCCGACAAGCTCGCGGACGCCGTGGAGCGCGGCCGGGCCTACCTCGACGCCGGGGCGAAGGCCGTCTTCGTGCCGGGAATCCTCGACGCAGAGGCGACCCGCACGCTCGTCGACGGGATCGGCGCCGGGAAGGTCAGCGTGATCGGGCTGCCCGGTGCGCTCACCGCGGCGGAGTACGAGGCGCTGGGCGTCGCACGCATCTCCTACGGGCCCACCACCCAGCGCGTCGCCCTGACCGCCCTGCAGGACGTCGCCACCAGCCTGTACGCGGACGGCGTGATCCCGGAGGGCACCAGAGCGCTGAACTGACGCGGGTGAAAGGGGACGGGTGGCCACCCGTAGAATCGGATCGTGGTCACCCGTCTCTCTCATCTCTTCGTCCGCACGCTCCGTGAAGACCCGGCCGGTGCCGAGGTCACGAGCCACAGGCTGCTGATCCGCGCCGGCTACATCCGGCCGCAGGCCGCCGGCATCTTCGCCTGGCTCCCGCTGGGGCTGCGCGTGAAGGCGAAGATCGAGAGGATCGTGCGTGAGGAGATGGCGGCCGCCGGCGCCCAGGAGGTGCACTTCCCCGCCCTGATGCCGCGCGAGGCGTACGAGGCCACCGGCCGCTGGGAGGAGTACGGCGATCTGCTCTTCCGTCTGCAGGATCGCAAGGGCGGCGACTACCTGCTCGCCCCGACGCACGAAGAGGCTTTCACGCTGCTCGTCAAGGATCTGTACTCGTCGTACAAGGACCTGCCGCTGTCGATCTACCAGATTCAGGACAAGTACCGCGACGAGGCGCGTCCCCGTGCCGGCCTGCTGCGCGGCCGCGAGTTCACGATGAAGGACGCCTACTCGTTCGACTACACGGACGCCGGACTCGACATCAGCTACCAGGCGCAGCGCGACGCCTACGAGCGCATCTTCCAGCGCCTGGGCATGGAGTACGTGATCGTGCAGGCGGATGCCGGTGCGATGGGCGGCTCGCGCAGCGAGGAGTTCCTGCACCCGACTCCGATCGGCGAGGACACGTTCGTGCGCTCGGCCGGCGGCTACGCCGCCAACGTCGAGGCGTACACGACGCCCGAGATCGCTCCGGTCGCGTTCGACCCCGACGGCTCCCCGGTGATCTTCGACTCGCCGAACACACCGACCATCGACACGCTCGTGACGCACAGCAACGCCGTGCTGGACGGCGAGTACACCGCGGCTCACACTCTGAAGAACGTGGTGCTCGCGCTGACCCACCTCGACGGCAGCCGTGAGCTCGTCGTCGTCGGCGTGCCCGGCGATCGCGACGTCGACGAGAAGCGCGCCGAGGTGGCCTTCGCGCCCGCCGACGTCGAACCGGCGACCGACGCCGACTTCGAGAAGCACCCGCTGCTCGTGCGCGGCTACATCGGCCCGTGGAGCGAGACCGGCGCCGTGCTCGGCGAGGAGTCCGCCACCGGCATCCGCTACCTGGTCGACCCCCGCGTCGCCGAGGGCACGAGCTGGATCACCGGTGCGAACACCGACCAGAAGCACGCGCACAGCGTGGTGTCCGGGCGCGACTTCAGCGCGGACGGCTTCGTCGAGGTCGCCAGCGTGCGCGACGGTGATGAGGCCCCCGACGGTTCCGGTCCTGTCACGATCGCCCGTGGCATGGAGATCGGCCACGTCTTCCAGCTGGGCCGCAAGTACGCCGAGGCGCTCGGACTCAAGGTGCTCGACGAGAACGGCAAGCTCACCACGGTCACGATGGGCTCATACGGCATCGGCGTCACCCGCATCCTCGCGGCGATCGCCGAGCTGAACAGCGACGACAAGGGCCTGATCTGGCCCGAGACCATTGCGCCGTTCGACGTGCACGTGATCGCCACAGGAAAGGATCAGGTCGCCTTCGACCTGGCGGAGCAGCTGTCCGCCGACATCGAGGCGACCCGGCGCGACGTGCTCTTCGACGACCGTCCGAAGGTCTCACCCGGCGTGAAGTTCGGTGACGCCGAACTGCTCGGAGTGCCGACCATCGTCATCGTGGGTCGCGGTGCGGCCGACGGCCAGGTCGAGCTGTGGGACCGCCGGTCCGGCGAGCGCGAGACCGTCGCGGCATCCGAGCTGGTCGCGCGCCTGGGGTGAGCCGGCCGCGTCGTTCGCGCCGCCCGCACTCCCGCGTGACAGGCTGGAGACATGACCGACCCGACCCCTCCTGACGATCTCCGCGTGCGACTGGCGACGCTGCTCGACCAGGCGGGTATCACCGCGAACAGGAGCCTCGTCACCCGCATCCTGCAGTCGGCGATCCTGCTGGGGCAGGACAGCACCGACCGCCTCGACCTGAAGATCGCGTCGGCCGCGCTCAGCGAGATGCGCGACGCGTTCCGGCTGTTCGCCCCGCTCACCGGGGCGTCCAAGGCCACGATCTTCGGATCGGCGCGCACGACGGGGGCCGATCCGCTCTACGGTCAGGCTCACGACGTCGCCGCACTGCTGTCGAAAGCCGGCTGGATGGTGGTCACCGGAGCCGGGCCGGGCATCATGCAGGCGGCAGCGGAGGGCGCGGGACGGGAGATGTCGATCGGCGTCTCGATCCGGCTGCCCTTCGAGGAGAAGGCGAACGCCGTCGTCGCCGAGGACACCAACCTCGTGTCGATGAAGTACTTCTTCACGCGCAAGCTCATGCTCGTCAAGGAGTCCCGCGGCTTCGTCTGCCTGCCGGGCGGCTTCGGCACCATGGACGAGATGTTCGAGTTGCTCACTCTTCAGCAGACCGGTAAGGCCGAACCCGTGCCGATCGTGCTGCTCGACGAGCCGGGCGGCACGTTCTGGCACGGCCTGAAGACCTTCGTCGACGGAAACCTCGCCGCGGGGGATACATCTCGCCCGGTGACCTGGATCGGGTGCTGATCACCGACTCGGTCGACGCGGCCGCACAGGAGATCCTGGGGTTCTGGCACAACTACGACTCGCTGCGCTGGGTCGGCGATCAGCTGGTGCTGCGGCTGCGCACCGCGCCGACGGACGCGGAGATCGCGGAGCTCAACGATCGCTTCGGCGACCTGCTGCTGCGCGGCCGCATCGAGCGCACCGAGCCCCTGGCTCCGGAGCGCGCCGACCGTGATGTCGTTGAGATGCCGCGGCTGGTGCTGGTGCTCGACCAGTTCCGGGTCGGCGCGCTGCACCGACTGATCCGCGCGATCAACAGGCTGCCGTCGGCCGGCTGATCTCGCGCGCGGCCGACCTCACCGACCGGCGAGCTGCTCTATCCGGTCGGCGGCGACGGCGGCGCCGCGTTCTGCGCGCAGGCGTTCTCCGACGCGCGCCGCGGCCGTGGCGATGCGCGCGTCCGCGAGGAGGTCGGCGATGGACGACTGCAGCTCCGGCGCCGGCACGGACCGCGACAGCACCCGTCCGGCGCCCTGGGACTCGACGACCCGTCCGATCAGCGGCTGATCGGAGGTCCTGTTCATCGGGAGCACGAGCAGCGGCACGCCGTGCGCGAGGGCGGCGAGCGTCGTGGAATGGCCGCCGTGTCCGATCACGAGCGCCGCGTGCGGCAGGATCTCGGTGTGCGCCGACCTGCCGCGCACCTCGACGTTCGGCGGGAACTCGCCCCGCAGCGGGGTCTGCGGCATCGACCGGGTGACCACCGCCCGGACCGGCAGCCGGCCGAGTGCGGTGATCACCCGACGGTAGACGTCGTCCTGCTTGCGCTGCCAGACGCTGCTGAGGCTGACCAGCACCAGCGGCGGTTCGTCGTGGCTTCGAGGCGCCGGCGGAACAGCCTGCTCGGTCGTCCCGGTCCACTCGAAGCCGAGGGTGTTCTCCTCATCGGTGAGCGGGTCGAGATCGCGGTCGGTCAGGAGCAGGCGGGCATCCGCCGCACCCCACACCGCCGTCGGGCTCAGCCCGAACGGACCGAGCACCGCACTGGCCGGTCCCCGCGACATCCTGCCGCCCCAGAGCGCTCCGAACGAGTGGAACAGCACGGCCGTGGGCGGTCCGATGCGAGTGGCCTCGCGGATGGACGAGACCATGATGCCGTCGATCGCGACGACATCGGGATGCCGCCGGCCGATCTCCTGACGCACCTGCTTCGCGAGCGCCGGGCCCATGCCCATCCGCGCCATGTCCGTCATCTGCGCGACGCCGTTCGCGGCGAGCCCGGGCTGGTGCCCCATCAGCGCGGGCAGGGGGACGGGTTCCACTCCCACGTGGCGCAGGAGCATGCCTGCGAAGGCGACGCGGTGCCCGCGCTCGACGAGCTCGCGGCACACGGCGGCCACCGGCGGCACGTTGCCGCCGGCATCAGCCCCGATGACGAGGACGTTCAGCGGTGTCACGGGTGTTCCGATCTCGTTCCCCAAGGCGAATGCGAAGGCATCCTGCGAAATCCGATGCGATCAGGGTAGACCCGCGGCGCGCGGCCGACAAGCACGGAAACATGCCGGTGAGGAGTGCGTCCTCTCGCCCGACCCCGCTGTGCGGCGTCGCGCGGGCGCGCGTCCGGTATTCTGGTCGGATGCCCGCGGCGAACCTGACCGCGGTGAGAGCTTAATAGGGAGGCCGTCATGGACATCGAACTCGGACTGCTGCGCGGCATCGAGAAGGAGAAGGCGATCCCCTTCGATGAGCTCGTCGAGATCATCGAGCAGGCGATCCTGACGGCCTACCTCAAGAACGCCTCCTCCGAGGGCGACGAGACCACCGAGGGCGTGCGCGTCCACCTCGACCGCAAGACCGGTCACGTCGCCGTGCTGCAGCCGGTGCTCGATGACGAGGGCGCGGTCGTCGGCGAGGAGGAGACGACGCCCGAGGACTTCGGTCGCATCGCCGCCTTCGCGGCCAAGCAGGTCATCAGCCAGCGCCTCCGCGACATCGCCGACGACGCGGTGCTCGGTGAGTTCCGCGGCAAGGAGGGCGACATCGTCGCCGGTGTCGTCCAGCAGGGCCCGAACCCGCGCATGATCCACGTGGATCTCGGATCGGTCGAGGCGATCCTCCCGCCCGAGGAGCAGGTCCCCGGCGAGGAGTACACGCACGGCTCGCGTCTGCGCGTGTACGTGACGAGCGTGTCCAAGGGCACGAAGGGGCCTCAGATCACCGTGTCGCGGACCCACCCCGGTCTGGTGCGCAAGCTGTTCGCTCTCGAGGTGCCGGAGATCGCCGCGGGCCTGGTCGAGATTGTCTCGCTCGCCCGTGAGGCCGGCCATCGCACCAAGATCGCGGTCACGGCGAACGACCCGTCCATCAACGCGAAGGGTGCCTGCATCGGGGAGCTCGGCCGCCGCGTGCGCGCCGTCACCGAGGAACTGTCCGGCGAGAAGATCGACATCGTCGACCACAATCCCGATCTCGCCACCTTCGTCGCGAACGCGCTCTCGCCCGCCAAGGTCACCAGCGCGTTCGTGCTGGACGCCGGCACCAAGGCCGTCCGCGCCCTGGTGCCCGACTATCAGCTGTCGCTCGCGATCGGCAAGGAGGGCCAGAACGCCCGCCTCGCCGCGAAGCTCACGGGCGCGAAGATCGACATTCAGCCCGACAGCGTCATGGACTGAGCGCGGCGCATCCGACGCTCAGGGCCGAGGTGTAAGATGGAACCTGTACGAACGTGTGTCGGTTGCCGCGAACGTGCCTCTCGATCCGCTCTGATCAGGGTGGTTGCCCGGAATGGTGAACTCGTCCTCGACGAGCGCGCCGTGATGAGCGGGAGAGGGGCGTGGCTGCATCCGGCTCGTGAATGCATGGATGCCGCGCTGCGGCGCCGTGCCTTCGCTCGTGCACTGCGTGCGTCCGGACCCCTGGAGTTCTCCGAGGCCGACGTGCGGATCATCGAACAGTATCGCCAGAGAAACAAAGGCTGAACGGCTATGGAAACAAAGTGAACGGCTCGAAATGAGACCCGTCCGCGACTGATGGTCCGCCCTGCCTGGGCGGATCGACCCAGACAGGAGAATTGTGGCTGCCAAACCACGTGTGCACGAGATCGCCGCTGAACTCGGCGTCGACAGCAAGTTCGCTCTCGCGAAGCTCAAGGAGCTCGGCGAGTTCGTGAAGAGCCCGTCCTCGACCATCGAACCGCCGGTGGCGCGCAAGCTGCGCGCGGCGATCGAGGCCGACCCGAGCGCGAAGCCCGTCGAGGCAGGGCCCGAGGCGAAGTCCGCCCCGAAGCCCGCTGCTTCGGGTGCGAAGAGCGCACCCAAGCCGGGCCCGAAGCCCGGTCCCGCCAAGCCCGCGGCGCCTGCGGCGCCCGCTGAAGAGGCACCGGCTCCCGCTGCCGAGACTCAGGCTCCGGCATCCGACGCGCCCAAGCCGGGCGGCAGCGCACCCAAGCCGGGTGACGCTCCGAAGCCCGGTGCCGCCCCGAAGAGCGGTGGCGCCCGAAGCCGGGCGCACCGCGACCCGGGAACAACCCCTTCTCGTCCTCGCAGGGCATGGGTCAGCGGCCCGCGGGCCCGCGTCCGGGAAACAACCCGTTCGCCTCGGCGCAGGGCATGGGTCAGCGTCCGACTCCGGGCAACATCCGGCGGCCGCAGGCTCCCCGTCCCGGTTCGCCGCGCGTCGGCGGACCCCGTCCGGCGGGCGCCGGTCGTCCGGGTGGCGCACGTGGCGGTCAGGGCGGTCGTCCCGGCGGCGCTCCGTTCCAGCAGCGCTCCGGCGGTCCTGGCCGTCCCGGCGGTCCCGGTGGGGGCGCCGGTGCCGGTGGTGGCTTCCAGCGTCCGGGCGGCGGCTTCGCCGGTCGTCCCGGTGGCGGCGGTCGCGGTCGTGGACCCGGCGGCGGCACTGCGGGCGCGTTCGGCAAGGGCGGCGGCAAGAGCAAGCAGCGCAAGTCGCGGCGGGCGAAGCGGCAGGAATTCGAGATGCGGTCGGCGCCGGTCGTCGGCGGCGTCAACGTCCAGAAGGGCAACGGCGAGATCATCCGTCTGCGCCGCGGCGCGTCGATCGCCGACTTCGCGGACAAGCTCGAGGCCCTGAGGGGTTACACCGTCCAGCCGGGCACGCTCGTCACCATCCTGTTCAACCTGGGTGAGATGGCGACCGCGACCGAGTCGCTCGACGAGGCCACCTTCGAGGTCCTCGGCGAAGAGCTCGGCTACAAGGTGCAGATCGTCTCGCCCGAGGACGAGGACAAGGAGCTCCTGGAGGGCTTCGGTCTCGACCTCGAGGCCGAGCTGGAGGCCGAGAGCGACGAGGATCTCGAGATCCGTCCTCCGGTGGTCACCGTCATGGGCCACGTCGACCACGGTAAGACGCGTCTGCTCGACGCGATCCGTCAGACCAACGTGATCGAGGGCGAGGCCGGCGGCATCACGCAGCACATCGGTGCGTACCAGGTCTGGACCGAGCACGAGGGCATCGAGCGCGCGATCACCTTCATCGACACCCCGGGTCACGAGGCGTTCACCGCCATGCGTGCCCGTGGTGCCCAGGTCACCGATCTCGCCATCCTCGTGGTCGCCGCCGACGACGGCATCATGCCGCAGACGGTGGAGGCGCTGAACCACGCCCAGGCGGCCGAGGTGCCGATCGTGGTCGCGGTGAACAAGGTCGACAAGCCCGAGGCCAACCCGGCCAAGGTGCGCCAGCAGCTGACCGAGTACGGTCTGGTGGCCGAGGAGTACGGCGGCGACGTCATGTTCGTGGACGTGTCGGCGCGTGCCGGCACCGGCATCCAGGAGCTGCTCGACGCCGTGCTGCTGACCGCTGACGCGGGTCTCGACCTCACGGCGAACCCGAACAAGTCCGCCCGCGGTGTCGCGATCGAGGCGAAGCTCGACAAGGGCCGCGGCTCCATCGCCACGGTGCTGATCCAGTCCGGAACGCTGCACGTCGGCGACGCGATCGTCGCCGGAACGGCGTACGGCCGCGTCCGCGCCATGCTCGACGAGAACGGCGAAGCGGTCGAGTTCGCAGCGCCCTCGCGTCCGGTGCAGGTGCAGGGTCTGAACTCGGTGCCCCGCGCCGGTGACGTGTTCATCGTCACGGACGAGGACCGCATGGCTCGCCAGATCGCCGAGAAGCGCGAGGCCGTCGAGCGCAACGCCCAGCTGGCCAAGGCTCGCAAGCGCATCTCGCTCGAGGACTTCACCCGTGCTCTCGAAGAGGGCAAGGTCGAGACGCTCAACCTCATCATCAAGGGTGACGTGTCCGGTGCCGTCGAGGCGCTGGAGGAGTCGCTCCTCAAGATCGAGGTCGACGACTCGGTGCAGCTGCGGATCATCCACCGCGGTGTCGGCGCTGTCACGGAGTCGGATGTGAACCTGGCGACGATCGACAACGCGATCGTCATCGGCTTCAACGTCCGCCCCGATGCGAAGGCCCGCGAGGCGGCGTCCCGCGAGGGCGTGGACATCCGGTTCTACTCGGTGATCTACAACGCGATCGACGAGATCGAGAGCTCTCTCAAGGGCATGCTCAAGCCGGAGTTCGAAGAGGTCCAGTCGGGTGTCGCCGAGATCCGCGAGGTGTTCCGCTCCTCGAAGTTCGGCAACATCGCCGGTGTCATCGTCCGCTCCGGAACGATCACGCGCAACGCCAAGGCGCGCGTCATCCGCGACGGCGTCGTGCTCGCCGATGGCCTGGCCATCGAGTCGCTGCGTCGCTTCAAGGACGACGTCACCGAGGTGCGCACCGACTTCGAGGCCGGCATCGGCCTGGGCAAGTACAACGACATCCAGGTCGGCGACGAGATCGAGACGACCGAGATGGTGGAGAAGCCGCGCGGCTGATCCGATCTGAAGAATGAGGGGCGCCTCCGGGCGCCCCTCATTCGTCACACAGGGAGTAGGGAACATGGCTGGCGAACGACAGGCACGGCTCGCGGACCGCATCCGCGTCATCCTCGCCGAGCGGCTGGAGAAGGGGCTGCGCGACCCGCGCCTCGGCTTCGTCACGATCACGGACGTGCGCGTCTCGGGCGACCTCCAGCACGCCTCTGTGTTCTACACGGTGCTCGGCACCGAGGAGGAGCGCGTGGCCAGCGGCGCTGCGCTGACCTCGGCGACCGGGATGCTGCGCAGCGAGGTGGGCCGTCAGCTGAGCACCCGTCTGGTGCCGACGCTGGAGTTCATCCCGGACGCCTTGCCGGAGACCGCTGATCACATCGGCGCTCTGCTGCGCGAGGCGCAGGAGCGCGACGCCGAGGTGGCCAGACTCGCTTCGACCGCCACGCACGCCGGCGACGCCGACCCGTACCGCGAGGCGGACGAAGAGGGCGACGAGCGGTAGCACGAATCGCGGGAGGCTCTGTGCCGGATTGCGAGACGCGGTGCTTCGACGAGGGGGCACGAGGAAGCGGGCTCAGCCGGTCGCACCAGCCAGGGTGCGCTCGGCGATGAGGATGTCGACCAGCGCGGCGAACCCCGATGCGCCGGGGGCAGCCGCGATGTCGGCACCGATCCGCTCCGCCGCACGCCGATAAGACGGGTCCTGCAGAACACGGTCGACCGCGCGCCGCAACTGCGCGGGTGCGGGGCGCTGCCGGCGCAGATTCACGCCCGCACCCGACCAGGCGACTCTTGCGGCCACCTCGATCTTGTCCTCCTGTCCCGGGGCGACCACCAGCGGAACGCCATGTCGCAGCGCGAACTGTGCACCACCGTAGCCGCCATTGCTGATCATCACCGTCGTCAGCGGCAGCAGTTCGTCGTACGGCAGGAACTCCGCGACGCGTACGTTCTCCGGCAGCGCGCCGAGTGAAGAGACCGGTACACCGCCGGTGGCGACCACGACCAGGGCGTCCGAGTCGGCGAAGGCTTCGATCGTCGGCAGAACGAGATCGCCCAGGTCATCGTTCGCGAGCGTCCCCTGGGTCACGTGGATCACAGGCCGGGCGCCATCGAGGTCGGGCCACCATTCCGGTCGTGAGTGGACGCGCGCGTCCGAGACCGATGCCGGACCGATGAAGACGACCCTGGCATCGGTCGCCGGCCGCGGATACTCGAACGACTCGACGGCGAGCTGTGCGATCGCATCGGCATGCCGCATCCAGTCCATCACGGGGAAGCGCGGCTCTGCGCCGAGTGCACGGCGCCCGATCTCGCGACCGGCCGCGTTCACCGGCGCGAAGAGACGATCTGTGAGGGCATGCAGTGCATGGTTGCGGATGGCGCCGGACACACCGTGCCTCGGCGGCAGCCCCAACCCGAACGGAGCCAGACCGGGCTCGGGAAGGTTCAGGGGCAATGCCCCGCCGACGATGACGGGCGGACGTTCTGCCGGCGGCAGTTCGACCAGCAGGGCGCCCGCAGCGAAGGTCGGATCCACGACGATCGCGTCTGCGGGCTCGTCCTCGAGCAAGTGCTGGATGGCCGCGAACTGGCTCGCGCCGGGTCGGACGAAGACGTGCTCGATGTCGTGCGCGATCGCCTTCACCGGCGACAGTCCCTCTCGCCCGGGGAAGCGGTCGCCTATCCGGCGGTCGTCGAAGTCGGCGTCGGCGGGCAGCGGAACGTGCTCGGCCCCGGCAGCGGCGACGACGTCGCGGAAACGGGCCCCCGTGAGGAACCGCACGTGATCGCCTCTCTCGACGAGCGCCCGGGCGAGGGGGAGCAGAGGGGTGAGGTGCCCATGCACCGGGACGCTCGCGAACAACAGGGAAGCCATGATCTCTCTCCGATCTTCGGCGGATGTGGTTGAATATAGGAGTGCAGTATTCACCATGGTGATACAGGAGTCAATATGTCGAGAGAGCAACCGCGGCGCCGTTACACGTCGCGCCTTCGTGAACAGCAGGCCTCCGAGACGCGGGAGCGCATCATCCGCGCCGCCGCGGAACTCTTCGCGTCGGGCGGTTACGCGGGGACTTCGTTGCCGCAGATCGCGCGCGCCGCGGATGTCTCCACCGAGACCGTGCAGAGCCACGGACCGAAGATCCGCCTTCTGCACGCCGCGATCGACCTGCTGTCCTTCGGTACGGGCGATGAGGGCGAGGTGCTCGACACGGACCTGGGGTCACGGTTCCGGACGGCCGGATCCGCAGCGGATGCCGCGCGCATCAGCGCCGTGATCCTCGCCGAGGTCAACAGCCGCAGTCACGGGCTGTGGCTGGCCTTCTCGGAAGCAGCGCGCTCCGACCCTGAGCTTGCGGCGTCCCTTCGGAGGCTCACTGAGAGCATCCGGGAGGAGAATCTCCGGGTGACGGGCCTCTGGCGCTCGCACGGCTGGTTGCGTGAGGACGTGCCGGACGTCGAACTCGCACGGTGGGGCGCAGTGATCGGATCGGTCGAGGTCTACGACAGGGTTGTTCGGATCGAAGGGGCGGGCCTGGAGGCGTACCGGAACCTCATCGCGCGCCTGATGCGCGAACTGATGGTGAAGGACTGAGTCGAGCGACGATGCTCTGCGGGCGGTCTTCGAGGATGCACTTGCTGCGGCCGGCGCGTGGTCAGCGGGGGAGCAGCAGGTGGTCGTCGGATGCCTCGACGAGGCCGTCGGCGATCAGGGAGTCGATCGCCCGGTCGCGCTGCGCCCGATCCGGCCAGTCCGCGAGCACGGCATCCGCCGGCATCCGATGATCCGTCGCGTGCCGCAGCGCGCGCAGGATGCCGCCGCGGGTCTGCCGGTCCGATCCCTCGTAGCGCGCCTGGCGGCGACGCTCGTCGCCGGTGTCGGGGCGGCCGGCGGCAAGCCAGGCGCAGGAGGGCGCGAGCGGGCAGATCCCGCATCGCGGCGAGCGTGCGGTGCAGACCACCGCGCCGAGCTCCATCGCGGCGGCGTTGAAGACCGCGGCATCGTCGTCGTCCTCGGGGAGAAGCGCCGACATGCGCATCAGATCCCGCCGGGACGGCGGGGCGGGCTGCGACCGGCCGTCCACCGCCCGTGCGATCACCCTGCGGGTGTTGGTGTCGACGACCGGGTGCCGGTCGCCGTAGCTGAACACGGCGACGGCTCGCGCGGTGTAGTCGCCGATGCCGGACAGCGCCAGCAGCGCGTCGACATCGCGGGGCACGACACCACCGTGCCGCTCGACCACCTCGATGGCGGCGCGGTGCAGCCAGAGCGCGCGCCGCGGGTAGCCGAGATTCGCCCACTGATGCACCACCTGGGCCGGCGTCGCCGCGGCCTGCGCGGCCGGCGTCGGCCAGCGCTCCAGCCAGGCCTCCAGGTGCGGGATCACCCGTGCGACCGGAGTCTGCTGCAGCATGAACTCGCTGACCAGCGTGCCCCAGGCGCCATAACGATCCGAGAACTCCGGCCGGCGCCACGGGAGATCGCGGGCTTCGCGTCGGTACCATGCCAGCAGAGCTGGGCGCCACGCGGCGGGGGAGTCGCGGGCGTGACCATCCAGCCAGCTTATCGAGCGGTCGTGCGAGATCGCGGCGCTCGGACGGACGGCTGCTTCGGAGGGTGAGCCATGATCAGGAGGACAGGGAAGCGCGCCGCAGCGGTGCTCGGCGTGACGGTGCTGGCGGTCGCGCTGGCTGGCTGCGGGACGCCTGCGTCCCCGCCGACGAGCACATCATCGCCGACGTCGATCCAGTCGGACGCGCCGACGCCGCATGAGACCCGCACGACGAACCCGGACGCCGACCCGGACGACCCGCGCACCTGGACGATCACCGAGCAGGGGATGGGGCCGGTGCAGCTCGACGAGCTCTTCGCCGATGCGGTGGCAGGCGTGCCGACCTGGACGGTCGACGAGAACTGCTCGTGGACGGCGTTCTGGAACGACCCGGAGAAGAGCGTGTCCGCCTACTTCTCGCGCGAGAGCGATCTGACCGACGGGGCGGTGACCACGATCGACGTCTCGACGTCCGAGACGGCGCAGCCCGGGGACGGCCCGCGCACCGCGGACGGCCTCGGCCTCGGCTCCAGCCGCGAGGAGGTGCTCGTCGCACATCCTGACGCGGTGGAGCAGAAGCCGACCATCGGGGACGGCTCGATGCTGCGGGTCGGCCCGGACGGCATCGGCTCGATCTTCTTCTCGTTCCGCGCCGATGAGGACGCCGTGAGCGCGGTCACGGTGACCTCCAGGGACGAGCCGCCGTACGAGGTCTGCGGCTGACACGCCGTAGGCTTGAGGGATGGTCTCGCCCGGAATCCTCCTCGTCGACAAGCCAGGCGGACTCACCAGTCATGATGTCGTCGCCCGCGTGCGACGCGCGTTCGGCACCCGCAAGGTGGGGCACGCCGGCACGCTCGATCCGATGGCCACCGGGCTTCTGGTGATCGGGATCGAGGGCGCCACGCGCCTGCTCACCTACATCGTGGGCGCCGACAAGACCTACCGGGCGACGATCCGCCTCGGGCAGGCGACCAGCACCGATGACGCCGAGGGCGAGCTCGTCTCGCGGACGGATGCCGCCGAAGTGCCGGCATCCGCGATCGAAGGGGGCATCGCCGCGCTGAGGGGCGAGATCTCCCAGGTTCCCAGCGCCGTCTCGGCCATCAAGGTGGACGGGCGGCGTGCCTACGACCGCGTGCGCGCGGGGGAGCAGGTCGAGCTCGCGGCTCGCGATGTGACCGTGTCGCGCTTCGACGTGCTGGCGGAGCGCCGGGGGGACGGCGTCATCGACCTCGACGTGATCGTGGACTGCTCTTCCGGAACCTATATCCGCGCACTCGCCCGTGACCTCGGCACCGGTCTCGGTGTAGGCGGGCACCTGACCGCGCTGCGCCGCACCAGGGTCGGCGGAATCGACGTCTCCGGCGCCGTCACGATCGATGAGCTGGCCGGAGCCGTCCCGATGACCCCGGCCGACGCGGCGGGGCGGGTCCTGCCCGTGATCGACGTCAGCGCCGACGAGGCCCGCGACCTCTGGCACGGCAAGCGCCTGGCGGGGCAGGCCGTGCGTCTGCCGGCGCCTCTGGCGGCCGCCGTCGATCCCGAGCAGGTGCTCGTCGGCATCGTCGAGGCTCGAGGCGGGGATCTGAAGAGCGCCATGAACATGCCTGAGGAGGCAGCCCGATGATCCTGTGGTTCACGATCGTGCAGATCGTCGTCGCCTGCGCGTCGGGCGTGTTCTGCCTGATCGCCGGTTTCGCCGGCCGCCGGCCCAGCGATTGGACGGTCGGCAGCCTCGCCCTCGTCGAGCTGCTGCTCGTCGTGCAGGTGGTGATCGCGATCATCGCGCCGTTCGCCGGGAACCCGCCCACCGGTGATCTGCTCGAGTTCTGGGTCTACCTGATCGCCGCCGTGCTGCTGCCGCTGGGCGGCGTGGCCTGGGCGCTGCTGGAGCGCAGCCGGTGGAGCACCGTCGTCCTCGGCGTCGTCGGCCTGTCGCTGGCGATCATGCTGTGGCGGATGCAGACGATCTGGACGATCCAGGTCGCCTGACGCTCTTCCCGCCGGCCCCCTCGAAACTGGAACCCGTCATGACCAACACCGTTTCGCGCGCCCGGATGACCGGCATCGGCCGCGTCCTCGTCATCGTCTACGCCGTGATGGCGCTGGCCGCGACGGGGCGCAGCCTCGTGCAGATCATCCGCCGCTTCGATGAGGCGCCTCTGGCGTACACGCTGTCGGCGCTCGCCGCCGTGGTGTACATCCTCGCGACGCTCGCCCTGATCAAGGCGGGCAGGCCCGGCTGGTACACCGTCGCCTGGGTGGCGATCGCGTTCGAGATGGTGGGCGTGCTCGTCGTCGGCACGCTCAGCCTCACGGCCCCCGCACTGTTCGGGCATGACTCGGTGTGGTCGTACTTCGGAATGGGATACCTCTTCATCCCGCTCGTGCTGCCGGTATGCGGCCTGTGGTGGCTGCGCACGCACCGTCCCGGAGCATCCGCATGATCGTCTTCCGCGCGGCCGAGGACGTGCCGGCCGACTTCGGCCCCACCGTCGTCGCGATCGGCAAGTTCGACGGCGTGCACATCGGCCATCAGGCCGTGATCCGCCGGATGCGCGAGGACGCCGCCGCCATCGACGCCCGCGCGGTCGCGGTGACCTTCGACCGCAATCCGCTCGCGCTGCTGCGTCCGGAGATCTGCCCGGACAGCGTGGTCGATCTGGACCGCAAGCTCGAACTGCTCGACGGAACCGGCATCGATGCGACCCTCGTGCTCACCTTCGATCGCGAGCTGTCCTCGCGCACTCCGGAGGACTTCGTCACCGGCATCCTGGTCGACGCCCTGCGCGTGCGCACCGTCCTGGTCGGGGCGGACTTCCGCTTCGGGCGCGGAGGCGCGGGCACACCCGAACTGCTCCGCGAGCTCGGTGTGCAGCACGGCTTCACCGTCGACGTGGTCGAGGATGTGTTCCTGCCGGGCTCGGACCGACGGGTGTCGTCGACCTGGGTGCGTGAACTGCTCGACGCCGGTGAGGTCGCCGCTGCGGCGCAGGTTCTCGGACGACCCGTGTCGGTGTCCGGCGAGGTCGTGCACGGTCTCAAGCGCGGACGCGAGCTCGGGTTCCCGACCGCGAACCTCTCCGAGACCGTCGACGCGTTGGTGCCGGCCGACGGCGTCTACGCCGGCTGGCTGGTCGACGGCGACGACCGGCATCCCGCCGCGATCTCGGTCGGCACCAACCCGACCTTCGACGACGTGCCGCGGCGTCAGGTCGAGGCGCACGTGCTCGGGCAGACGGGGCTCGACCTGTACGGGCATCACGTGACCGTGGAGTTCGCCGACAGGCTGCGCGGCATGGTCGCGTTCCAGGGCGTCGAGGCGCTGATCGCGCAGATCGACGCCGATGTCACCGCCGCGAAGAGCGTTCTCGGCGTCTGACACGCCGCTGCTCGCCGCGTCCGAACTGCACAATGGCGTAGACTGTTGCGCGGATCCCCGCCCGAGCGCATCTGCTGCGCATCGGCGCCGGCGATCCGGAGGTCGCGGGGCATCGGCCCGAGTGCGCAGTCGCCATGCGAGTACGCATCCGGAGGAAGTCCGTTCCGGCAGCACGCCACCCGCGGACGACAGGTACGGCCGAGCATCCTCGGCACGGATATCTCAGCTCAGGAGGAGCATGCCGACCACGGCGACCGCCGCCCCGCGGCGAAAGAAGACGTCCCGTCGCGATGACGAGGCGCCTCTGATCCCGATCCTCGCCCGCAAGGTGCGCGAGATCGAGGCGAAGGCCCAGCGCGGAAAGCTCGGGCCCACCAATCGTGTGAAGTTCCAGGTCATCGCCTTCCTGGTGCGCGAGGAGCGCGCCAGGGTGAAGGCCGACGGCGAGCTGTCCGACTCGGCGCGTGCTGAACTGCTCAAGCGTCTCGACGGCGTGGCGACGATCCTCGCCAAGACCGCTGCGCGCGACACGTCGCTGATCCAGCTGCTCGAGGCCGACCAGGCCACCAGCCCCGTGGCCAAGCGCATGCGGCGCGACTGGCTGCTCGAGTCCGGCGCAGAGCTCGCCCCGGAGGAGCTCGTCATCACCGACATCGCGCCGGTGAAGAGCACGGTGGTCGTGCCCGCCGCTCTCGCCGAGAAGCAGGTGACCCCGCCGTCGGTGGAGTCGCGCCAGCTCGCGAACCCCTTCCTCGCCCCCGATCTCACGCCGCGTCCGGCCTCGACGCCCCGCCGTCGGCTGGACGGCTGGGAGCTGATGGGCCCGCTGTACAAGGCGTTCGAGTCCGGCGCAGGCGGGGGAACGGCCACGATGGAGCTGCCTCCGGTGCCCGAGTACGACCACATCTCGCCCAAGGGCCGCGAGGTCATGGTGCACCAGTCGCGCTTCATCGAGTCGGTGCGCGCCGGGCACCGCAGCTTCCTGCTGGCCGACGAGCCCGGGCTCGGCAAGACCGCGCAGTCGGTGCTGGCGGCATCCGTCGCCGAGTCCTACCCGCTGCTGGTCGTCGTGCCCAACGTCGTGAAGATGAACTGGGCGCGCGAGGTGGAGCTGTGGACCCCGCAGCGCCGAGCCACGGTGATCCAGGGCGACGGCGCCGACATCGACGCGTTCGCCGACGTGTTCATCGTGAACTACGAGATCCTCGACCGGCACCTGTCGTGGCTGAGCTCGATCGGGCTGAAGGGCATGGTCGTCGACGAGGCGCACTTCATCAAGAACCTCTCCTCGCAGCGCTCGCAGAACGTGCTGGCGCTGGCGAGCCGCATCCGCGAGCGCGAGGCCAACCCGCTCATGCTCGCCCTCACCGGAACACCGCTGATCAACGACGTCGAGGACTTCGACGCGATCTGGCGCTTCCTGGGCTGGACCAACGGCGAGAAGCCGGAGCCGGCGCTGATGGACAAGCTGGACGCCACCGGCCTGACCCCCGCAGACAAGTCGTTCTATGCCGAGGCGCGCGAGGCCGTCATCTCGATGGGCATCGTGCGACGCAAGAAGAAGGACGTCGCAGCCGACCTGCCCGACAAGCTCATCGCGGATCTGCCCGTGCAGCTGGATGACGAGTTCGGCCGGGGAATCCGCGAGGCGGAGCGCGAGCTGGGCGAGCGCATGGCGGCGAAGTACCGTCGCATCGTCGAGGCCCGCGCGGCAGCACACGGCCCGTCCGAGGCCGGCGAGATCGACGAGGACATCGTGCGCCTGGTCGCGCACAACGAGCTCGAGGAGTCCAAGGCCGCCGGCACCGGGGGAGACAACGTCTTCACGATGGTGCGCCGCATCGGCCAGGCCAAGGCCCAGCTCGCCGCCGACTACGCCGCGCAGCTGCAGCGCTCGGTCGAGAAGGTCGTGTTCTTCGCGAAGCACATCGATGTCATGGACCAGGCCGAGGCGCACTTCGCCGCATCCGGCATCAGAGCGGTGTCCATCCGCGGCGACCAGACCACCCCGGCGCGTCAGGCGGCGATCGACGCGTTCAACGCCGACCCCGAGGTCGGGATCGCGGTGTGCTCGCTCACTGCGGCCGGCGTCGGTGTGAACCTGCAGGCCGCGTCGAACGTCGTGCTCGCCGAGCTCAGCTGGACCGCTGCCGAGCAGACGCAGGCGATCGACCGCGTGCACCGCATCGGCCAGGACGAGCCGGTCACCGCATGGCGCATCATCGCCGCGCACACGATCGACACCAAGATCGCCGAGCTCATCGATCAGAAGCAGGGACTGGCCGGTCGTGCGCTGGACGGCGAGAACATCGAGCCGGGAAGCGTGGAGTCGGTGCAGCTCGGTGCGCTCATGCACCTGCTGCGGGAGTCTCTGCTGACGGCCTGAGGTCATCAGCCGCGCAGAGGGCGTTAAGAACATCCGTTCTTGACGCCCTCTTGCGTGCGAGGTGGTCGGAACACCGCAAGATCATCGTTTCGACTCGATCAGGTCCGCAAGATCCTCGGTTTTCGCTCGGGTGGAATGGCATCGGATGCCGTCGCCCACTAGGGTCGGAAGCAGGCAGCGTCGCCTTTACCCTTTCCCCGAAGCACGAAGGCAGCAGCATGAAGATCGGCATTCTGACCAGCGGTGGCGACTGCCCCGGACTGAACGCAGTCATCCGCGGCATCGTGCTCAAGGGCACCACCGCGTACGACCTCGAGTTCGTCGGCATCCGGGACGGCTGGCGCGGCGTGGTCGACGGCGACTTCTTCCCGCTCACCCGCCATGAGGTCAAGGGTCTGTCCAAGGTGGGCGGCACCATCCTCGGCACCAGCCGCACGAACCCGTACGAGGGGGAGCGCGGGGGCGCGGAGAACATCGCGAAGACCCTGTACGGGCACCGTATCGACGGCATCATCGCGATCGGCGGCGAGGGCACCCTCGCCGCGGCCGACCGCCTCGCCAAGGACGGCATCAACGTCATCGGCGTGCCGAAGACGATCGACAACGACCTGCGCGCCACCGACTACTCCTTCGGCTTCGACACCGCCGTCAACATCGCCACCGAGGCCATGGACCGGCTGCGCACCACCGGTGACTCGCATCAGCGCTGCATGGTCGCCGAGGTCATGGGCCGGCACGTCGGCTGGATCGCCCTGCACGCGGGCATGGCCGCCGGGGCGCACGCCATCCTCATCCCCGAGGTGCCGCAGACCCTCGAGGAGATCACGGCTCTGGTCACGAGCGCGCACGACCGGGGTCGCGCACCGCTCGTCGTGGTCTCGGAGGGCTTCAAGCTGGAGGGCATGGACGAGGCCTACAGCGACAAGGGGCTCGACGCGTTCAACCGCCCACGCCTCGGCGGCATCGGCGACCGGCTCGCACCCGAGATCGAGCGGATCACCGGCATCGAGACCCGCGCGACGATCCTCGGCCACATCCAGCGCGGCGGCTCGCCCTCCGGGTTCGACCGGGTGCTCGCGACCCGGCTCGGCCTGCACGCCGCCGACGCGGTCGTCGACGGCGCCTGGGGGCAGATGGTGGCCATGCAGGGCACTGAGATCGTGCGTGTCCCGTTCGAGGACGCCCTCGGTGAGCTGAACACCGTGCCGCGCAGCCGTTACGACGAGGCCGCGGCGCTGTTCGGCTGACGGGTTCCTGAGCGGGGCGTGGGGATCGAAGGACCCTTCGACAGGCTCAGCGACCCAGGTGCTGTCGAAGAGCGTCAGTCCGCGAGACCGAGCCGGTCCAGCGCCCAGGCGAGGGCGAACGCGCGCTCGCGCCAGGCGTTGTAGCGTCCGCTCACGCCGCCGTGCCCGGCCGCCATCTCGCACTTGAGCAGCACGTCCTCCGCGCCGGCGAAGCGCAGCGCGGCGACCCACTTGGCCGGTTCGACGTACAGCACCCTGGTGTCGTTGATCGAGGTGATGGCGAGGATCGGCGGGTAGGCGGCATCCGTCCGGAGGTTCTCGTACGGCGTGTACGACTTCATGTAGGCGTACACCTCCGGATCGTGCAGCGGGTCGCCCCACTCGTCCCACTCGACCACCGTCAGCGGCAGGGAGGGGTCGAGGATCGACGTGAGCGCGTCGACGAACGGCACCTCGGCGAGGATGCCGGTGAACAGCTCGGGCGCGAGATTCGCGACGGCGCCCATCAGCAGGCCGCCGGCGCTGCCGCCCTCGGCGATCATCCGCTCGGGAGTCGTCACACCGGTGTCGACGAGGTGCCGCGCGCAGGCGACGAAGTCGGTGAACGTGTTGCGCTTGCGCAGCATCTTGCCGTCGTCGTACCAGTGCCGGCCCATCTCGCCGCCGCCGCGCACGTGCGCGATCGCGAACACCACGCCGCGGTCGAGCATGGACAGCCGCATCGGGGAGAAGCCGGGATCCATCGACGACTCGTAGGAGCCGTAGCCGTAGAGGTGCACCGGGCGCGGCGCGGCGCCCGGCTCGCCGAACGATCTCCGCCACACGAGCGAGATCGGCACCTGGGCGCCGTCGTCCGCGGTGGCCCACAGCCTGCGCTGGTCGTAGTCCGCTGGATCGTAGCCGCCGAGCACGGGCTGCTGCTTGCGCACCAGTCGCTCGCCCGTGGCGACATCCAGATCGAGCACGGTCGACGGCGTGATGAACGAGACGTAGCCCATCCGCAGCAGCGGGACGTGCCATTCCGGGTTGCCGGAGAACCACGCGCTGTACAGCGGCTCGTCGAAGTCGAGCTCCGAGACGGCGTCGTCGGCGTAGGACAGCAGGCCGATGCGGCCGAGGCCCTCGCGGCGATACTCGACCGTCGCGAAGTCGCGGAAGCAGTCCACCTCGAGGATGCGCCGCCCCGGCGTGTGCGGCAGCACCACGCGACGCTCGCCCTGCGGGTCGGATGCCGGCACCGCGACGAGCTCGAAGTCGAGGGCGCCGTCGTTGTGCAGCACGTACAGCACGTCCTCGCCGTCGATCACCGCGTGGTCGATCTCGTACTCCACGCCGTCGCGGCGCGGCCAGACCACATGTCCGCCTGCTGCGAGATCGGCGAAGTCGAACAGGTGCGCCTCGCTGGTGATCTTCGAGCCCATCTCGACGACCAGGTACTTCTTGCTGCGCGTGATGCCGGCGCCCAGCCAGAACCGCTCGTCGGGCTCGTGGAACAGCTTCACGTCCTCCGAGGCGGGGGTCCCGAGACTGTGCATCCAGAGGGTGTCCGGGCGCCAGGCCTCGTCCCGCGTCGTGTAGAGGATCGCGGTGCCGTCCGGCGTGAAGAATGCCTGACCGGTGTTCTCGATGACGTCGTCGAAGCCTGCGCCGGACACCAGGTCACGAGCGTGCACGGTGTACAGCTCGTCTCCGGCGACATCCACCGACCAGAGCATCCGCGTGCCGTCATCCGAGACGTCGAAGGCGCCGAGCGAGAAGAACTCGTGTCCCTCGGCCTCGACGTTGCCGTCCAGCAGCACCTGCTCGCCGGGCACCGGTTCGCCCGGAACCAGCTGCGGGGGCGTCCAGTCGTCGCCGGATGCCGACGGTGCGGCACTGGATGCCGTACTGCGCGCCCTCCTCGGTGCGACCGTAGTACCACCAGTCGCCCTGCCGCGTCGGCACCGAGAGATCGGTCTCCTGCACCCGGCCCTTGACCTCCTGGAACAGCCGCTCTCGCAGGTCCTCGAGGTGCGATGTGCGCTCCTCGGTGTGCGCGTTCTCCGCCTCGAGATGCGCGATCACCTCGGGATCGTCCTTGGCGCGGAGCCACTCGTAGGGGTCGTCGAAGGTGTCGCCGTGGTGGATGCGGGGCGCGGGGCGGCGCGCCGCCGCGGGTGCGCTGGTGGTCTGCTCGGTCACCCCTCCACGCTACCCGGCGCGAGTTGACCGAGGCGGAGCAGGGTGGGAGGATTCTGAAGGGCCGATTAACGGATCTGATACCCACGGTGAACTCTTCGTTCGTCACGCCGGCAGCGTCGGCACTGTCTCTGCATCTTCAACGAAAGCGACCGGTGGAAACCGCAGCCCTCATCGTCGTGCTGGTCATCGCGCTGGCACTGTTCTTCGACTTCACGAACGGCTTCCACGACACCGCCAACGCGATGGCGACGCCGATCGCCACCGGTGCCCTGAAGCCCAAGACCGCGGTGCTGCTCGCCGCCTGCCTGAACCTGGTCGGTGCGTTCCTCTCCACGGAGGTGGCGAAGACCGTCTCCGGCGGCATCGTCAACGAGGCGGACATCTCGCACGATCTGCTGCCCGCGCTGATCTTCGCAGGCCTCATCGGCGCGATCACGTGGAACATGCTCACCTGGCTGCTCGGGCTGCCCTCCAGCTCGTCGCACGCACTTTTCGGCGGGCTGATCGGCGCGACCCTGGTCGGCGTCGGCGTCGCCGGCATCAACTTCGGCGTGGTGCTGTCCAAGGTCGTGCTGCCGGCGCTCATCGCTCCGGTCACGGCCGGGCTGATCGCCTTCGCCGCCACCAAGGCCGCCTACGGCATCACGCGGCGCTACGACGGCAAGCCGGATGGCCGCTCCGGCTTCCGCTGGGGCCAGATCTTCACCTCGTCGATGGTGGCGCTCGCGCACGGCACGAACGACGCGCAGAAGACCATGGGCGTGATCACCCTGGCCCTGATCACCGTCGGCTGGCAGACCGGCGATCCGGGCAGCGAGAACTACCACAACCCGGAGTTCTGGGTGATCGTCGCCTGTGCCTTCACCATCGCGCTGGGCACCTACCTCGGCGGCTGGCGCATCATCCGCACGCTCGGCAAGGGCCTCACCGAGGTCAAGCCCGCGCAGGGCTTCTCTGCCGAGAGCTCCACGGCCGCCACCATCCTCGCCTCCAGCGCCTTCGGGTTCGCGCTGTCGACCACTCAGGTCGCCTCCGGTTCGGTGATCGGCTCGGGCCTGGGCCGTCGCGGCTCCACGGTGCGCTGGCGGACGGCGGGACGCATCGCGCTGGGCTGGCTGCTGACGCTTCCGGCGGCCGGTGCCGTCGGCGCCGTGGCCGCCGTGCTGGTGGTGTGGCTCGGCGGCTGGGGCGTCGTCATCGACGCGATCGCCGCCGTCATCATCATCGTGGGCATGTTCCTGCGCTCCCGCAGGAACGCGGTCACGGCGTCGAACGCGATGAGCGATGTCGCCGAGTCCGGCCACGCCGTGGAACTGCCCGAAGTGCCCGGCCCCACCCGCCGCACCAGCCGCATCGAACTGATGCGCGCGCTGGAGCGCGCCGAGCGCAAGGCCGACGAGGCCGAGCGCGCGGCGCGCAAGGCCAAGAAGTTGAAGAAGTCGGGCGGCACGCCGAGTGAGGTCAAGGCCGCACGCAAGGCGGCCGAGCGCGCTGCCCAGAAGTACGCCGAGGCGGACCAGGCGGCCAAGGAGTGGGAGTCGCTCAGCAGCAGTCGCCGTGCGCGTGCCGAGCTGGCGGAGTGGGACCTCGACGTCGATGAGCAGGAGGACGCACGATGAGCATCGAGATCGACTGGATCGCGTTCGTCAACGTCTTCATCGCCGCGCTGATCGGCGCGGTCGCCATCGTGGTGTTCTACTCGCTGGGTCTGCGGATGCTGGTGCGCGCCGGCCGCATCCCCGTGGTCTCGCCGGTGGAGTTCACCGACGCGATAACCGTGCTCACCGAGAAGGAGATCCGCCGCGCCGAGAAGCAGGCGGCCAAGGCGGCGAAGAAGAGCCCGCTCACCGAGGCCCAGAAGTCGATGGCGTTCATCGCCGCGATCTGCTGCTTCGTGCTCTGCGGGGCGGCCGTTCTCGGCGGCATCCTCCTGATCGTCATCGGCCACTGACTCCGCCGCCGGTGTCGGCGGCGGTCCTATGCTGAGGGCATGACCGCCCTTCCCGCCTTCGGCCGTCATGAGGCGGCGTCGCACACGATCATCCACCTCAGCGATCCGCACCTCCTCGCGGGGGAGCACGGCACGCCGGCGGCGCCGACTCCGACGCGAACCTGGCCCGCACGCTGCAGGCGGTGCGGCAGGTGCATCCGGCACCGGCGGCCATCGTCGTCACCGGCGATCTCACCGACTTCGGCGAGGCAGACGCCTATCGGCGGCTGCGCGCAGCGCTCGAACCGGTCGCCGCCGAGCTCGACTGCCCGATCGTCTGGGTGGCGGGCAATCATGACGAGCGCCCGGCGCTGCGTGCCGCGCTGCTCGACGGCGCAGCCACTGAGGAGCCCGTCACCGGCGTGTGGGATCTGGACGAGCTCAGGCTGATCACCCTGGACTCCAGCGTGCCCGGCTGGCACCACGGCGACCTCGATGAGGGCCAGCTGGACTGGCTCGCCGAGCAGCTTCGCACGCCGGCCCCGCACGGCACGCTGCTTGCGCTGCACCACCCGCCGCTGCCCTCGCACCTGCCGCTGTTCGACATCCTCGAGCTGCGCCACCAGGACGAGTTCGCCGAAGTGATCCGCGACACCGACGTTCGCGGCATCCTCGCCGGCCACCTGCACTACTCGTCGTCCGGCATGTTCGCGGGCGTGCCGGTGAGCGTGGCCTCGTCGACCTGCTACACGATGAACGTCGCGCTGCCGGCGGCCGAGGTCAACGGGATGGACGCCGCGCAGTCGTTCCACCTGGTGCACGTGCACCCCGACACGATCACGCACACGGTCGTCCCGGTGGTCGATGCGCCCACCGCCGACTTCTTCTCGGAGGAGTGGGTGCGCGAGATGGCGGAGCTCACTCCGGAGCAGCGGCTGGAGGCGTTCTCGCGCAAGCCCTCGGCATAGACTGGGAGCATCCCCCGCTTCCCACTCGCCGAAACACCCACAAGGATGTGACATGGCCGCTGACGCGCCTGCCCGCACTCGTACCGAGACCGACTCGATCGGAAGCATGGAGATCCCCGCTGACGCCTATTACGGCGTGCACACGCTCCGTGCCGAGGAGAACTTCCCGATCACCAAACGCCCCATCTCGGTCTATCCCGATCTGGTCAAGGCTCTCGCCATGGTCAAGCAGGCCAGTGCGAGGGCGAACAAGGAGATCGGTGTGCTCGACGCCGAGCGGGCCGATCTCATCGACCGCGCCGCACAGCGGGTGATCGACGGCGAGTTCCACGACCAGTTCGTCGTCGGCGTCATCCAGGGCGGTGCCGGAACCTCGACGAACATGAACGCGAACGAGGTCATCACCAACATCGCGCTCGAGATGGCAGGGCGGGAGAAGGGCGATTACGCCTTCCTCTCGCCGATCGACCACACCAACCGCAGCCAGTCCACCAACGACGTCTACCCGACCTCGGTCAAGATCGGGCTCTCGCTCACCCTGCGCTCCCTGCTCGAGGAGCTCGACCTGCTGCGCGGCTCGTTCCTGAAGAAGTCGCGCGAGTTCCACGACATCCTCAAGGTGGGGCGCACCCAGCTGCAGGACGCCGTGCCGATGACCCTCGGCCAGGAGTTCCACGGTTTCGCCTCGACGCTCGGCGAGGACCACAGCCGGCTCACCGAGAACGCGTCGCTGATGTTCGAGATCAACATGGGCGCCACCGCGATCGGAACGGGCATCACCACGCACCCCGCCTACGCGACGGCCGTCCTGAAGCACCTCCGCGGGATCACCGCGCTCGACCTGCAGACCGCCACCGACCTCGTCGAGGCGACCAGCGACACCGGATCGTTCATGTCGTTCTCGTCGTCGCTCAAGCGCAATGCGATGAAGCTCTCCAAGATCTGCAACGACCTGCGTCTGCTCTCCTCCGGTCCTCAGGCCGGACTCGGCGAGATCAACCTGCCCGCGATGCAGGCCGGATCCAGCATCATGCCGGGCAAGGTGAACCCGGTGATCCCCGAGGTGGTCAACCAGGTGGCGTTCGCCGTCGCCGGCGCGGACATGACCGTCACGATGGCCGCCGAGGGCGGCCAGCTGCAGCTGAACGCGTTCGAGCCGGTCATCGCGCACTCGATCTTCCAGTCCATCACCTGGATGCGTCAGGCGATGTGGACCCTGCGCGTGAACTGCGTCGACGGCATCACCGCGAACACCGACCGCCTCGGCGCGATGGTCGGCGCGTCGGTGGGAGTGGTCACCGCACTCACGCCGTTCATCGGCTACGCGGCATCCGCCGCACTGGCGAAGACGGCGCTGCTGACCAACCGCAACGTCGCCGATCTCGTGGTCGAGGCCGGCCTGATGTCTCGCGAGGAGGTCACCAAGCAGCTCTCGCCGGCACGCCTGTCGGGTCTGGAGGCCATCACGGCCGCGATCCCGGTGATCGCCGCAGAGGACGACTGACCCCGCGTCGCCGAGACTGACCCGCGTCGCGAATAGGCTGTCCTCCATGAGCTCCGGAGGACAGCCCCCCGCCTACGGTCCGCCGCCCCCGTCGGGCGGCGGACCGCAGCAGTACCGGCCACCACGGCCGGTGTACGCGTCCCCGCTGGCGAAGCAGCAGGCCTACGCACCGCCCGCCGCCCCTGTCGCCCCCTCGCCGGCGCCCGCGCTGCCGGCTCTGCCGATGCCGGTGCGCAAGGGACGCACGATGTCGGTCTGGGCCTTCGGCGTGCTCGCGTTCCTCCTGCTGCTGCTGATCGGATACTTCGTGAATGCGCTCGGCGCCGGGGCATCCATCGTCGGTCTGATCCTCGCACTCATCCCGCTGTCCATCGTGCTGCTCGGGGTGCGCCTCATCGACCGATGGGAGCCGGAGCCGAAGAGCCTGGTCGTCTTCGCCCTCGCCTGGGGTGCGATCGTCGCGGTCGGCATCGCCCTGCTGATCGATCGCGGCCTCGGCCTGGTCTTCGGCGCGCGACCCGACGCCATCACCGCGCTGGTCCAGGCTCCGCTGGTGGAGGAGATCGGGAAGGGGCTGGGGGTCTTCGCCATCTACGTGCTCGCCCGCCGAGCCTTCGACGGGCCGGTCGACGGCGTCGTGTACGGCGCACTCGTGGGCGCAGGATTCGCGTTCACCGAGAACATCCAGTACTTCGCGATCAGTCTGCTCGAGGGCGGCGGGCAGGAGTTGACGGCGACATTCGTGGTGCGCGGCCTGATGTCGCCGTTCGCGCACGCGATGTTCACCTCGCTCACGGGCTTCGCCATCGGGCTCGCGGCGCGGCGCGGGGCGGGTGCCGCGGGCGCGTTCAGCGCGGGCTGCCTCGGCGTTCTCGGCGCGATCGCGCTGCACGCCCTGTGGAACGGCTCGTCGCTCTTCGGCGACTTCCTGCCGCTCTATCTCACGATGCAGGTGCCGCTGTTCGTGGGCTTCATCCTGGGCATCATCGCGCTGCGGCGCGAGGAGGCGCGGCTGACGAGAGAGCGTCTCGGCGACTACGCGAAGGCCGGCTGGTTCACCCCTGAGGAGGTCACGATGCTGGCGACGCCCGCCGGTCGCAGGACCGCGATGCGATGGGCGTCCACGCTGCGGGGAGATCGCAGGCCGCTGATGAGGTCGTTCATCCGCGACGCCACAGCGCTCGCGGCGGTGCGGCAACGGGCGATCCACGGTCACGACCGGTACGCGGCTGCCGATGAGCATGCGCTGCTCAGGCGTGCGCGGGCGACCAGGGCGGCATTGCTGGCGTACTGACCGGAACCCTTGACAGCCGGTGAGCGGTGAGGCACCCTGGGTACAGATCAACTCAGCGCCCGGATTCGCTTGCAGGCATCGCCGCAGCACCGGGCGCTGAGTCTTGCCGTGATGCGGATCAATGCGAGCGAAGCACGCGTTGACGCGCGTCACAGCAAGGTTGAGCGAGCGCAGCGAGTCGAAACCTCTGCATGTCCTGTTCGCTCTCGGCGCGCATCGTCGCGTTGACCGTGTGCGGAGCGTCCGGTTACATGGAGGCATGACTGATCGCACAAAGCCCGAGTTCGACGCCCCCACCGGCCCGGCTCCCGCGGAGCTCGTCATCCGCGACATCATCGACGGAGACGGCGTCGAGGCGAAGTCCGGCGACACCGTCACCGTGCACTACGCCGGCGTCGAGTTCGACACCGGCGAGGAGTTCGACTCGTCCTGGGGGCGAGGCGAGACCATCCAGTTCCCGCTGCGCGGCCTGATCCAGGGCTGGCAGGAGGGCATCCCCGGCATGAAGGTCGGCGGCCGCCGCGAGCTGGTGATTCCGCCGCGCCTGGCCTACGGACCGGCCGGTGCCGGCCACTTCCTGTCGGGTAAGACGCTGATCTTCATCATCGATCTGGTCGCCGTCGGCTGACGATCTTCCCAGGGCCCTCGTCCGCTGTGCGGACGAGGGCCCTGCTCTGTCCGCAAGGAATTCTCGATTCACGGGAATACATCCAAACGCATGTAAGTTGTACCCGGTGTCGCCGATCGGCGGCAATGACTTCCCCAAGGAGCAGCATGAGCACCATCGACGTCCCCGGTTACCGCGCAGGCACCTGGAGCCTCGACCCGCAGCACAGCGAGGTCACCTTCAGCGTTCGCCACATGATGATCTCGAAGGTGCGCGGCAGCTTCGGCGTCAAGAGCGCGACGCTGGTCGCCCCGGAGAACCCGCTCGAGGCCAAGGTCGAGGCCAGCGTGGACGTCACCTCGATCGACACCAACGACGAGGGCCGCGACGCGCACCTGCGCTCCGCCGACTTCTTCGACACCGAGAACCACCCCACGATGGAGTTCACCTCGACCGGCGCACGCGTCGAGGACGGCGACCTCTTCGTCGACGGCGACCTCACCATCCGCGGCATCACCAAGCCCGTCAGCTTCGCTCTGGACTTCGGCGGCTTCGGCACCGACCCCTACGGCAACTACAAGGCCGGTGCGTCGGCGACCACGACCATCAACCGTGAGGACTTCGGCCTCACCTGGAACGCCGCGCTCGAGACCGGTGGCGTCCTGGTCGGCAAGGACGTCACGATCAACCTCGACCTGCAGGGCGCTCTGCAGGCCTGATCGCCCCACGATCGCGAAGGGTGCGGATGCTGCGGCATCCGCACCCTTCGCGCATCTCAGGGAACCGGGTCCGCGGCATCGTAGGTGGCGAACCGCGGGTTGCGCCTGGCCAGCAGCGCCACCAGGCCGATCACCAGGAAGCCGCCGAGCAGCGGCGGGAACCACAGCGCCGTGAGCGTGGCCAGGGTGCCGGCGTAGAGCGCGCCCACGCGCGGCCCTCCGGCGACGACGATGATGAAGACGCCCTGAAGCCGTCCGCGCATGGTGTCGGGCACCGCGGCCTGCATCATGGTGTTGCGGTAGATCGAGCTCACGTTGTCGCAGGCGCCGGACAGCGCCAGCGTCAGGCAGGCGGCGATGATGAGACCGACGTTCGGCGTCTTCTCCGTCGCGGGGGAGAGGAACGATCCGACCAGCAGAACCACGCCGAAGAGCAGGATCGACGCGCCATAGGCCTGCACCGCGCGCTCGATGCCGCGGCCGTGCCAGCGGTACTGCACCACGCGACCGGAGAGCAGGCTCGACGCGAACGTGCCGACGGCGACCGCCGCGGTGAGGATGCCGGTGGTGAAGGCGCCGCCGCCGAGGATGACCGTTCCCAGAGCCGGGAACAGCACCAGTGGCTGGCCGAAGGTCATCGCGAGGATGTCGCAGAGGAACTGCATCCGGATGTTCCCCGCGCGACGCAGGAATCGCCATCCGTCGGCCAGCGACGCGAGCCCCGGACGCACGATCTCTCCCTCCGGCACCAGTGCCGGCAGCGTCCACAGGCCGAGGAACATGGCCAGCATCAGCACGACGTCGATCGTGTACGTCCATCCGTAGCCGGTGAGTGCGACGAGCAGGCCGGCCAGCGCCGGGCCCGCCATCACGGTGAGGCCGAAGGCGACGCCGTTCAGAGCGGATGCCGCGGCGAGCTTCTCGCGGGAGATCAGCCGGGGGACGATCGCCGTGCGGGTGGCCATGCCGACCGAGTTCGCGGCCGCGATGATCATGCTCAGGGCGTACAGCCACCAGATCGTCTCGGTGTGCGTCCAGGTCAGGACGGCGAGCAGCGTCGTCGACGCGAAGGTGACGGTCGCGGCGATCAGCGCCACGAGGCGGCGGTCGAAGGCATCGGCGAGCATGCCGCCGTAGAGCCCGGCCAGGATCATCGGCACCAGCCCGGCGACGGCGATCATCGACACCGCGAAGGTGCTCTGCGTGAGCGCGAACACGTGCAGCATGACGGTGACGATCGTGAGCTGCCCGCCGATGCCGGCCAGCGTCGAGCCGATCCACATCCGTGCGAACGCCGGGCTCGCCCTGAGCGGGGAGAGGTCGATGAAGTGGCTCACGCGTGCGTTCCGTACTGCATGCTCCGAGCGTATCCGAGGGTGCTGCTGGCCCGGTCGTCCGGGGCTCCGAACACTGGTAGACTCTTCAGGTTGCCGTTAGATCGGCCGCGGATAAAGAGAGCTCGCGCATCAGGCGCCGGGCACCGCGCAATGAGTGAGAGGGGATCGAATCTATGGCACTGGAAGCAGACGTCAAGAAGGCGATCATCGAAGAGTACGCGACGCACCCCGGTGACACCGGATCCCCCGAGGTGCAGGTCGCGATGCTGACGCAGCGCATCAAGGACCTCACCGAGCACCTCAAGGAGCACAAGCACGACCACCACTCGCGTCGTGGCCTGTTCCTGCTCGTCGGTCAGCGCCGTCGTCTGCTCGGCTACCTCCAGGACGTCGACATCGAGCGCTACCGCTCGCTGATCGAGCGCCTCGGACTTCGCCGATAAGCAAGGGCACCGCGTTCCGAGCGTTCAATCGCGCAGAACATTCTTGAGAAGGCCTCCCACGGTGTGGGAGGCCTTCGTCGTCGGTGGCCTCGACGGTTCAGAGTCCGATGACATTCAGGCCGTCGGCGACGATCCGTCCGTCGTGCAGCACCGTGCGGTCGGTGCCTCGGTCCATGACGGCGCTGGACGGTGTCTCTCCGTCGACGAGGAGCAGATCCGCACGGTCGCCGACGGCGACGCCGGGGCGATCGCCGACGCCCGTGGGCCGCGTCACGTCGTGCGACATGATGCTGGCGCCGCCCGTCGTGGCGACCGCGAGCGCGAGCTCGATGAGGTCGTCGCGGCGGTAGCCGTTCGTGAAGGCCAGCTGCCAGGTGCGGTCGAGCATGTCGCAGTTGCCGTAGGGGCTCCAGTAGTCGCGCTGTCCGTCCTCGCCGAGGCCGAAGCGAACGCCGGCCTCGACCAGCCTGACCAGCGGCAGCTGATGCGGAGCCGCGGGGGCGACGGACGCCATCGAGATGTCCAACTCGGCGAAGGTGTCGATCAGTCGCTGGGTCGTGGCCTCGTTCACCGCGCCGAGGTCGTAGGCATGCGACATCGTCACCTTGCCCTGCATCCCGAGGGCGCGCACGCGCTCGATGACGAGGTCGGTGCTGAACACGCCGAGCGCGCCCGGCTCGTGCAGATGGATGTCCACCTCGACCTGGTACTTCTCCGCCAGGCCGAACACGATGTCCAGGTGCTTCGCCGGGTTGCGGTCGAGCTGGCACGGGTCGATGCCGCCCATCACGTCGGCGCCCTGCTTCAGGGACTCCTCCAGGTACGCGAGGGTGCCCTCCTCGCGGAGGATGCCGGCCTGCGGGAACGTCATCACCTGCACGTCGGCGTGACCGGCGAACCTCTCCTTCGCGGCCATCACCGACTCGAACTTCTCGAGCTTGCAGTCCACGTCGACCTGCGCGTAGGAGCGCACCCGGGTCGTGCCGCGGGCGATCATGGCCTCGAGCGTGCCGGCGACGATCTCGGCGTGCGGGACGTCGGTGTTGCGCCAGTTCCTCCGGTCGTTCATCATCATGCCCCAGACGCCGGGGGCGCCGGTGTGCTCGCGGAACGGCAGGCCGATGCGGGAGGAGTCCAGGTGCACGTGCACGTCGCTGAAGGAGGGGAGCAGCAGCCGTCCGCGGCCGTCGACATCGCCGTCGGCGACGGGCATCGAGGAGTCGTGGGGGCGCACCTCCGTGATGCGATCGCCGTCGAGGACGATGTCGGACGCGGCTTCGCCCCAGGGGCGGACGTTTCTGATCAGCACGATTCTGGTATACCAGAATCGTGCTGCCTCCTCAGGCTCCGACGAGGTCGGCGTGGTGGATCGCCGCGACATCCGGGTGCGCGCGCAGTCGTGACTTCAGTGCGTTCTCCCCGTACAGCGCGTGGATGGGATTCGACGGGTCGTCGGTGACACCGCGCGCCTCGGCGGCGAGCTCCGCGGGAAGCTCGATCAGAGGCAACCGCGAATCCAGTGCGGGGTTGAAGAAGAACGGGATCGAGATCCGCTCGTCCGGAGCCTTCGGTGAGATCACGCGGTGATCGGTGGCCTTCAGATAGCCGCCGGTGGCGTACTCGAGCATCTCGCCGATGTTCACGACGAACGCGCCGGGCACCGGCGGCGCATCCACCCATGCCCCGTCGCGGCGCACCTGCAGGCCGCCCTTGCCCGGCTCGACCCAGAGCAGGGTGAGCACCCCGGAATCCTTGTGCGCTCCGACACCCTGCTGCGGCTCGGGATCGGCCTTGCCCGGGTAGCGCACGATCTTGATCAGCGTCTGCGGCTCGCCGAAGTGCTCATCGAAGTAGGACGGCTCCGCGCCGAGCGCCTCCGCCCAGGCGCGCAGCAGCCGGCGGGACACCCCGGACAGCGTCTCGTGCCACTGGGCGACGACCTCTCGCAGCTCGGGCTGTGCGGCCGGCCAGAGGTTCGGCCCGACCAGGCGGTTGAAGGCGGGGCCGCCCTCGATCGGCCGGCGTTCCGGGCCGATGTCGATCTGCTCGCGCCAGTCGACCTCGCCCTGCGTGCGCTCGCCGCCGATGCGGGTGTACCCGCGGAAGTGCGGACTGTTCACATTCTCGATCGACAGCTTCTCCGCCTCGGGGAGGGCGAAGAAGTCCCGGGCGGCGCGGTGCAGCCGTGCCTCGAGCTCTGCGGAGACGCCCGTGCCCGTGAGGTAGAAGAAACCCACGTCGTGGGTCGCTGCGCGCAGCTCATCGCGGAATCGGGCGGCTGCCTCCGGGCCCGCGTCGAGGCGGGAGAGATCGAGGACGGGGAGCGTGAATTCGGCCATGGCTCGACGGTAGACGCGCTGACCTGCGCCGTCACGTATGTTGCGAAGGGTTACCCGGGTGCTACCGTTTGATAGGTAAGGCATCCCTTACCTCACCTTCTCCGGAGTAACACCGCGTGATCGCTTCACTCCTCATCGGCCTGCGCGAAGGCCTGGAAGCCGCACTGGTCGTCGGCATCCTCATCGCGTACCTCAGGCGGATCGGTCGTGCCGACGTCCTGCCCAGGATGTGGGCAGGCATCGGCCTGGCCGTCGCTCTCGCGCTGGGCATCGGCGCGATCCTCACCTTCGGGGCCTACGCGCTGACCACGCAGGCGCAGGAGACCATCGGCGGGCTCATGTCGCTGGTCGCCGTCGCCATGGTCACCTGGATGATCTTCTGGATGCAGAAGGCCGGCCGCACCATGAAGGCCTCGCTGCAGGGCGGTGTGGACCGTGCGCTGGAAGCCGGGACGATGTGGGCACTGGTCGCGGTCGGATTCGTGTCGGTGGCACGCGAGGGGATCGAGACGACCCTGCTGCTGTGGTCGATGTCCCAGACCTTCGGCCGTGATCCTTCGGTGCTGATCGGCGCCGCGCTCGGACTCGTCATCGCGGTGATCATCGGCTCGCTGCTCGCACGCGGAGCGGTGAGGCTCGACCTGCGGCGATTCTTCGCGTGGACCGGCGGCTTCCTCGTGATCGTCGCCGCCGGTGTCCTCGCGTACGCGATGATGGACCTGCAGGAGGCCGGCGTCCTCCCCGGCCCGTTCGGCGCCGCTGCTCCGGTCGATCCCGCCACCGGCGCGGTGCTGGTCGGCTGGGCCGGGTTCCCGTTCGGCTGGGCGTTCGACGTGAGCGGCGTCATCGATCCGACCGGCGTCTGGGCAGTGCTCCTGCAGGCGACTCTCGGCTTCATGCCGCGCATGAGCTGGCTGCAGGTCATCGCCTGGCTGCTCTACATCCTCGTCGTCGGCGCGTTCTTCCTGCGCGGCCTGCCGCGCCGTCGCGGCACGAGGACGGCGGCTGCCGCGTCATCCGCACCTCCCGCGGCGCCCGCCGCCGCCACGGAGCAGAGCTCCGGCAGCGCGCAGATCTCCGGCGCCGCGCATATCTCCGGCGCGGTGCAGAGCCGTGCCGACGTCGCACCGGCGCCGGCATCCGCACCTCCCGTCACCACACACGAAGGAACAGCATGACCCCGTCCTCCCGCGTTCTCGGAGCCCTCGCCGCCACCGGCACGGCCGTGCTCCTGCTCAGTGGCTGCGTCGCCAAGTCCGACGCCGATCCCGCATCCGCACTCACGGTCTCCTCGACCGCATCCGACTGCGCCGTCTCGACGGGTACCGCGAAGAGCGGCACCCTCACCTTCGACGTGAGCAACGCCGGCGACAAGGTGACCGAGTTCTACCTGCTCGCCGAGGACGGCCTGCGGATCGTCGGCGAGGTCGAGAACATCGCGCCGTCGGCCTCGCGCACCCTCACCGTCACCGCACAGCCCGGGAAGTACTTCACGGTCTGCAAGCCGGGCATGCTCGGCGACGGCGTCGGCAGGGCGGCGTTCAGGGTCACCGGCGACCGCGTGGCCGTCGAGGGCCCGGACGCCGAGCAGAAGAAGAAGGCCGTCGACCTGTACGCGGCCTTCGTCAAGGACCAGGTCGGGCAGCTGGTGCCGGCCGTCGACGAGCTCGTCTCCGCATATCAGGCCGGTGACGATGACAAGGCACGATCGCTGTTCCCGGTCGCACGTGCGTACTACGAGCGCATCGAACCTGTGGCCGAGGCGCTCGGCGACCTCGACCCCCGGATCGACTATCGCGAGGTCGACGCCGTCGCCGAGGGCCTGGACTGGACCGGATTCCACCGCATCGAGAAGGATCTCTGGGTGCCCGCGAAGGACGCACTGAACGCCGACGATGAGACCCCCGCCTGGCAGGACTGGACGCCGTCCACGTCGCAGCAGCGCGCGGACTTCGGAGACCTCCTGATCGCCGACGTGCAGGAGCTGTACGACTACGTGCACTCCGACGACTTCGTGAGCAGCCTCGAGGACCAGGGCATCGCCGGCGTCTCCAACGGCGCGATCGCGCTGCTGGACGAGGTCGCGACCGGAAAGATCACCGGCGAGGAGGACTGGTGGTCGCACACCGACCTCTACGACTTCGCGGCCAACGTGGAGGGGTCGAAGATGGCGTTCTCGCTGGTCAGCGACTTCGCCGCGGCTCAGGGCGACGACGGCGCCTCTCTCATGAAGGAGATCGGCACGGGATACGCCGATCTCGAGGGCGCCCTCGCCGCGCACGGCTCGCTGAAGGACGGATTCGTCAGCTTCGAGGATCTGACCGACGCGCAGAAGCGCGAACTCGTCGACCTCATCAACGCCCTCGCCGAGCCGCTCTCGCAGCTCACCGGCACCACGCTGTCCTGAACCGCGGAGCTGTGGCGGGATGACCGAGAGGCGGAGTGCGGAACAGGCTGCGGAGGATGCTCCGAACGACGGCGCTCGACGAGGCCTGAGCAGGCGCGGCCTGCTCGGCCTCGCGGTGGGCGGCGGCGCCGCCGCGCTCGCGGTCGGGGCGGGCGCGGGTTACGCGGTCGCCGCGTCCCGGCCGGGACCGGACGAGGCGCAGCCCTACGCCTTCTTCGGCGCGCATCAGGCCGGCATCGTGACTCCGGTCCAGGAGCACCTGCACTTCGCCTCCTTCGACATGATGCCGCGCACCGACCGGGCCGACCTCGTCGAGCTGCTGCAGGACTGGTCGTACGCCGCATCGCGGATCACGCAGGGCCTCGATGTCTCGGCCACCGGCGCGGTGGGCGGGCCGCCCGAGTCCCCGCCGGATGACACCGGCGAGGCACAGGGGCTGCCCGCGAACGGACTGACGGTCACGATCGGGTTCGGCCCGACGCTGTTCGACAAGGACGGCGAGGACCGCTACGGCATCCGTGACCGTCGGCCGCCGGCTCTCGAGCGGCTGCCGGCCTTCCTCGGCGACGATCTCGTGCCCGAGTCCTCCGACGGGGATCTGTGCATCCAGGTGTGCGCGGACGACCCGCAGGTCGCGGTGCACGCGGTGCGCAACCTCAGCAGGATAGCGTTCGGCCGGGCGCGGCTGCGCTGGTCGCAGCTCGGCTACGGCAAGACCTCGCGCACCACGGCCGACCAGCAGACCCCTCGGAACCTGTTCGGCTTCAAGGACGGCACGGCCAACATCCTCGCCGACGACGCCACAGCGCTCGACGAGAGCGTGTGGGTCGCGGCATCCGATCGGCCGGCCTGGCTCGCCGGAGGATCGTACCTGGTCGCCCGGAAGATCGCGATGCTCATCGAGACCTGGGACCGCGTGCGGCTCTCCGAGCAGCAGAACATCTTCGGCCGTGACAAAGGCGAAGGAGCGCCGCTCTCCGGCGGCACCGAGTTCACCGAGCCGAGGCTGAGCGGCCTCGACGCGCACAGTCATGTTCGGCTCGCGCATCCGGATTCGAACGGCGGCACTCGCATCCTGCGGCGCGGATTCAACTACGTCGGCGGCAACAACGCCCTCGGACGGCTCGACGCCGGGCTGTTCTTCCTCGCCTACCAGCGCGATCCTTCACAGTTCATCGCCCTGCAGCGCAAGCTCTCCACCGATCTGATGAACGAGTACGTGCGACACGTGGGTTCGGGGCTGTGGGCGATTCCGCCGGGTGCGGCGGCCGGATCGTACGTGGGCGCGCCGCTCTTCGCCTAGTGCCGACGCGGCACGGCGCGCTATTCGGGGCGGCGCCTGGAGCCGGTGGGGTCGCTGCGGTGATCCTGCGCGGAGACGAGTGACGGATCGGCGAACAGCCGGCGCGGGCGCGGCTCGATGAGCGGCCGGAACAGACGCCGAACCGGCCTCGTGGACAGGCCGAAGGCGATCAGCACGGCGACGACGGTGATCAGCGGCAGCCAGATCCAGGTGGGATCGAGCCCGCGCAGGATCCCGGACTCGCGGAACGGGTACAGCACGAAGGAGTGCAGCAGATAGACGTACATCGTGTACTGCCCGAAGTGGGTCCACCAGGTGGCGCGGCGCGGGACGAGGGCGAAGAATGCCGCGCTCAGGACGACGGCGAGGGCCATCAGCACGACGCGGATGGCGCCGGCCCACCACTGATCGGCGGCGAGCCCGGCGTAGGAGTCGTCGTAGAAGAACCAGAACCGCAGGTCGATCTCGTCCCAGAGAGGCAGCCAGAGCCAGCAGACGAAGGCCCAGGCGCCGAGCGCGGCGATCGCGCAGACCCGCAGCCACCACGGTCGGAACTCGATCAGCCGGAACCGCCGCACGATGTCGTGCTCGCGCAGCCACCAGCCGAGGGTGAAGAAGAAGAGCAGGCCGAGGGTGCGGGACAGCGAGAAGGTGCTGTCGACGTTCTGCATGTAGCCGACGCCGATCGAGATGATGAACGCCCACAGCAGCGGCCAGCGCAGCAGGGCGAGGTAGGGGAGCACGAGCCGGAAGATTCCGAGTGCGAGCAGGAACCACAGCGTCCAGGACGGCTTGGTGAGGTTCGGGTCGGCCTGCCCCTCGACGAGCCACTTGGTGAGTGCCCACAGGCCCTCGAAGATCACGTACGGCACCAGGATGTCGGTGATCACCCGCGCCATCTGTCGGCGGGTCGGGCTGGATGCCTTGGAGAAGTAGCCGGAGATGATCGCGAACGCCGGCATGTGGAAGGCGTAGATCAGAAGATAGAACGCGTAGGAGATGTCGGAGTCGTAGATGAGTCGCTGGATGCCGTGACCCAGCACCACCAGGACGATGCAGGCGAACCGGGCGTTGTCCCAGAACGGCACTCTTCTTCGCGGACGATCCTGGGGCACTGCGGCACTGCTCATCCGTCGAGGCTACCCGTGGGAATAGGTTTGCGAGGCACGCGTTGTACCAGATACATTCACTTGAATAAACTCGGATGCCGGCGGCATCCTGATCTGGAGAGAATCGTGAACGAACAGAACGGCATGCAGTTCGGCCTGATGTCGGTGAGCGACATCACGCAGGACCCGACCACGGGAATCACTCCCAGTGAGGCGGAGCGCATCCAGGCCGCGGTCACCATCGCCACGCACGCCGAGGAGGCGGGGCTGGACGTCTTCGCCATCGGCGAACACCACAACCCGCCGTTCTTCTCGTCGAGCCCCACCACGCTGCTGGCGTACATCGCCGCGCAGACCGAGCGCCTGATCGTCTCGACCTCGACGACGCTGATCACCACGAACGACCCGGTGCGCATCGCCGAGGAGTACGCGATGCTGCAGCACCTCTCCGGCGGACGCATGGACCTGATGATGGGGCGCGGCAACACCGGACCCGTGTACCCGTGGTTCGGTCAGGACATCCGCCAGGGCCTGCCGCTCGCGATCGAGAACTACGCGCTGCTGCACGAACTGTGGACAAAGGACGTCGTGGACTGGGAGGGCAGGTTCCGCACCCCCCTGCAGGGCTTCACCGCGACCCCGCGCCCGCTCGACGGCATCAAGCCGTTCGTCTGGCACGGCTCCATCCGCACGCCCGAGATCGCGGAGCAGGCCGCCTACTACGGCGACGGCTTCTTCGCGAACAACATCTTCTGGCCCAAGGAGCACTACCAGCGGCTGATCGAGCTGTACCGCCAGCGCTGGGCGCACTACGGCCACGGCGCTCCCGAGACCGCGATCGTCGGCCTCGGCGGCCAGGCCTTCATCGCGAAGAACTCGCAGGACGCCGTGAACAGCTTCCGTCCGTACTTCGACAGCGCCCCGGTCTACGGACACGGCCCGTCGATGGAGGACTTCACCGAGATGACCCCGCTGACGGTCGGCTCTCCGCAGCAGGTCATCGACCGCTACGCGGCGATGCGCGACCACTACGGCGACTACCAGCGCCAGCTGTTCCTGATGGACCACGCCGGCCTGCCGCTGAAGACCGTGCTCGAGCAGATCGACCTGCTCGCCGGCGAGGTCGTCCCGATCCTCCGCAAGGAGCTGGCGAAGGATCGCCCTGCGGACGTGCCGGATGCTCCGACCCATGCCGCCCGCGTCAAGGCGGTCTACGGTGAGGGTCCGGCGCGCGAGGCGCGCCCCGGCGCGAACCGCGGCGACAATCTCACCGCAGGATCGCCCTACCAGGACGGCGGACCGGAAGCTGGGTCCCTGAGCTCGTCGAAGGGCTCGGCGTTCGGCGCCGCAGCGAAGAAGGGAGCCTGAGATGACCGCGCGTCGTATCGCCGTGATCTCGGCCGGCCTGTCGAACCCGTCCTCGACGCGGATGCTGTCCGATCGGCTGGCCGCTGAGACGGTGAAGGTCCTGCGCGGGCAGGACATCCCCGTGACCGTCGATGTGATCGAGCTGCGCGACCTCGCGCACGACATCACGAACAACCTGCTGACCGGCTTCGCGCCGCCGGCGCTCGAGACGGCGATCAACACCGTCGTCTCGGCGGACGCGCTGATCGCGGTGACGCCGATCTTCTCGACGAGCTATTCCGGGCTGTTCAAATCGTTCATCGACGTACTCGACCCGGACGCGCTCTCCGGCAAGCCCGTGCTGATCGGGGCGAACGCCGGCACAGCGCGGCACTCGCTCGCGGTCGACTACGCGATCCGTCCGCTCTTCACCTATCTGCATGCCGAACCGGTCTCGACCGGTGTCTTCGCGGCATCCAGCGACTGGGGTGCGAACGCCGACGACGTGGCTCCGCTGAGCGCTCGCGTGGAGCGCGGAGCGCGGGAACTCGCCGAGGCGATCGCCCGGCGCGAGCCGGTGTCCGACGCCGACCCGTTCGACCCCGAGACCTACCTCGGAAAGGGTCGCTCGTTCGGGCACCTGCTCGGCGGACTCGCAGGGGAGTGAGGCTCAGCCCTCGATACCGCCTTCGAACGCCTCGGTGCCGAGGCCCTTCTCGACCTCGAGGCGGGCCTCGGCCTCGCTCTGGGCCGCTTCTAAGGCCTCGTCCTCGCGGAGTGCGTCGACCTCGTCGTCGCGCGCCTCGGGCTTCCTGTCTGTCATCACCGTGCTCCTGTGTCGATGCCCTGCTCAGCCGCTCTTGCGGCGGAACTCGCGCTTCATCTGCGGGGCGTTCGTGGCGTGCACTGCGGAGTCGCCGTCGAGGTGCGCCTGACCCGTGCGGTGATGCGCGTTCTTCTTCTCGAGCGCCTCTCTGAACTTGCGCTTCATCTCGTCGGAAGCGGCGTCTTTGCCTTCGGTACTCATGTCGCCAGCCTAGTGCAGCCGCCACTGATAGTCTTGATGCGGCCGCCTGTGCCATTTATGCATCTGCATACAGGTCTGCATGCTCGCTCATCATACGGATGCGCGAGCCTAAACGAAGAAGGAGAGACCTCTTGGAAGGTCCTGAAATCACCGCCACCGAGGCCGTTCTCGACAACGGTCGCTTCGGCACCCGCACCATCCGCTTCGAGACCGGCCGCCTCGCGCAGCAGGCTCAGGGCGCAGTAGCCGCCTATCTCGACGGCGAGACCATGCTCCTCTCGGCCACCAGCGCGGGCAAGCACCCGCGCGAGGGGTTCGACTTCTTCCCGCTGACGGTCGACGTCGAGGAGCGCTCCTACGCCGCAGGCAAGATCCCCGGATCGTTCTTCCGTCGTGAGGGCCGTCCCTCGACCGAGGCGATCCTGGTCTGCCGTCTGATCGACCGTCCGCTGCGTCCGTCGTTCGTCGACGGCCTGCGCAACGAGGTCCAGATCGTCATCACCGTGCTGTCGATCGCGCCGGGCGAGTTCTACGACGCGCTGGCGATCAACGCGGCATCCGCATCGACCCAGATCTCGGGCCTGCCGTTCTCCGGTCCGGTCGCGGGCGTCCGCCTCGCGTTCATTCCCGGTCACGGCGAGCACGCCGACCAGTGGGTCGCGTTCCCGACGGCCGAGCAGGTCAGCGAGGCCGTGTTCGACCTGATCGTCGCCGGTCGCGTCGTGACCAAGGCCGACGGCACCGAGGACGTCGCGATCATGATGGTCGAGGCCGAGGCGACCGAGGGCAGCTGGAACCTGATCAAGGCCGGCGCCACCAAGCCGAACGAGGAGATCGTGGCCCAGGGGCTCGAGGCCTCGAAGCCGTTCATCGCGCAGCTCGTGAAGGCGCAGGCCGAGCTGGCCGCGCACTCGTCGAAGGAGCCGGGTGTCTACCCGGTGTTCCTGCCGTACTCCCAGGAGACCTACGACTTCGTGGCGCAGCGCGCCTACGACGACCTGGTCGGCGTCTACCAGATCGCCGACAAGATCGAGCGCCAGACCGCCGACGACGCCATCAAGGAGCGCGTCCACGCCGAGCTCGTCGCCGCCGTCGAGGCGGGCGAGCTGCAGGCCGTCGCGACCCTCGAGTTCTCGGCCGCCTACAAGGCGGTCACCAAGAAGATCGTCCGCGGACGCATCCTCAGTGAGAACATCCGCATCGACGGTCGTGGCCTGGCGGACATCCGTCCGCTGGACGCCGAGGTGCAGGTCATCCCGCGCGTGCACGGCTCGGCGATCTTCCAGCGCGGCGAGACCCAGATCATGGGTGTCACCACGCTGAACATGCTCAAGATGGAGCAGCAGATCGACTCGCTGTCGCCGACGACGAGCAAGCGCTACATGCACCACTACAACTTCCCGCCCTACTCGACCGGTGAGACCGGTCGCGTCGGGTCGCCGAAGCGTCGCGAGATCGGGCACGGCTTCCTGGCCGAGCGCGCGCTCGTGCCGGTGCTGCCCACCCGCGAGGAGTTCCCCTACGCGATCCGTCAGGTCTCCGAGGCCCTCGGATCGAACGGCTCGACCTCGATGGGCTCCGTCTGCGCCTCGACCCTGTCGCTGCTGAACGCCGGTGTGCCGCTGCGCGCACCCGTCGCCGGCATCGCCATGGGCCTGGTGTCCGACGAGGTCGACGGTCAGACGCGCTACGCGGCGCTGACCGACATCCTCGGCGCCGAGGACGCACTGGGCGACATGGACTTCAAGGTCGCCGGAACCAGCGAGTTCGTGACCGCGATCCAGCTGGACACCAAGCTCGACGGCATTCCTTCCGAGGTCCTCGCCGGCGCGCTGACCCAGGCCAAGGAGGCGCGCCTCACGATCCTGGGCGTGCTGAACGCCGCGATCGATGCGCCCGACGAGATGGCTCCGACCGCACCGCGCGTGATCAGCGTGCAGATCCCGGTCGACAAGATCGGCGAGCTGATCGGCCCCAAGGGCAAGACGATCAACGCGATCCAGGACGAGACCGGCGCGCAGATCTCCATCGAGGAGGACGGCACCGTCTACATCGGCGCGACCGACGGTCCGTCGGCCGAGGCCGCACGCGCCCAGGTGAACGCGATCGCCAACCCCACCAACCCGGAGGTCGGCGAGCAGTTCCTCGGCACCGTCGTGAAGATCGCCACCTTCGGCGCCTTCATCTCGCTGCTGCCCGGCAAGGACGGCCTGCTGCACGTCACCGAGGTGCGCAAGCTCGCCGGTGGCAAGCGCGTCGAGAACGTCGACGACGTGCTCTCGGTCGGCCAGAAGCTGCTGGTGCGCATCACCAAGATCGACGACCGCGGCAAGCTGTCCCTCGAGCCCGTGCTCGAGGAGGCCGCTGCGGACGAGAAGGTCGAAGAGGTCGTCGAGGGCTGAGCCCCGGCATCCGATCACGAGGTCCGGTCCCGTCTGCGGGGCCGGACCTCGGTCGTATCCGATGTGACCAAACCGTTACGGTGAGTTTCCGCCGTTCCCAGGGAATCGGCAGGAGCCGGAGAAAACGTCCCTTACCCTCGAAGTACGCACCGGGGGGTGCTGAAAGTCGAACGGATCGGAAGATCCGCGGGGGTTTAACGTCTGCGTCTCTTCAGCGTCGGCACATCAGCCGAAGCGGAGCGCGCCTCGCTGCAGGGCGATGGGCATCCCTCAGCACCGATCCCCGTGGTGGGTCCCGGCGTCGGCGAGAGCATCCGTGCCGACCTCGGCGAGACCGGCCTGCGCACCTTCCCGCTCATGCTCGGCGCAGCGGAGTTCGGCTGGAACATCGACCGTGACAGCAGTCATGCCATCCTGGACCGCTACCTCGAGTTCGGCGGCAATGCCGTGCACACCGCGGACGGCTACTCGGGTGGGCGCAGCGAGCACATCGTCGGCCAATGGCTGGGGTCGCGAGGTGCGCGCGATCGCGTCGTGATCGGCGCGCGCGTGGGCGCCCATCCGGACAACCCCGGTCTCGGCTCGATCAATCTGGTGCGCGCCGTGGAGGGCTCGCTGACCCGCCTCGGCACCGAGCACATCGACGTGCTCTACCTGGATGCCACGCTGGATCCGAGCACGAACCTCGAAGACACGCTCGCCACCGTCGAATGGCTGCGCGAGACCGGCAAGATCGGTTCGGTCGGTGCGTTCCGCTTCGCCGCGGAGCGCCTGGTGGAGGCCCGCATCCTCGCATCCGCCGGGTATCCGCGCATCGATGTGATCGACGAGCCGTACAACCTCGTGCGACGCGAGCCCTTCGAGGGCGATCTGCGGCTGGTGGCCGGCGCGCAGAGCCTGGCCGTCACCCCGTCGCACGCGCTCGAGCACGGCTTCCTCTCCGGACGTCACCGCACCAAGCAGGCCGTCACCGGCGTGCGCGGCGAGCAGCTGCGCTCGCACCTGAACCGGCGCGGCATCAAGATCCTGCGCGCGCTCGACCTCGTCGCGCAGGAGCTCGCCGTGCCGGTCGCGGCGGTCTCGATCTCGTGGCTGCTCGCGCAGCGCACGATCGCCGCGCCGATCGTGAACGCCTTCGCCGCAGATCAGGTCGACGAACTGATGCAGGGCGCCGGCGTGACGCTGTCGCGCACGCAGGTTGGCGATCTCACCCGCGCTGCGAGCTGAACGACGACCGGCGTCGGCGGGGTGGCATAGGCTGGTGGTGCCCCGATGAGGGGGCATGAAGTGAGCGAGTTGTGACGCATTACATCTATCTGGTCAGACACGGTGAACATCAGGATGCCGAGCACGGCGTCGACGACGGACCCCTTTCTCCACGAGGTCAGCGGCAGGCCGAGCTGATCGCGGATCGTCTTTCCGGACTGCCGCTTGATGCCGTCTGGCACTCGCCGCTGCTGCGCGCCGCCGAGACTGCGCGGGCCGTCGCGGCCCGCCTGCCATCGGTCGACCCCGAGCCGTCCGCGCTGCTCTTCGACTGCATCCCCACAGGGATGACGGACGAGACGCCGGCGGTGTTCGAGCCTTTCTTCGGCTCGGTGACCGATGCCGAGATCGATGCGGGCACGGCGCAGATGTCGGATGCCGTGAACGAGTTCCTCATGCGCAAGAACGGCGAGGTGCACGAGGTGCTGATCACGCACAACTTCGTGATCTCGTGGTTCGTGCGCGAGGTGCTGGGCGCTCCCGAATGGCGCTGGATGACGCTGAATCAGGCGCACTGCGGGCTGACGGTCATCGCGCAGAAGCAGGGGCGGCCGTGGTCGCTGCTCACGCACAACGACCTCGGTCACCTGCCGATGGAGCTGCGCACCGGTCTACCGGACTACGCCGCGGTCTAGGCTCCCACGACCTCGTTCGCGAAGCCGAGCGAGAGGATGCCGATCTCGGCGTGCTCCCGCAGCCAGTCGAGCACGTGCCGCTCGTGCGGCGGCATGTTCGACGGCAGCGCGTCGAGGGGGAACCAGCGCAGCTCCGCGCACTTCTCGGGCTCCTGGATCGCGGGTTCCCCCGTCCAGGCGTCGCAGGCGAAGAACCACTCCACGCGCTGTTCGATCGGATCGTCCGTGCCGTCGGTGCGCTGCAGCACGCAGATCGTGGCGAAGGCGTGCTCGCCGACGTCGACACCGAGCTCTTCGGACACCTCGCGCACCGCGGCGCGAGTCGCGGTCTCGCCGGGCTCTACGTGCCCGGCGGCGCCGGCGCTCCACATCCCGTCCATGTAGCCGGTGTTCTGCCGCAACTGCAGCAGCACGCCCTCGTCGCTGCGCAGGAAGACGTAGGACGCCGGGATGACCGAGAATCTGCTCACCGGACGATGCTAGCCGTTGGAGCTCGGCAGGGTCAGGAGATCGCCTTGCCGTACCACCTCGTCGCATTCGGGTTCTCGTTGTAGGGCTCGATCTGCTCATATCCGCTGCGGGCGTACAGGCCGCCTGCGGCCTCGAGCGTGTGGTGCGTGTCGAGGACCAGCTCGGTCGCACCCCAGCCCGTGGCGCGGCGCTCGAGCTCCTCGAGGATCGCGCGTCCGGTGCCCGCGCCGCGACCCGCGGGCTGCACGAACAGGTGCTTGATCTCGAAGCGGGGACCGGAGTCGCCGTCGGCCAGGCGTCGCACGGCGCCGCATCCGAGCACTTCGCCGTCGTCGTCCAGCGCGAGCAGGAACACGCCGTCGGGCTCGCGGAACGCGTCAGGTCCGGGGAACGCCGGGCGGTACTCGCCAGGGAATGCGGCCGCCCTCATCGCGAAGTAATCGGTGAGGACGGCGACTGCCGATGGATCTGTGGCCGGCACGGCACGGAATGTCACCATGGAGCAACGGTATCGCGCGCCACGGCAGGTCCAGAGCCGTCCTGACTGTCATATACCTAAACTGGAATCATGACCACGAAGGTTGCTCTCGTCGGCGGGACCGGCAAGCTCGGCGGCATCATCCGCACGGTGATCGTCGAGCTCGACGGCTTCGAGGTGGTCCGCGTGCTCACCTCGTCCAGCGATCTGTCCGAGCTCGACGGCGCCGACCTCGTCGTGGATGCGTCGACGCCCTCGGTCAGCGTCGAGGTGGTCCGCGCTGCGATCGAGCGCGGCATCAACGTGCTCGTCGGAACCTCCGGCTGGTCGCAGGAGCGGATCGCTCTGGTGCGTCCCCTCGCGGATGCCGCAGGCACCGGCGTCGTCTTCATCCCGAACTTCTCGCTGGGCTCGGCGCTCGGCTCGGCTCTGGCCGCGGCCGCCGCGCCGTTCTTCGCCTCCGCCGAGATCATCGAGGCGCACCGCGACACGAAGATCGACTCTCCCAGCGGCACGGCGGTGCGGACCGCCGAGCTGATGGCCGATGCGCGGGAGGGGCAGGGCCCCGTCTCCGCTCCGCATGCCGACCAGCGAGCTCGCGGCCAACGGGTCGCCGGGGTGCCGATCCACTCCCTGCGCCGGCCAGGCGTGATCGCCAAGCAGGAGGTCATCCTGTCGGGTGCGGGGGAGTCGCTGAGCATCATCCACGACACCGTGGACTCCGCCGATGCCTATGCTCCTGGCATCCGCCTCGCGCTGCCGTACGCGCGCGATGCGCGGGGCGTCGTGGTCGGACTGGAGAACATCATCGACCTCGGCCTGCGCCCGAGCGCATGACCTTCCGGGTCGGCGTGCTCGGCCCCGTGCAGGTGGCCGGTCGCGACGCGGGCGGCACCGCCATGCGAGCGCTGCTCGCGGCGCTCGCCCTGACCGGCAGCGGAGCGGTGCGCTCGATCCCTGCTCTCGCCGATGACATCTGGGGCGAGGACCAGCCGCAGAATCCGAAGGCGGCCCTGCAGACGCTGATCTCCCGGGCGCGCGCCGCGGGTGGCACGGATCTGGTGCGCAGCGCTCCGGGCGGCTACGCCCTCGGCACCGACGAGACCGATCTGCACCGGGCCAGGACTCTCGCCCTGGACGCGGCCAATCGCGCGGAGACGGATCCGCAGCGGATCGACATGCTCGAGTCCGCCGCGGCCCTGTGGCATGGGGAGCCGGGCGTCGACCTCGGAGATGCGCCCGTCGCCGCCGAGCTCGGTCGCACCGCGGGCACTCTGCGCGACACGATCCGCTCCGGTCTCGCCGTGGCGTACACCGCGGCCGGGCGCGATGCGGACGCCATCGCACTGCTGACCGCACTGGCCGAGGAGCGCCCGCTGGATGACGGAGTTCACGTCGCCCTGATGGAATCCCTGGCGGGCGCCGGCCGCACACCGGAGGCTCTCGCGCTCTTCGCCGACCTGCGTGCCCGGCTGCGCGACGAACTCGGCAGCTCGCCGTCCCCTGCGGCGGTGGAGCTCAATGCGCGATTGCTGCAGACCGCCGACTCCGCCGGACCGCGCGTGCGCATCGGCGTTCAGGCGGCGCCGAACGAACTGATCGGCCGTGATGAGGCCTTGCGCCAGGCGAAGGCCGTACTGGTCCGGTCCCGTCTGCTGACGATCCTCGGCGCCGGTGGGCTCGGGAAGACCCGTCTGGCCCAGGCCATCGCCCTCGACGCAGATGCTCCGGCCGTCGTCGTGGTCCCGCTCGCGGGCGTGCGGGAGGATGCGGGTGTCCCGATCGTCGTCGCCGCCGCGCTGGGCATCAGCGAGATCACGCCCGGCCGGCGCCTGAACGACGGGGTTCCGCGCCCCGACCTGATGGCTCGCGTGATCGCGACGCTGGCGGAGCGGCGCACGCTCCTCATCCTGGACAACTGCGAGCAGGTGATCGACGGCGCCGCGCAGTGCGCCGCGGAACTGCTCGCCGCGGTGCCGACGCTCCGCATCGTCACGACGAGCAGAACCCCGCTGGCGATCGCCGCCGAGCAGGTGCTGCCGCTCGAGCCGTTGACGATCGAAGCCGATGGCTCTGCCCCCGCCGTGCGGCTCTTCGTCGAGAGGGCGCACGCCGCCCGCCCCGGGGCGATGCTCGACCTCGAGGTGGTCGCCCGTCTGTGCCGCCACCTCGACGGGCTCCCGCTGGCGATCGAACTCGCCGCCGCGCGCGTGCGCACGATGACGCCAGAGCAGATCGAGCAGCGTCTCGGGAACCGGTTCGCGCTGCTCACCAGCGGCGACCGATCGGCGCCGGAGCGGCATCGCACGCTCCAAGCGGTCATCGAATGGAGCTGGGATCTGCTGGCGCTCGACGCTCAGCACGCCCTGACCCTGCTGTCGGTGCTGCCGGGCGGCTTCTCCGCGTCGATCGCCGAGGCGTTGCTGGGCGCCGGAGAGGCCGACGACGTGCTCGATCGCCTGGTCTCGCACTCGCTTCTGGGCGTGATCGAGAACCCCGCAGACGCGGAGGTGCGGTTCCGGATGCTCGAGACGGTGCGCGAGTTCGGCCATCGGCGGCTCGAGGACACCGGGAGCGAGACCGCGGCGTGGGAGGCCGTGATCGCCTGGGCGGTGGCATTCGCCGTTCAGCAGGGCGAGAGGGCACGCCTGTTCCCCGCGGGGCTCACGCCGGAGGAGCACCTCGCCGTCACCCGTGAGCACGACAACCTCGTCCACGTCCTGCGTCATCTGCTCTCAGGGGCCCGCGACGCCGACGCCATCGCACTGTTCACGACTCTCGGGCAGTCGTGGTTCATCCGAGGCTCGTTCACGGAGTTCATCGGCTACGCGCCGCGGATGATCGAGGCCGCCGCCGCGGTCGAACGCGACCGGATCGACGCCGATCTCGTCGTCATCACGCTGGCGATGGGCGTGCTCGGATGCATGATCAGCGGCGACCCGCGAGCCGCGCGGGGCTTGGCGCTGCTGCGTCTGCACCGAGCGTCGGCCGGCGAGGGACTGGCCCCCGCGTGGCGGCTGATCACCGAAGCTCTGGACGCGGCCGCCCGAGGCGACACCGCGAGCGCTGCGGACTTCGTGCGCGACGAGCCCGACCCCCGCGCACGGCTGGTGGCCGACCTGCTCCTGTCCCAGTCCGAGGAGAACGACGGTGAGGCCGAGGCCGCGATGCATGCCGCACGCAGCGCTTGGGAGCGGGCCAGGAGGCTCGGAGAACGCTGGGCTGAGGGGATGGCTGCCGACCTCGCCGCCCAGCTCGCCGCACAGACCGGACAGGCGGAGGATGCGCTGGTCTGGCTGGATCGTGCCGCCGAGGTGTTCCGCGAGTACGACGCCCAGGACCAGCTCAGCCAGCAGGCCTGGGTGCGGGGCGGTGCGCTGCTGTGCCTCGGGCGGACCGCGGAGGCGAGGCCCTTGTTCCAGCGTCTGGTCGATGAGGGAGGGCTGAGCCAGGACGGTCTGGAGCTCACCTCGATCGGGCTCTACGGACTGGCGGAAGCCGATCTGCTCGAGGGCGATCTGCAGTCCGCATCGGACTCGTTCACCGCGGCGATGCGGTCGTTCGCCGAGCCGGCGACGCGGCGGTCGCCGTGGTACCTCATGGCGATGTCGGGTTATCTCTCCGCAGCGGTCCGCTCGCTGGGGTCGACTTCCGATGAGGTGGCGATCTGGGAGCGCAGACTCCGCACCAGGACGATCGCCGCCTGCCGGCATCGGCGGGAGGCCGTGGATCGCCCCGTGCTGGGCACGGCGCTGATGGGCTGGTCGGCGTGGGCTCTGCGCCGCCCCGGTCTGGCCGAGCGCGGAGTCGAGGCGTTCGCACTGGCGGAGGTGCTGGGCGGACGGCAGAACATGCCGACGCTGGATCTCGCGGCGCATCTCGCCGACGCCGAACGGATCGTCGGCGCGGACGCGGTGGCCCTGGTGCGTGCCGATGTCGCCGCGCTGGCCCCGGAGGTGCGGGTCGAACGAGGTCTGACCGTGCTCTCCGGCCATCGAGATCGGTGACGCGGAAGGGCGCCCGCCGTCGGCGGACGCCCGGTTGCGCGAACGATCAGGCCTTGCGCATGTAGGCCCGCACCGTGAGGGGCGCGAAGACCGCGACGATCACCGCGGCGCCGAGCAGCGAGATCCAGGCATCCGCTCCGAACGCACCGGTCGAGGTGAGATCGCGGACGGCCGTCACGAGGTGCGAAACCGGGTTGATGTTCACGAACCACTGCATCCAGTCGGGCATGGTGTCGACCGGCACGAAGGCGTTCGAGAGGAACGTCAGCGGGAACAGGATGATCATCGAGATGCCCTGCACGCTCGAGGCGGTGCGGGCGATGACGCCGAAGAACGCGAAGATCCAGCTCACCGCCCACGAGCACACGACGACCAGCAGGCCGGCGCCGATCACGGCGGCGATGCCACCGCCGGGGCGGAAGCCCATCAGAGCACCCATGGTGAACGTGAGCACCGTGGCGATGGCGTAGCGGACCGTGTCGGCCAGCAGCGCGCCCGAGAGCGGTGCGATGCGCGCGATCGGCAGGGAGCGGAACCGGTCGAACACGCCTTTGTCCATGTCCTCGCGCAGCTGCACGCCGGTCACGACGGAGGTGGTGATCACCGTCTGCACAAGGATGCCGGGGATGATCACGGGCAGGTACGACTGCACGTCGCCCGAGATCGCGCCGCCGAAGATGTAGGTGAACATCAGGGTGAACAGGATCGGCTGCAGCGTGACATCCATCAGCTGCTCGGGCGTGCGGCGGATCTTGATGAGTCCGCGCCCGGCCATCGTCACGGTGTTGCGCAGCGCGAGTCCGAGACCCGCGCGGTTCTTCAGCTTCCGTTCCGATGCCGGGATGATGCGGGTGGTGGCGGGGGCGAGAGTGCTCATGCGCGCACCTCCTCCTTCTCTGAGGCGGCTGTGGCCGCGGTGTCGTCGGGGTCGTCCTCGGCCGAGTGACCGGTGATCGTGAGGAACACCTCGTCGAGGGTCGGCTTCTGCACGCTCATCTCGCTGAGCCCGATGCCGGCCTCGCGCAGCACGATGAGCAGGTCGGCCACCAGATCCGCGTCGGTCATCGGCGCGGTGATGCGGGTGGCCTCGGGGAGAGCACGCCCTGCACGCCGAGCACCCGGTCGATCGCGCGCAGCGCGTCCTCGACGTCCGCCGGCTCCGCGAGACGCAGCTGCAGCGAGGATGCTCCGACGGATGCCTTCAGGTCGTCGGGGGATCCCTCGGCCACCACGCGCCCGCGGTCGATCACGGCGATGCGATCGGCCAGCTGGTCGGCCTCGTCGAGGTACTGGGTGGTGAGCATCACGGTGGAGCCGGTGCGCACCAGTTCGCGGATGGTGTCCCACATCTGTCCGCGGGTGCGCGGGTCCAGTCCGGTGGTCGGCTCGTCGAGGAAGATCAGCGGCGGCTGGGCGATGAGGGACGCCGCGAGGTCGAGGCGGCGGCGCATGCCGCCGGAGAACTGGGCGAGCGGGCGGCGTGCGGCTTCGGTGAGCCCGAAGCGCTCGAGCAGATCCGCGGACTTGGTGCGGGCCTCGGCGCGTGTGAGTCCGAGCAGCCGGGAGAAGATCATGAGGTTCTCGTTGGCGGACAGGGTCTCGTCGACCGACGCGAACTGGCCAGTGACTCCGATGAGCTGGCGGACGACGTGCGCCTCGCGGACGACGTCATGGCCGAAGATGCGTGCACTGCCGCCGTCGGGGCGCATCAGGGTGGCGAGCATGTTGATGGTGGTGGTCTTGCCGGCACCGTTCGGGCCGAGGACTCCGTAGACGGTGCCGGCGGGCACGCGCAGGTCGACGCCGTCGACCGCGCGGTTGTCCCCGAACACCTTCACGAGTCCGTCGGCCGCGATGGCCCAGTCTGAGGTGGAATTCGTCATGCGACGAGCATCCACCGCGCCGCTGTCGGCGCACTGTCGCGGCGCTGTCAGCTGCTTTCATCCGTTGTCGGCGCGGACGAACCGGCTCGATACCACTCCTAGGATTGAGGCATGACCTCCCGCATCGGCGTCGCCGTCATGTCCGCCGCTCTGCTGCTGTACATCGTGGTCGTGATCTGGCTCGCCGTGCTGTTCCTGCGCAGCGGCACCGGGGCGGGGATCGCCATGGGCGTCGCGCTGATCGTGATCGCGCCGATCGGCGCCTGGGCGATGTACCGAGAGCTGGCCTTCGGCCTCGCGGCGGACCGGCTGGGCCGGCTGCTCGACGGCGAGGGCGGGATGCCGGAGGCACCGGAGCAGCTCACGCCGAGCGGGCGGCTGATGAAAGACGACATCGAACCCCTGGTAGCCGAGTACACCGAGGCTGCGGATGCCGCGCCACAGGACTGGCGTGCCCGGTATCGGCTCGGCGTGGTGCAGGATTCCGCAGGACGCCGCAAGGACGCCCGTGCCAGCATCCGCGAGGCGATCCGGATCGCGAAGACCGCCCCCTGACATCGCGCTGCGTGCCCAGCTTCGGAGCTGAAGCGCCGCGCGGCGGTGTGTCGCCGGTTGTCGTCGGCGTTTCGGCCGCGTGATCCGAAGCTGAGCACGTCGGGCGGTGCTGCCTGCGCACAGAAACGCCGACGCCCGCGTCGATGAACGAGGACGTCGGCGTCGGTCGGCTCAGGCGAGCGCGGCCTCGAGGGTGATCTCGATGCCGGCGAGGGCCTGCGAGACCGGGCATCCGGCCTTCGCTCCCTCGGCGAACTGCTGGAACTGCTCGGGGGTGAGACCGGGGACGGTCGCGTTCACGTTCAGGTGGCTGCCGGTGATGCCGGTGCCGGGCTTGAAGGTGACGGAGGCCGTGGTGTTCACGCGCTCCGGCGGGGTGCCGTTCTCGGCGAGGGCGTTCGAGAGCGCCATGCTGAAGCACGACGCGTGCGCCGCTGCGATGAGCTCTTCGGGCGTGGTGGTCGTGTCGGAGCCCTCACTGCGGGCCTTCCAGTCGATCGGGAAGGTGCCGAGGTTCGACGAGGAGAAGGCGACGGTGCCCGACCCCTCGATGAGAGATCCGGTCCAGGTGCTGGCGGCTTCACTGGTGACGGGCATGATTCCTCCTGTGTTGGGCGGGCTGTCCAGCAAGCCTATCCAGCCCGCATGCAGGAGGGAACGGTTCAGGCCGTGCGCAGGATGCCGGCGCGCCGCAGCAGCAGGTACAGCTCGCAGCCCAGGCAGAACCCGAACACCGCGTTCAGGAACGCGGCGACGAACGCCGCGGCGGCCGCGATCGGCAGTGCCCACGGCACGCCCAGCAGGTGCAGCAGCAGGCCGAGGCCGACCACGAACAGGCCGACGCCCTGCGCGAAGCGCGGCGGGCGCGGGTCTTCCAGCTCTGTCGGCGGTGACAGCAGTGGACGGACGGTCGTGCGGTACAGCACGCTCCACGGCTGGGTCCGCGGTGAGAGGACGCCCCACAGGAACAGCAGCGCGATGGCGAGCAGCAGCAGGAACGCCGCATCGAGGAACCGCTCCGACACCGGGACCACCGCGATGGTCCAGTCGGGGTCCGTGACGAGGGGCTGGTAGGCGAACCAGCCGAAGGAGGCGGCCGACTGCTGAGTCGACAGCCCCGTCAGCCCGAGCAGCACGGCGACCAGCAGCAGCACGGCAGTGATGAATGCCGCGAACCGCGGTCCGCGCGGATCGATGCCGGTGGGAGTGCTCATCACGCCTCCTGCAGTGCGGGCAGTGCGCCCAGGGCCTCTTCGACGTCGGCACGGCGCGGCACGCCGTTGAAACGGGCGCGCACCGTTCCGGTGCCGTCGACGATGAACGTCGTCGGCGTCTGCAGCACCCGGTACTTGGACGCCAGGTCGGTGCGGTGCGTCAGATCGACATCGGCGTGCAGGACGCCCTCGAGCTCGCCTGCCACCTGACCGAGCATCCGTCGCACCTGCGGGCACCGCGCGCACAGCTCGGTGCTGAACTGCACGAGCGTGGCGCGGGCGCCCAGCCCACCGGCATCCGCCGCGTCCACGACCTCGCCGCGGCCGGTGCGGCGGCGGCCATCCCGCGCGTTCCACACGAAGCCGACCACGAGGGTGCCGACGAGCAGCGCCGCGGCGACGGATAGTGCGACGATCGGGTCCATGCTCAGAGGGTACGTCCGGCGGGATCGACGCGGGCCGGATGTGACAGACGATGACGGGCCGGTGTCGGTGCCCCGCCGGTATCGTGTCTGTCATGACCGTTCCCACGCCGTACGAAGATCTGCTGCGCGACGTCCTCGCGAACGGAACCCACAAGGACGACCGCACCGGCACCGGCACGACCAGCGTGTTCGGTCGCCAGATCCGGTTCGACCTCTCTCAGGGCTTTCCCCTCATCACGACCAAGCGCGTGCACTTCAAATCGATCGCCTACGAGCTGCTCTGGTTCCTGCGCGGCGACTCCAACGTGCGATGGCTGCAGGAGCACGGCGTCACGATCTGGGACGAGTGGGCCGACGCCGAGGGTGATCTCGGACCTGTGTACGGCGTGCAGTGGCGCTCCTGGCCCACGCCCGACGGCGGTCACATCGACCAGCTCGCCCAGGTGATCGAGCAGATCAGGGCGACGCCCGACTCGCGCCGGCTGATCGTGTCGGCCTGGAATCCCGCCGACATCCCCGAGATGGCGCTGGCGCCCTGCCACGCGATGTTCCAGTTCTACGTCGCCGATGGGAAGCTGTCCTGCCAGCTGTATCAGCGCAGCGCCGACCTGTTCCTCGGCGTGCCGTTCAACATCGCCTCATATGCGCTGCTGACGATGATGGTCGCGCAGCAGACCGGACTCGAGCCGGGCGATTTCGTCTGGACCGGCGGCGACTGCCACATCTACGACAACCACGTCGAGCAGGTGCGCGAGCAGCTCACCCGTGAGCCGTACCCGTACCCGACGTTGAACATCGCACGGAAGCCCGAGTCGATCCTCGACTACGTCTATGACGACTTCGTCGTGGAGGGCTACCAGCACCACCCCTCGATCCGGGCGGCGGTGGCGGTATGACCTGGGCGGGCCTGATCTGGGCCGAGGCGCACGGCGGCGTCATCGGCGCCTCGGGCGGCATGCCCTGGCACGTGCCGGAGGACATGGCCCACTTCAAGGAGGTCACGCTCGGCGCCCCGGTGATCATGGGACGCAAGACCTGGGACTCCCTGCCGGAGCGGTTCCGCCCGCTGCCGGGTCGGGAGAACATCGTCATCACCCGGCAGCAGGACTGGACGGCGGAGGGTGCTCGCCGCGCGTCGAGCGTGCAGGATGCCGCACGTGGGCTCGAGAAGGTCTGGGTGATCGGCGGGGCCGAGATCTTCGCCCAGGTGATCGCCGACGCCGACCGCCTGGAGGTCACCGAACTCGACCTCGAGGTCGCCGGCGACGCGTACGCCCCGCCGAAGAGCGGCTGGCGCCTGGTGTCCGAGGGGGAGTGGCAGACCTCGCGCACCGGCATCCGCTATCGGTTCCTGAGGTACGAACGCTGATGCCGACCGCCCTGATCACCGGTGCGAGCGCCGGACTCGGCGCGGAGTTCGCGCGGCAGCTCGCTGCGCGCGGCGCGGATCTCGTCCTCGTCGCCCGTGGCGTCGACGCTCTGGAGTCGCTCGCCGCAGAGCTGCGCGAGGCTCACGGGATCTCCGCCGACGTGATGTCCGCCGACCTCTCCGCCGAGTCCGATGTCGAGCTCGTCGCCGCGCGGCTGCGCGATGCCGCAGACCCGATCGACCTCCTCGTGAACAACGCCGGATTCGGACTGCCGCTGCAGTTCGCCGACAACGACATCGACGAAGAGGTGCGCCACCTGAGAGTGCACGTCGAGGCGCCGATGCGACTGATGCACGCCGCGCTGCGCACCATGCGCGGTCGCGGAGGGCGCATCATCAACGTGGCATCGGTCGCCGGGTTCATCTCCCGCTCGACGTACTCGGCGTGCAAGTCCTGGCTGATCGGGTTCAGCCGCTGGGCGAACGCGGAGTACGCGCGCGATGCCGTGACCGTCACCGCCGTATGCCCCGGCTTCACGCACACCACGTTCCACGAGCGGATGGGCCTCGCCCCTGGCGAGGAGGGGATCCCCGGCATCGGATGGCTGGATGCCGAGGACGTGGTGCGCGAGGGGCTGCGCGACGCCGCACGCGGGAAGGCCGTGTCGATCCCGTCGCTGCGGTACAAGACGGTCGTCGCGCTCACCGGCATCCTGCCGCGCTCGCTGACCGCGGGCGTCGCGCGCCGCGGCCGCGTGTGACGGATGCGTCGCGCACCGCAGCGGCCCGAACCGATACGCTAAGGGGCATGACGCACACGGGCAACCCCTTCGGACAGGTGCTCGTCGCCCTCATCACTCCGATGACGGCCGACGGTGAGGTCGATTGGCCCTCCGTCGAGAAGCACATGGACCGCGTGATCTCCGACGGCGCCGACGGCATCGTCGTCACCGGCACCACCGGTGAGACGTCGACGCTGACCGACGACGAGAAGCTCCGTCTTGTCGAGGTCGGCAAGGACGTCGCGGCGGGCCGCGCGAAGATCATCACCGGCGGCGGGTCGAACGAGACGGCGCACGCCATCGAGCTCTACAAGGCCAGCGAGAAGGCCGGCGCCGACGGCATCATGATCGTCACGCCGTACTACAACAAGCCGACCCAGTCCGGCATCCTGACCCACTTCCGCCTCGTCGCCGACGCGACCGACCTGCCGGTGATCCTGTACGACATCCCAGGCCGCACCGGCGTGCCGATCAAGTACGAGACGATCCTGCGGCTCGCCAAGCACCCCAACATCCTCGCCGTGAAGGACGCCAAGGGTGACTTCTCCGAGGTCAGCCGCGTGCTCAACCAGACCGATCTGATGTACTTCTCGGGCGACGACTCGAATGTGCTGCCGCACCTGTCGATCGGGGCGACCGGCCTCATCGGCGTCACCGCGAACATCACCTCTGCGCCGTATCGCACGATCGTCGACGCGGTGAACCGCGGGATCTCGCCACGGCGACGGCCGAGCACAAGCGCCTCGAGCCGCTCGTCCGCGCGGCGATGACGCACGTGCCGGGCACCGTCTCGGCGAAGTACATCCTGCACGGCCTCGGCCGCATCGACAGCCCTCGTGTCCGCCTGCCCCTGGTCGGGCCGGAGGAGTGGGAGGCAGCAGCCATCGAGGACGAGCTCGCACTCGTCAAGGACATCCCTGGTGCGGACTTCTCCGACTTCCGCCCCGACCGCAATGCCGCCGCTGGCGGCGCACTCCCCAAGGTGCACGGCACGACCAGATGACGGTCTTTCGTCGGCGCCTCTTCAATCGGCTGCTGAGCCTGTCGAAGCACGGGGATCAGATCACCGGGCGCGCAGCGCGCCCCGCCTAGGAGGCACCCATGTCCATCCCCATCGCCGATCCGGAACCCATCGCCGACGGCACCCTGCGCGTGACCCCGCTGGGCGGTCTCGGCGAGGTCGGCCGCAACATGACGATCTTCGAGTCAGGCGGCAAGATCCTCATCGTCGACTGCGGTGTGCTGTTCCCCGAGGAGCACCAGCCCGGCGTCGACCTGATCCTGCCCGACTTCGAGCCGATCAAGGACCGGCTCGACGACATCGTCGGCGTCGTGCTCACGCACGGCCACGAGGACCACATCGGCGCAGTCCCGTACCTGCTGCGCCTCAAGCAGGACATTCCGCTGATCGGTTCGGGGCTGACGCTCGCGCTGGTCGAGGCGAAGCTCAAGGAGCACCGCATCAAGGCCTTCACCCTGACGGTGAAGGAGGGCGACCGCGAGCAGGTCGGTCCGTTCGACCTCGAGTTCGTCGCCGTGAACCACTCGATCCCCGACGCGCTCGCCGTCGCGATCCGCACGGATGCCGGCATGGTGCTGGCCACCGGCGACTTCAAGATGGATCAGCTGCCGCTGGACGGCCGTATCACCGACCTGCGCTCGTTCGCCCGGCTGGGTGAGGAGGGCGTCGACCTCTTCCTCGTGGACTCCACGAACGCGGATGTACCGGGCTTCACGCCGACCGAGCGATCGATCGGCCCGGTGCTCGACCAGGTGATCGGCAAGGCGCCCCGGCGCGTGATCGTGGCGAGCTTCTCCAGCCATGTGCACCGCGTGCAGCAGGTCATCGACGCCGCGTACGCGCACGGACGCCGCGTGGCCTTCCTCGGCCGCAGCATGGTGCGCAACATGACCATCGCCGAGCAGCTCGGCTACCTGCACGTCCCTGAGGGCGTGCTCATCGACTACAAGAAGGCGCGCGACCTTCCCGAGGATCAGATCGTCTACATGTCGACCGGTTCGCAGGGCGAGCCGATGGCCGTGCTGAGCCGTATGGCCAACCTCGACCACGCGATCGAGCCGGGACCCGGTGACACCGTGATCCTCGCCTCGAGCCTGATCCCGGGGAACGAGAACGCGGTCTACCGCGTGATCGACGGGCTGACCAAGCTCGGTGCGAACGTCGTGCACAAGGCCAACGCGCGCGTGCACGTCTCCGGGCACGCGGCGGCGGGCGAACTGCTGTACTGCTACAACATCCTGAAGCCGAAGAACGTGCTGCCCGTGCACGGCGAGTACCGTCACCTGATGGCGAACGCCAAGCTCGCGCAGGACACCGGCATCGACGAGGAGCGCACGATCATCGCCTCGAACGGCACAGTGATCGACCTCAAGGACGGCGTCGCCCGGGTCGCCGGCCAGCTCGACCTCGGCTTCGTCTACGTGGACGGCTCCACGGTGGGCGAGATCACCGACGCCGACCTCAAGGACCGCCGCATCCTCGGCGAGGAGGGTTTCGTCTCGGTCATCGTGGTGGTGGACGCCGCCACCGGCCGCATCATCTCGGGGCCCGAGATCCACGCCCGCGGCATCGCGGAGGACGACGCGGTGTTCGACGACGTCGCGCCGAAGATCGTCTCGGCGCTCAAGGAGGCCTCGGAGAACGGCGTGCGCGACACGCACGCGCTCTCGCAGGTCGTGCGCCGCACGATCGGCCGCTGGGTCAACCAGAAGCTCCGCCGCCGCCCGATGATCGTCCCTCTCGTCATCGAGGCGTAGTCCTCGACAGGCTCAGGGATCCACTCGCACGGGTCGCTGAGCCTGTCCACGCGTATCGATCCGGGCAGAACCCGCGTCATTACGGCTCCATGTCGGTGTCCGGCCGTACGGTAGGGGTCATGGCCAGGAGCACCACGAAGTCCGAGCGCGCGTCCGCGGGCGCCGCCAAGAGCGCTCCGCGGCAGTCCTCCTCGCGATCGTCGGCATCGAAGTCGCCGAAATCGGCTCCCGCGCCCAAGAAATACGCCGACGAACTGGACAAGCCGTCGATCGGATCCCGCATGTGGATGGGCGTCGCGCATGGAGTCGGCGGGCTCTTCCGCGCCTTCGGACCGGAGACGCTCGAGAAAGACCAGCGCCGTGACGGCTTCCCGTTCTTCCTCGTGCTGCTGGCCTGCATGGGCGCGGTGGTGGAGTGGTTCTTCATCGGCAACGACGTCGCCGCTCAGATCTCGGCCTACACGTTCGGCGGTCTGGTCGGGCGCACCGCGTTCCTGATGCCGGTGCTGCTGCTGTTCCTCGCGGGCTGGCTGTTCCGGCATCCGTCGTCCGTGCACGACAATGGGCGCATCGGCATCGGCTTCGGCATGCTGATCCTCTCCATCGCCGGCATCTGCCACGTCGCCGCCGGCGCCGTGAACCCGAAGGGGGTCATGGTCTGGCCGCAGCCCCGCGACGGCATGCCCGAGCTCAGCAAGGCCGGCGGGCTGTTCGGCTGGATGATCGGTCAGCCTCTCGTCTTCCTCGGCCAGATCTTCGCCTACGTCGTGCTCGCACTGCTGATCGCGCTGAGCATCCTCATCATCACCAAGACCCCGCCGAACCGCATCGGCCAGCGGCTGGGCGATCTGTACGCCTGGATGTTCGGCGCCGAGCGCCGTGAGCGCGCCGAGAAGACGGCGGATGCCGCGGACGAGACGCCGGACGAGGACGACGGCGTGCTGCCCTGGTGGCGGCGGAACAAGACCGGTCGCGAGGAGGACCCCGACGACGACGTCGACTCGAAGGCGATCACCGCCCTGCTCGACGAGCCCACCGCCAAGACGGCCTACGACCAGGCGATCATCGTCGACGACCCCTCGGATGCGGCGACCGAGGTGCTCACCGACGTCAGTGCACTGACGCAGCTGCTGGACGAGCAGAACAGCGCGACGGCACTGATGGACGACTCGGGCACGACGGGCGAACTGCCGGGCTTCGACGGCTTCGGCACGGCGGGTCCGGGTCAGAACGGCCCGCAGCCGCCGGCCGCGCCGTACGTGCTGCCGGCACCGTCCGTGCTCGCCGAGGGCCCGCCGTCGGTGGCGCGCTCCGAGGCGAACGACCGCATCGTGCAGCAGATCACCAACGTGCTCACCCAGTTCAACGTCGACGCGAAGGTGACCGGGTTCTCGCGCGGCCCGACGGTCACGCAGTACGAGGTCGAGGTCGGGCACGGCGTCAAGGTCGAGAAGATCCTGCAGCTGAGCAACAACTTCGCCTATGCGGTGGCGTCGAACGACGTGCGCATCCTCTCGCCGATCCCGGGCAAGAGCGCGATCGGCATCGAGATCCCCAACACCGACCGCGAGACGGTGTCGCTGGGTGACGTGCTGCGCTCTCCAGCGGCGCAGAAGAGCACCCATCCGCTGACGATCGGCGTCGGCAAGGACGTGGGCGGCAATTTCGTGGTCGCCAACCTCGCGAAGATGCCGCACCTCCTCGTGGCCGGTTCCACCGGCTCGGGCAAGTCCAGCTTCGTGAACTCGATGATCACCAGTCTGCTGATGCGGGCGCGTCCCGCCGACGTGCGGATGGTGCTGATCGACCCGAAGCGCGTGGAGCTCACCAGCTACACCGGAGTGCCGCACCTGATCACGCCCATCATCACGAACCCGAAGAAGGCCGCCGAGGCGCTGCAGTGGGTCGTGAAGGAGATGGACATGCGGTACGACGACCTGGCGTCGTTCGGCTTCCGGCACATCGACGACTTCAACAAGGCCGTGCGCAACGGCGAGGTCGAGGTCCCCGCGGGCAGTGAGCGCGTGCTCAAGCCGTACCCCTATCTGCTGGTCGTGGTGGACGAGCTCGCCGACCTGATGATGGTCGCGCCCCGCGACGTCGAGGATTCGATCGTCAGAATCACCCAGCTCGCTCGTGCCTCCGGCATCCACCTGGTGCTGGCCACGCAGCGTCCGAGCGTCGACGTCGTGACCGGTCTGATCAAGGCCAACGTCCCGTCGCGACTCGCGTTCGCCGTGACGAGCGTCACCGACAGCCGCGTCATCCTCGACAGCCCCGGCGCCGACAAGCTGATCGGGCAGGGCGACGCGCTGTTCTCTCCGATGGGGTCGTCCAAGCCTTTCCGCCTGCAGGGCGCGTGGGTGCAGGAGAGCGAGATCGACGCCGTCGTCAAGCATGTCACCGGGCAGGCGCGCCCCGAGTATCGTCCCGACGTGCAGGAGGCGGCGGGAGCAGCGAAGAAGGAGGTCGACGAGGACATCGGCGACGACCTCGAACTCCTGCTGGCCGCAGCCGAGCTCATCGTCACCTCGCAGTTCGGCTCGACCTCGATGCTGCAGCGCAAGCTCCGTGTCGGATTCGCCAAGGCCGGGCGTCTGATGGATCTGCTGGAGTCCCGTGAGATCGTCGGCCCTTCCGAGGGATCGAAGGCCCGCGATGTGCTGGTGACCTCCGAGCGGCTGCCGGAGGTGATCGCGCGGCTGCGGGGCGAACCGGCCCCCTCCTCTGCTCCGGCCGCCTCTCCGGCACCGCAGACCCCGGCGACGGATGCCGCTGATCCGTACCCGCGCGATCCCCTCGAGGCGCAGTACGACGGCCTGCCGGTCGTCGAGGGCGACGGCGATGAGGACGCCTGGGGCCTCACGGGGCGCGACTGATGGCCATTCCCCGGCAGCTCCCCAACGCGATCACCGTCGCCCGCATCCCGCTCGCGGCGGTGTTCCTCGTGCTCCTGCTCATGGGCGGTACGTACGGCGAGGCCCAGCCCGTGCTGCGCTGGATCTCCGCCGTGCTGTTCGTCATCGCGATCTCGACCGACTGGGTGGACGGGTACCTCGCGCGCAGGTACGACATCGTCAGCGACTTCGGCAAGCTGTGGGACCCGATCGCCGACAAGCTGCTGACCGGCGCCGGATTCATCGGGCTCGCGATCCTGGCCGAGGTGCCGTGGTGGATCGTCATCATCATCCTGATCCGCGAGTGGGGCATCACCGTGCACCGACTCATGATCCGGAGCGAGCACGTCGTCGCAGCGGCGTGGATGGGCAAGATCAAGACCGTCGTCCAGGCGGTGGCGCTGAGCTGGGCGCTGCTGCCGCTGCACGTCCTGGTCGGGATGCCGGCCTGGATCGTCGTGACCCAGACGCTGATGATCACCGCCCTCGTTCTCACCGTGGCGAGCGGCATCGACTACATCGTCGCGCAGGTGCGCGGATCGCGCGCGGCACGCGGATGAGCGATGCTGCGGAACTGATCGGCGCGCTGCGCAGCCGCGGGTGGACCCTCGGTGTCGCGGAATCCCTCACCGGGGGAGCGGTGTCGGCCGAGCTGGTCTCGGTCCCCGGCGCGTCGAACGCCCTGCTCGGTGCCGTGGTCGCCTACGCCACCCCCGTCAAGCACAGCCTTCTGGGCGTCGACCAGGTCCTGCTCGACGCCCACGGCCCGGTGCATCCGGACGTCGCAGCGCAGATGGCCGACGGTGTTCGAAGGACGGTCCTGGTCGACGGGCGTCCCGCCGACGTGGGCATCAGCACCACCGGCATCGCCGGCCCCGACTCGCCCGACGGTCAGCCGGTCGGCACGGTGCACGTCGGTGTCGCGACACCCGTGGGGCGGGTGGTGCGGTCGTTCGTGTTCGACGGTGATCGCGCACAGGTGCGCCGTCGCAGCGCGGATGCCGCGATCGCCGCAGCTCTCGAACTGGTGAGGGAATAGCGGCGGCGTCTTCCCGGTTCTTCCAGATGTGCTGATGACACGGCGAACGCTCACATCCGAACCACAGAGAGAAACAGTAGATTCGAAGACCCCGGGTGGGGTTAGACTGGCGATCCGTTCGGCGCGACAGCCGGCGGAGACGATGGAGAGGAGGTTCCGATGATCCTTGTACGACAGGAGATCGGCGATGTGCTCAGGGACTTCCGCCTGCAGAAGGGGCGCACGCTCCGGCAGGTCGCGAGCAAGGCATCCGTCGCCCTCGGCTACCTCAGCGAGGTCGAGCGCGGTCAGAAGGAGGCGTCCAGCGAGATCCTCGCATCGGTCGCCGAGGCCCTCGACGTCCCCATCTCGATCATCATGCGTGAGGTCGGCGACCGCATCTCGGTGCTCGAGGGCCTGCAGGTCTTCCCCGACGTGGTGCCCGACGACCTGGTCGCCTCGGTCGAGCCCGAGCTCTCGCTGCGCTGACCGCGGATGCGACGCAGTGAGTTCCTGCGCGCCGTCGACGACGAGTTCGGCGCGCGTGCAACGGCCCTGACTCAGGATCTCGTGCTCGGCGGCCTCGGCCGCACGGCCGTCGAAGCGCTGGATGCCGGTGTGCCGCCGCGCGAGATCTGGCTCGCGCTGTGCGAAGAGGTCGATGTGCCGCAGAGCCGGCGATACGGTGTGGGGCGCCTGGAGCCGCGCAAGAACTGACCGGTCCCGTCCAACCGCACTTCTGATCGATGCTGCGGCGGCGTGTCGTCGAAGAAGTGTTCGATGGGCGCGTATCGTTCTGCACAGATGGGTTCCTGCCGGAGTCTTCCCACAGCAGGGGGTATCACCGATGCGATGTCGGTGGCCCCTCGTACGGTGAAGACATGGCCTGAAGCCATACGCCTTGTCGCAGATCCGACCCCGCCGGAGTCGGGCGCGACAGCCTACAGGCGGCAGAACTCGAGCACGAAGGAGCACGTCATGCCCTCACCCGCAGACCGCGAGAAGGCCCTGGAATCCGCCCTCTCCCAGATCGACCGCCAGTTCGGAAAGGGCTCGGTCATGCGACTGGGCAGCGACGAGCGCGCGCCGGTCGAGGTCATCCCCACCGGATCGATCGCGCTGGACGTCGCCCTCGGCATCGGAGGACTGCCGCGCGGTCGCATCATCGAGATCTACGGCCCGGAGTCCTCGGGTAAGACCACGTTGACGCTGCACGCGATCGCCAACGCCCAGCGTGCCGGCGGCATCGCCGCCTTCATCGACGCGGAGCACGCGCTCGACCCCGAGTACGCGAAGAAGCTCGGCGTCGACATCGACCAGCTGCTGGTCTCTCAGCCCGACACCGGTGAGCAGGCGCTCGAGATCGCTGACATGCTGATCCGTTCGGGTGCGATCGACCTGGTCGTCATCGACTCCGTGGCGGCCCTGGTGCCCCGTGCCGAGATCGAGGGCGAGATGGGTGATTCGCACGTCGGTCTGCAGGCCCGCCTCATGTCGCAGGCCCTCCGCAAGCTGACCGGTGGGCTGAACCAGACCAAGACCACTGCGATCTTCATCAACCAGCTGCGCGAGAAGATCGGCGTGTTCTTCGGTTCTCCCGAGACCACCGCCGGCGGCAAGGCGCTGAAGTTCTACGCGTCGGTGCGCCTCGACATCCGTCGCATCGAGACCCTGAAGGACGGCTCTGACGCGGTCGGAAACCGCACCCGCGTCAAGGTCGTCAAGAACAAGATGGCACCGCCGTTCAAGCAGGCCGAGTTCGACATCCTGTACGGGGTCGGCATCTCCCGCGAAGGCAGCCTGATCGACTTCGGTGTCGAGCACGGCATCGTCAAGAAGTCGGGGTCCTGGTACACCTACGACGGCGACCAGCTCGGTCAGGGCAAGGAGAACGCCCGTAACTTCCTGATCAACAACGACGACATCGCCCTGGCGATCGAGACGCAGATCAAGCAGAAGCTCGGCATCGGCGGGGCGGCTGATCCGGCCGAGTCCGCCGCCGACGAGCTGGCTCAGCGCCGCCCGGCCTGATGTTTCGGCGTCGCTCAGCAACCGTGCTTCGGCGTCGCTCAACAACCGGGGTGAGCTATGCGTGACGGGGGCGACGACGATCGTCTCGCCCCCGTGATCCCGTTGTTCGGATCGTCTTCCGCGCCTCGACCATCGCGCGACGCGGAAGAGGGCCCCACGGAGGAGGAGTCCGCACCGACTGCGGAGAAGGCAGGCAGCACCGTCCCACGGCGCACCGGTGACGCCGGACTCTGGCGCTCCACCTGGGACGAGGGCGACGCGGAGCACCCCACCGACCCGGGCGCCCGGCATCCCGCGTACGGTGCACACACGCGCATGTCGCGAGAAGAGACGAGACCGGACGCCGCCCCGCGCCTGCGTGCACTCCGGCCCACGGACGCCCCGCACCTCGCGGACGCCGAAAGCGAAGAGACCGTCCCCGATCCCGACGAGCTGCGATTCCGTGCCGAGGAGAACCTCGTTCGCAAGCTCCGCAGCCGTGCCCTGTCGGTGTCGGAGGCACGTATCGCCCTGCGAACCTCGGGCCTCGACGGCGATCAGGTCGATCAGGTGATCGACGACTTCGAACGTCGCAGGTACCTCGACGATCGCACGCTCGCCGGTCACCTCGTCACCTCGGGCGTCGAACGGAAGGGACAGGGTCGCGTCGCGCTCTCGCGTTCTCTTGCGCAACGGGGCATCCCCAGGGACATCATCGACGAGGCCCTCGCCGACCTGCCGGACGACGACACCGAGCGAGCGCTCGAGTACGCGAGGGGCAAGGCCCGGTCCATGGCGCGGCTCGATCCCGACACGGCGCTGCGGCGCCTGGTCGGTCAGCTGTCGCGACGCGGATTCGGTGGCTCGGTCGCGATGAACGCGGCCCGCACCGCCCTCCGTGAAGCGTCATCCGCCGGCTCGGTCGCGCGGGTGCGGTTCACCGAGTCCGAGTGAGCCGAGGGGGAACGTTCTCCCCTCGGCGCACTCGGACCTGGGGATCAGCTTCCCGGGGGTGCGGGGAAGTCGCCACCGTCGCTGAACCCGGACCCGGGGGACGGGAAGTCCCCCGAGCTGAAGCGTCCAGCAGTGCGTCCGCCGCTGCCGGAGGTGTCGTCCGAGGTGATCTTCTGATCGAGATCCGCGAGCACGACGACGTCGCCGACGGCAAGGCCATCGGTGATCTCGGCGCGTTCGGCGCCGATCGCGCCGAGTGTGATGACCGTCTGCTTCGGCGCTCCATCCGTCAGCACCTGGACCGTCGCGGTGGAGCCGGATCGTGTCACCGCGGACGTCGGCACGGTCAGGACACCGGTCGCCGACGCGAGCTGCACGGTCGCCGTGGCGGTCGCGCCGATTCGGGGCTCGTCATCCCCTGCATCCACGGCGAGGGTCACCGTGTACGACGGCGTGGAGCTCGATGACGTGTTGAGCACGCCGATCGATGCGACGGTGGCGTCATAACTGGCACCGAATGCCGGCAGTGCGACGGTGCCGGTCTGACCCACCTCGATCTTGGAGATCATCGACAGGCCGACGCTCGCGTCGACGATGTAGCCGCCGGCGCTCTGGACGGTGATCACCGCGCTGTCGGAACCCGCTGTGACATCGTCACCGGTGGCGAGGCTCACCGCGACGATGGTGCCCTCGATGGGGCTCGTGAGCGTGGCGAACCCGAGATCCTGCTTCGCGATGGCGAGCTGCGCCTCGGCGGAGTCGATCGCTGCCTGATCGGCGAGGATCCGTTCGGCGGTGATCGTGCCGGATCCCGCGGAATCTCCGGCCATCTCGCCGGGGGCGGCGGTGCTCGTCACTGCAGCGGTGCGGATCACCAGGGCCGAGCTGAAGGCGCTCGTGCTCGCCGTCGTTCCGTCGGTGCTCGCCGTCGTCCCGTCGGAGCCCGCCGTCGGCGACGAGTCGTCTCCCGATCCATCCGTCGGCTGGTCCGCAGACGAAAGCTGCTCCTCCAGAGCCGCGACCGCATCGTTCAGAGCTTCTGCGGCATCCGTGACCGCGCCGTTCGCCTCTTCGGTGGACTCCTGGGCGGTCTGCGTCGTGGCGACGGCATCCTGGCAGTCGGTCAGCCGGCCCTGTGCGTCTTTCAGCGCATTCTGCAGCGCGGCGATGGTCGCATCATCGACGGCAGGAGCCTCGGGATCCTCCGTCGCGTCGTAGCCGTCGTCGGCGGGCAACTCCAGCGTCGCGTCGAGGAACGGTGCGCAGACCTCCCGCGCCGAGGCGAGTGCCGCGGTGGAAGCCTCGCCGGCGGTCACGGACTGCTCGTACACCGTGAGAAGGTTCTGCTGGGCCTCGGTGACGGCTTGGATCGAGGCCTCCGTCTCGGCATCGTTCTCTCCGCCGTCTCCGTCGCCGGATCCGGAACCGTCGCCCCCATCGGACCCGCCGCCGGTCGTCGAGCCGCCGGGCGTGGAGCCGCCCGGCGTCGAACCACCAGACCTCGAGCCATCGGGTGCGTCCTGCTCGGCGCTGTCGGACGGCGGCGTGACGGAACGAGACGCTGCGCCGGACTCGGAGGAGTCCGTGCCGTTCGCCTGCGCCTCCAGATCGTCCTCGAGAGTCTGCGCGGCCGCGGCCACGGCATCCTCCGCCTTCGTCACGGCATCCTGCAGGTCGCCGGTGTCCAGGGTGGCGAGGTTCTGCCCGGCCTTCACCTCATCGCCGAGCGCGACGGACACCGAGGAGACCGTGCCGTCCACCTGGAAGGCCACATCGGCGCTGTTCGCCGACGCGAGCTGACCGGACAGATCCAGAGCCTCGGTGACATCGGCCTTCTCCGCGACCGCGGTGCGGTAGTTCCCGTCGCCGCCCTGCGTGGCGGCGTACACCGCGGTGGTCCCGGATGCCAGCACCACCGCGGTCACGGTGACGCCGACGATCACGCGATTGCGGCGCCGGCCGAAGAGCGCCCCGGTGCCATGCCGCAGTCGCGCGCCCAGGGGCTCACGTTCCGCAGGGGATGACTCGTCGCCGGTTCCGGCGAGTGCGTCGAACAGGTCGTCGTCGTTCGTCATTCGGAGTCGCCTCCCTGACCGCTGTTCGCACCGGGCATCCGCCCGCCACCGGGGAACGCGCCGGTGCACTCGCCGCTGCTGTCGGGGTCGGAGAGGGCCAGCGACGTGGCGTCGTAACCGCCGGCGTCGTCGGCCTCACCCATGGCCGTCACGCACAGTCCGGTCTTGACATCGGCGGTGGTGGCCGCGGCTGTGCCCGTGATCGTCGTGTCGGCGCTCAGCGCCACCTCGGTGCTGGTGGTCTTCGCGTCCTCGCCGAAGGCGACGGCGTCGACGGTGATCGCCGAGTCGGAGACGGCGGTGACCGCGCCCGAGACCATCGACCCGAAGCCGCCGCGGCCTCCCGGCCCGCCCGAGGGCATGTCGCTGGGACGCTCGCTCGGCATGTCCGTCGGCATGTCCGTCGGCATTCCTTCCGGACGTTCACCGTCGGAGGGCATGCCGCCTCCGCCGGGGAATCCGCCGCCCATGCCGCAGGTGCCGTCGTCCGAGGCCTCGGTGACGGTCACCGTGGTCGCCGTCTTCGCATCTTCATCGGTCATGATCATGACGCAGTCGCCGACGGCGATCGTCGAGGCATCGACCGTGACGCGCTGGGTGACCGTGGTGTCGGCACCGTACGGAAGCGGGAGGAGCTGAGAGTCATGATTTCTTTCCTTGGGAGAGGGAGGTCATTCGCTGCGGAGCGCGTCGATGGGGACGAGCCGTGCGGCTCTGGTGGCGGGGTACACCCCGAAGACCAGGCTGATCGCGACGGCGACGCCCATCGCGAGGAACACGATCGGGAGCGACAGCACCACGGAGCTGCCGATGATCGCCGGCAGCACCAGGGCGACCACGACGCCGAGGATCACGCCGACGATGCCTCCGCCGAAGCCGAGCACGGTCGCCTCGAGCAGGAACTGGTTGCGGATGGCTCCCGGCGGCGCACCGAGCGCCTTGCGAAGGCCGATCTCCCTGGTGCGCTCGGTGACAGAGACCAGCATGATGTTCATCACACCGATCCCGCCGACCAGCAGCGACAGGGCGGCGACGCCCGCGAGCAGAACCGTGAGCGTCTGATAGACGGCGGTCGCGGTGTCGACGAGGGCATCCTGACTCTCGACGGTGAAGTCGGCGCTGTCGGCGTCGGTGATGCCGTGCAGGTTCAGCAGGACCGACTGCACCTCCTGATATGCGCCGGAGAGCACGTCGTCGGACACAGCCTTGACGTAGATCGTGTTCACGGCCGACGAGCTCGTGCCGCCCATCACGGTGCTGGCCGCGGTCGAAAGCGGGATCACGGCGGCATCGTCGAGATTGGACGACGAGCTCGAGCCGGCCGAGTCGAGCACTCCCACGATGTCGAAGGCGGTGCCGTCGATCGTCACGGACTGCCCGACCACTCCGGTGCGGCCGAACAGCTCGGATGCGGTCTCGGAGCCGAGCACGACGACATGCGCGTTCGACGCATAGTCCTCATCGGTGAAGAACGAGCCGGTGGCGAGGGTGCGAGAGCGCACCTCGGGCCAGTCCGTCGTCGTCGCCGTGACGGTGGTCGTCCAGTTCGTGTCATTGGCGACCAGCGACAGCGACGACGTCTTCTCAGGGGCCACGCTCTGCACGTCCGGGGCCGCGACCTCGGACTGCAGCGCTGCGGCATCCGTCGCCTTCAACGTCGTCGAAGTGCCGAATCCGCCGCGGATGCCACTGGAATCGGTGCTGGACCCTGGCGAGACGATGAGCAGGTTGCTGCCCAGCGAGCTGATCTGCTCGCTGACATCCTTCTGCGTGCCGAGGCCGAGGCCGACCGTCACGACCACGGCGGCGACGCCGACCAGGATGCCGAGGACGGTGAGCAGGGATCGCAGCGTGTGCGAGCGGATCGCATGCCAGGCTGTGCTGAAGGTCTCGGACCAGTTCACGCCGCCACCTCCGCGGACTCCGTGATCTGGCCGTCGCGCACCAGGGCGACGCGCTCGGCGCGCCGGGCGACATCGTGCTCGTGGGTGATGAGCACGATTGTGCGGCCCGCGTCGTTCAGCTCGTCGAACAGGCCGAGAACGTCGTCGGTGGAGGTCGAGTCGAGGTTTCCCGTCGGCTCGTCCGCCAGGATCATGGTCGGCTCGCCCACCAGGGCCCTGGCCACCGCGACGCGCTGCTGCTGCCCGCCGGACAGCTCACCCGGGCGGTTGTGCAGCCGCTGCTCGAGTCCGACCTTGCTCAGCGCGGCGACGGCGCGATCGTGCCGCTCCGCTCTGCCGATGCCGCCGTACACCAGTGGCAGTTCGACATTGCGCAGTGCCGAGAGCGACGGCAGCAGGTGGAACTGCTGGAACACGAACCCGATCCGGCGATTGCGCACCTGCGCGAGGGCAGCTTCGCTGAGCTGCGACACGTCCTCCCCGCCGAGCCGATACTCGCCGTCCGTGAGCACGTCGAGGCATCCGAGGATGTTCATCAGCGTGGACTTGCCGGAACCAGACGGGCCCATGATCGCGAGGTACTCGCCTTCGTGCACTTGGAGGTCGATGCCGCGCAGGGCCTCGAACTCGAGATCTCCAGAGTGGTAGGTCTTGCGTGCGCCGATCAGCTCGATGACGGGGCCGCTCATCGCTGGCCTCCGTTCCCGCCGGGGAACTCGCCGCCGCCGGGCATCTGCCCGCCGCTGGGGAACTCTCCGCCGCTGGGGAACTCGCCGTTGCCGGGCACCCGTCCTCCGCCAGGGAACTGCCCCGAGTTCCCCTCACCGGGCGTGAAGCTCGTGAGCACGACCTTGTCGCCCTCGGAGATGCCCGAGACGATCTCGGTGTAGCCGCCGCTGGTCTCGCCGACCTCGACGGAGGTCTCGGTCTGCTTCCCGTCATCGGAGACGAGGGTGACCGTGCTCTTGCCGTCAGCGGTGGTGACCGCGGCCGAGGGCAGGGCCAGCACATCGGTCCGGCGCTGGTACACGATGGATGCCGTCAGCGAGACGCCGTCGAACAGCCCCTTGCCGTCGCCGGTGACCGTCACGGTGACCGGGTACTGGGCGGAGCCCGAGGTGGTGCCCGGAAGAACCCCGACTTCGGAGACCACGCCGAAGTACTCGTCCCCGTCGTCGGTGGCCAGCTCGACCTGCTGGCCCTTCTTCACGTTCGCGATATCGGTCTCGCCGACCGAGACGTCGAGGGACCATGCGTTCGTGCTGACGATGGTGAAGGCCGCGGTGCTGGCGCCGGAATCGCTGGACGACCCGCTGCTGCTGCCGCCGCCGAACGGGCTGGCCGATGTCGTGGCGGAGGAGTCGACGGGCGTCGACGGGCTCGAGGACGATGAGGACCCGGTCCCCGTCACCTTGTCGCCGACGGCGATCCCGACAGTGGTCACCAGACCGGCGGCGGGGGCCTTCAGAGTGGCGTCGTCGAGAGCGGCGGTCGCGGAGTCCACATCGGACTGCGCGACGTCGACCGCAGCGGACGCGGCCGAGATGCGGGCATCCGATGCGTCGGAGTCCTGGGCGACGGCCAGCGACGCCTTGGCATCCGCGAGCGAGGCCTTGGCATCGAGCAGGTCGGCGTTGAGCTGAAGGGTGTCGACGGTCGCGAGGACGTCGCCGGCGGCGACGGTCTGTCCCTCTGCGACCTTCACGGCGGTGACGGTTCCGGACACGGTGAAGGAGACATCGTCCTGCACCGCGGGCGTCGCCGTGCCGGTGCCCTGCACGGTCTTCTCGAGGGTCTCCAGGCTCGCGGTCGTGGTGCGGGTGATCGTCTCGGCCGTCGCGTTCTGCGCGGGCAGCAGGAAGGCGAACACCCAGACGGCGGCGGCAGCGACGATGACGACAACCACGGAGACCACCACCTTGGTCCGGGTGCGGAATCTGGCGAGGAACGTTCGAGGGCTCATCTCAGGGGTGTGCTCCTGTCGGGGTCAGGGATGGGCGCTCCGGACGGGGCCCGATGAGAAGAAGGTACGAAGCGGGACGTAGCGTCGTCGTTGCGCTTCCTTTGAGCCCGATAAAGATGGCGGCTCGTAGAATGGCTGTCATCATGACTACTCCGCGCAGCGAACCGACGATCATCGCGCCGTCGTCGGCGGCGATCGACGCCGGCGGGCATCACCGCTCCTATGAAGTGCGCACCTTCGGGTGCCAGATGAACGTGCACGACTCCGAGCGCCTCTCGGGCTCTCTGGAGAGCGCGGGCTATGTCCGTGCAGCCGACGGCGAGGACGCCGACGTCGTGATCATCAACACCTGCGCCGTGCGCGACAACGCCGCGGGGAAGCTGTACGGCACGCTCGGGCATCTGAAGTCCAAGAAGGACAAGCACGAGGGCATGCAGATCGCCGTCGGCGGCTGCCTCGCGCAGATGGACAAGGACGCCGTGCTCGAGAAGGCACCCTGGGTCGATGTGGTCTTCGGCACGCACAACATGGGATCGCTGCCCAGCCTGCTCGAGCGCGCCCGCCACAACGGCGAGGCCGAACTGGAGATCCTCGAGTCCCTCGAGGTGTTCCCCTCGACCCTGCCCACCAAGCGGGACTCCGCGCACAGCGGCTGGGTGTCGATCTCGGTCGGCTGCAACAACACCTGCACGTTCTGCATCGTGCCGAGCCTGCGCGGCAAGGAGAAGGACCGCCGTCCCGGCGACATCCTGAACGAGATCCGCCTGCTCGCCGACGACGGCGCGATCGAGGTCGCTCTGCTCGGCCAGAACGTGAACTCCTACGGCGTCGAGTTCGGCGACCGGCAGGCCTTCGGCAAGCTGCTGCGCGCTGCGGGGAGATCGACGGCATCGAGCGCATCCGCTTCACCAGCCCGCATCCGGCGGCGTTCACCGACGACGTCATCGATGCCATGGCCGAGACCCCTGCCGTCATGCCGCAGCTGCACATGCCGCTGCAGTCCGGCAGCGATCGCATCCTGCGCGTGATGCGCCGCTCCTACCGCAGTGAGCGCTTCCTCGGCATCCTCGATCGCGTGCGCGCGAAGATCCCGAACGCGGCGATCACCACCGACATCATCGTCGGGTTCCCGGGGGAGACCGATGAGGACTTCGAGGACACCATGCGCGTCGTCGAGCAGGCCCGCTTCTCGGGGGCGTTCACGTTCCAGTACTCCATCCGCGAGGGCACGCCCGCCGCGACCATGGCGGACCAGGTGCCCAAGGAGGTCGTGCAGGAGCGCTACGACCGCCTGATCGCCCTGCAGGAGCGCATCTCGCTCGAGGAGAATCAGAAGCAGGTCGGTCGCGAGCTCGAGGTGCTGGTCTCGGTCGGCGAGGGGAAGAAGGATGCCGAGACGCACCGGCTCACCGGCCGCGCCGAGGACAACCGTCTGGTGCACTTCGAGGTGACGCCCGGCTCCGATCTGCCGCGTCCCGGCGATGTCGTGACCGTGACGGTGACGCACGCGGCGCCGTTCCATCTGCTCGCCGACGACCCGACCGGCGCTCCGCTGCGCATCCGCCGCACCCGCGGCGGCGACGCGTGGGACCGTGCGCAGGCCGAGAGCTGCGCCCTGCCCGAGCCGGGCACGGCCGGCGCCGTGCGCCTCGGGCTGCCCACGCTGCGCGTGGGCGTGTGAAGTCTTCGCGCTCGATAGGGGACGTGCGATGACCTCGCGTCTCTGGACGATCGTCGGCGCCACCGGGACAGGGAAGAGCGACTTCGCCTTGGACCTCGCCGAGAGTCTGCGTGCGCGCGGCAACCCGGCGGAGATCGTCAACGCCGACGCCATGCAGCTCTACCGCGGCATGGACATCGGCACGGCGAAGCTCACCGAGGCCGAGCGCCGCGGCATCCCGCATCACCTCTTCGACGTGCGCGAGGTCACGGAGGAGGCTGCAGTCGCGTGGTACCAGCCGATCGCTCGCGAGGCGATCGAGGCGATCCTCACGCGCGGCGGCGACGCGATCCTCGTCGGCGGATCCGGGCTGTACGTGTCGAGCGTGATCTTCGATTTCCGCTTCCCGCCACGGGATGCCGCGCTGCGTGCCGAGCTCGAGGCCGAGCTCGACGCGCGGGGCACCGGCGCGCTGTTCGCCCGGCTGCAGGCGCTCGACCCGGCCACCGCGGCGAAGATCGACCCGAAGAACGGCCGGCGGATCGTCCGGGCGCTCGAGGTGATCGCGCAGGGCTCCGAGACACACGGGGCGGTTCTGCCGGACGCGCCGGCGTTGTGGCATCCCGACACCCGCATCATCGGGCTGCACGTCGACCGTCCGGAACTGGTCCAGAGGCTCGACCGGCGCGTCGAGCGGATGTGGGCCGACGGGCTCCTGGAGGAGGTGCGAGCGCTGCGCGGCGAGGGACTCGACGACGGCGTGACCGCGCGCAAGGCGATCGGCTACGCACAGGCGCTCGCCGAGCTGGACGGGCGGATGTCGCGGGCCGAGGCGATCGCCGAGACGCAGGCGCTGACCCGCCGCTACGCGCGCCGACAGGTGTCGTGGTTCAAGCGGTATCCCGGAATCCGCTGGGCCGAGCCGGACACGGGGGCAGGGTCAATCCTTGACTGACAGCTCGTCGGGCTTGACGCCGAACGCGAAGTAGGTCGCAGGGCCGATCCAGTTCACCAGGATCACCGGGATCCACGCAGGCTTCGGCCCGCGCACCTGCCGGGCGTCGCGAGCGGCGAGATCCCAGAACGCCAGTGCGGCGAACGCGACCTGCACGATGCCCAGGATCGTGAGGAGCACCTTGCCGCCGGTGCTGATCTGTTTCTTCTCGGACTTCTTGTCGCATCCCATATCTCGAGTCTGGACCACGTCGTTGCGAGGACCGAGGGGTTCCGAGTGTCGGTGGCCGAAGGCACCATGGCAGCATGACCACATACTTCTACACCGCCTCGTCGCTGGACGGCTTCATCGCCACCGCCGATCACTCCCTGGACTGGCTGCTGAAGCAGGACATCGACGACGACGGCCCGATGGCCTACCCCGGTTTCCGTGCGGGGCTCGGTGCGATGGCGATGGGTGCGCACACCTTCGAGTGGATCATGAACCACGACGAGGACGGCTGGAGTCACACGCTGCCTGGCTGGATCTTCTCGCATCGCCCCCTCGACCTGCCCGAGGGGGCAGGCTTGCGGCTGACCCAGGGCGACGTGCGCGAGGCGCACGCCGAGATGACGGAAGTCGCCGACGGCAAGGACCTCTGGATCGTCGGCGGGGGAGACCTGGCCGGGCAGTTCGCCGACGCCGGTCTGCTCGACGAGGTGTGGGTGCAGTACGCACCGGTGACTCTGGGATCCGGAGCGCCGTTGCTGCCCCGTACTCTTGACCTGGAACTCATCGACGTCGCGCGCAATAGGGCGTTCGCCTGCACGCGCTACCGCGTGCTCAAGGGCGCGTAGAACGGAGACACTAGTGACCGTGCAGTTACGGACCTTCGACAGGGCGGACGAGGACGCCGTCATCGCGCTGTGGGACGAGGCCGGTCTGACCCGGCCCTGGAACGACCCGCACGCCGACATCGAGCGGATGCTCGCCGTCTGGCCCGAGTTGCTCGTCGTCGCCGAGGAGTCCGGGCGGATCGTGGGCACCGTCATGGCCGGCTACGACGGGCATCGGGGCTGGATCTACTACCTGGCCAGCGCCGCCGACCGAAGGGGCGAGGGCATCGGACGGTCGCTGGTCGAAGAGGCGGAGCGCCGGCTTCTCGCACTGGGCTGCCCGAAGGTGCAGCTGATGGTCCGCCCGGGAAACGAGATCGTCTTCGCCTTCTACGATCAGATCGGGTACGAGCGTTTCGACATCGGCATGACGGGCAAGCGGCTGATCGTCGACGCACCCGCGGAGTCCGCCGTCTGAACGAGGCGCCTTCCGCCGCTGAATAGACTGAGGGCATGGTCGCATTCACCAAGGGGCACGGCACCGGCAACGACTTCGTCATCATCGCCGACCCCGACGGCGAACTCGAGCTGAGCGCCGAGCAGGTCGCCGTGCTGTGCGACCGCAACTTCGGCATCGGCGCCGACGGCGTGCTGCGCGTCGTGCGGTCCTCCGCGCTCTCCGACGGCGCCGCCGCACTCGCGGAAGAGCCGAACGCGGAGTGGTTCATGGACTACCGCAACGCCGACGGCTCGGTCGCCGAGATGTGCGGCAACGGCATCCGGGTCTTCGCGCACTACCTGGTGCGTGCCGGGCTCGCGACCCTCGAGCCGGGTTCGACGCTGCCGATCGGAACCCGCGCGGGCGTCCGCGACGTGATGCGCAGCGAGACCGGTTACCAGGTCGACCTCGGCCGCTGGCGGCTCGCCGGCGGCGAGCCGCTCGTGAAGGCACGCGGCCTCGCAGTTCCGCGTCCGGGCACCGGCATCGACGTCGGCAACCCCCACGTCGTGGTCGCACTGGCATCCGAGCAGGAACTGGTCGGGCTCGACCTGCACGTCGGGCCGATCCTCGACCCCGCGCCCTCCGAGGGCGCGAACGTCGAGTTCGTCGTTCCGGGCGAGCCGCTGGTACGTGACGGCGTAGGTCACGTCCGGATGCGTGTGCACGAACGCGGTGTCGGCGAGACACTCAGCTGCGGCACCGGGGTCGCTGCGACCGCCCTCGCCGTGCGGTACTGGGCGGGGAGAAGGCGCCGTCGAACTGGCGCGTCGAGGTTCCGGGCGGAACGCTCGGCGTGCGCATGTTCCCGGCCGAGGACGGCGAGCACGTCGCCCTCTCGGGTCCGGCGCAGCTGGTCTACACCGGCGAGATCGACCTGGCCTGAGACGCGCTCCACCCCGTCCGGCACGAGACACCCACCTCTGCGGGAGCCGCGCGCACGGCACGGACGTCTCGTGTGCGTGTGGGTGGTTCGTCGCCGGCTTCGCAGATGCTCGCCGGAACGAGCGGTCCGGCGCCGTCTCGGCCGGCGTCAGGACGGCAGAGCGACAGGTTCGGTCGGCGGGGTGCCGTGCTTGCGCACCTTCAGCACGCGGTAACCCTTGCCGGTGGCCGCACGGAACACGCTGTAGCCCGGGGTGAAGGTCGCATCGATCCAGCGCTGCAGCGAGTCGGCGCCGAGATTGCGCTGCACGACCAGCCAGGCGTCGCTGCGCTCGTCGAGCCGGGGGATCCACCGCTCGAGCATGCCGTGCAGCTCGTTCTTGCCGACGCGGATGGGCGGATTCGATCGGATGGTGCGGAACACCACGTCGTCGGGAACATCGTCGGGCAGTACGGCGTTGACATTGGTGAGGCCGAGTGCCTTTGCATTGCGGCGCGTCAGATCGAGGGCGCGCTCGTTGACATCGACCGCCCACACGGTGGCGTGCGGTGCAGACAGTGCCATGGTCAGGCTGATCGGACCCCATCCGCATCCGAGGTCGAGGAATTCCCCGCCCGGCGGCAGCGGCGGCATGTTGGCGAACAGCACAGCGGTTCCGGCATCAAGGCGGTCGGGACTGAAGACACCGCCGGCGGTCGTGACTTCGAGGTCACGGCCGGCGAGGGTGACGCGGATGTTCCGCAGGTTCTCCGCACTGGCCGGGGTCGCGGTGAAGTAATGGTCGGACCCCATACCGCGAGCGTAGCGGACGCAGCGGGCTAGGGTTAAGACGCTCTTATCGAGAAAGCAGGAATCCGGACCGGATGACGAACCCCAACAACGAAGACAACACGCAGGACTCCCTGGACCGGGTGCTCGCGAACGCGGAGCCGCGGATCGAGCCGATCGTCTTCGGCGGCGCCCAGGCGCTGCAGGATGCTGCGACAGCCGGGTACGGCTCCGGCGGACGGCGACCAGTGGGACCTCGAGGACCGGCATGCGCTGCGGCGTGTGGCCGGGCTGTCGACCGAACTCGAGGACGTCACCGAGGTCGAGTACCGGCAGCTGCGGCTCGAGAACGTGGTGCTGGTCGGCGTGTACCCGCAGGGCGCCCAGGACGACGCGGAGAACTCGCTGCGCGAACTCGCCGCCCTGGCCGAGACCGGCGGGCGCCGTAGTCCTCGACGGGCTGCTGCAGCGTCGCCCGCATCCGGATCCCGCCACCTACCTCGGCCGGGGCAAGGCCGAGGAGCTGCGAGACATCGTGCGCGCAGTCGGCGCCGACACGGTCATCGCCGACACGGAACTCGCCGCAAGCCAGCGGCGCGCCCTGGAGGACGTGGTCAAGGTCAAGGTGATCGACCGCACCACCGTCATCCTGGACATCTTCAGCCAGCACGCGAAGAGCCGCGAGGGCAAGGCGCAGGTCGAGCTCGCGCAGCTCGAGTACCTGCTGCCGCGCCTGCGCGGCTGGGGCGAGTCGATGAGCCGTCAGGCCGGTGGACAGGTCGGCGCCGGCGGTGCGGGTATGGGATCGCGCGGACCCGGTGAGACCAAGATCGAACTGGACCGCCGCCGCATCCGCACCAAGATGGCGCTGCTGCGCAAGCAGATCCGCGACTTCGCGCCCGCGCGCGAGGCGAAGCGTGCTGAGCGGCATCGCAATGCGATCCCGTCGGTCGCGATCGCCGGGTACACGAACGCGGGCAAGTCGAGTCTGCTGAACGCGCTCACGAGCGCCGGTGTGCTGGTCGAGAACGCGCTGTTCGCGACTCTGGATGCCACGGTGCGGCGTTCCGAGACCGCCGACGGCCGCGTGTACACGCTGACCGACACGGTCGGCTTCGTGCGCAACCTGCCGCATCAGCTCGTCGAGGCCTTCCGCTCCACGCTCGAAGAGGTCGCCGAGTCCGACGTGATCGTGCACGTTGTGGACGGCTCGCATCCCGATCCCTCGGCGCAGCTGCAGACCGTACGGGATGTGATGGGCGACCTGGGTGCGCGCGGCATCCCCGAGATCGTCGTGTTCAACAAGGCCGACCTGCTGACAGAGGACGAGCGGCTCGTGCTGCGCGGACTCGTGCCCGGAGCGCACTTCGCGTCGTCCCGCACCGGAGAGGGCATCGAGGAACTGCGCGCGGCCATCGACGAGGCGCTGCCGATGCCGGCCGTCGAGGTGCGGGCCCTCGTGCCCTACGACCGCGGAGACCTGGTCTCGGCCGTGCATGAGAACGGCGTGCTGATCTCGGCGGAGCACGAGGAGAACGGCACCGCGATCCACGCGCACGTCTCCGAGCGCCTCGCAGCCGAACTCGCGCCGTTCACAGTCAGCTCGCGCTGAAACGGGCCTCGACGGTCGCGGACACGACGATGTCCTCGGCCTCGAACACCATGCCGGGAGCAGCGGAGTCGAACGCCACCGCGCGCATCATCATCTTGCCCTGGGGAGGGGCGGCCGACTCGTGCCGGGAGATGAGACCGAGGTCGGCGATCTCCACGGGCTGCACGGTGTGCAGGCCGAGGGCTGCGGCGTAGGCCTCGGCGCGTGCGACCGCGACGGACACCGCCTCGGCGGCGACGTCCCGCTCGGTGCGTGCCCTGGTCTGAGGGGTGAGCTGCCAGTCGACGCCGCCGATCTCGACGCCGTCGCGCACTGCGACATCCGACACCCAGAGCGAGAGCTCCGCCGCCTCGGGGAACGTCACCGTGAACGAGATCGCGGCGTGATAGACCGGCGCGAGGCGTTTGCCCTCGTTGTTCCACGGGCGCTCCGCGTGCACCGTCATCCGCGTGCTCGACCACTCCACGACGGCACCGTCGTCCTTGCGGTCGACGATGCTCTGCCGCACGGGCTCGGCGAGGCGGGTGGCCTCGTCGACGGCGGAGGCCCGCTCGGGCCCCTCGGCGCGGATCGTGAGTTGGATCACGGCGCGCTCCGGCGCGATGCGCGCCTCGTTCTCGCCCCGTACGGTGATGATGACATCGCTCATGAGGGGGACTCTACGGCACACGGACCGGCATGCGGAACGGCGCGGGCCCGGTATCCGTTGTAGTCTGTAGTGCTCGGCTGCGATGCATCCGAGGTGGTAAATCAACAGTGCGACAGCGGCTCCTTCGCAAGAAGGTCCACGGGGCTGATCGGTTTCGACGGCGCCTGTGAATCCACGAGAAGCGGGCCGAGGATGCAGGGTTATCTCGTGAACGCTCCCTGCAAAACAATAAGTGCCAATGCAAAGCGCACTGACTTCGCCCTCGCTGCGTAAGCGAGCCCGATAGTCCGTCAGACCGTATGTGATTCCGATACGGATCCTGGCGTCATCTAGGAATCTTGCTGTGCGATGGCGTCTGGACGTCGCACGGGACTCTTCCCAGGCTGGGCTTGTCGACTTAGGTGTCTGTGACAAAGGTCGGAGCCGAGCAGAACGTCTGCACAGACTGCGCCCGGAGAAGGCGTGGAGACTCAGCGTCGGACGGGGGTTCGATTCCCCCCAGCTCCACTGACCGCTGTCGCATCATGAAGAGGCCCGCCTCCCTAGTGAACACTGGGGAGGCGGGCCTTCTTGCGTCTGTGGACAACTCATCCGACGGAAACTTGGAACCGGTGCGCGTCGCCGCCGGCTGTCATCCTGCGCTTAGGCTCGAGGTGTGCGGACACAGCATGCGGCGGTCGTCTACAACCCGGTCAAGGTGCCGCTTGAGCGCGTCCGGCGCGCCGTCGCTGAGCAGGAGCACGCGCACGGGTGGGATACATCGCGCTGGTACGAGACGAGCGGTGAGGACTCCGGGCTGCGGGCAGCCGAAGAGGCGCTTGCGGGTGAACCCGCAGTGATGATCATCGCCGGCGGGGACGGCACCGTGCGAACGGGCGCGGAGGCGGCGCAGGGGAGCGGTACGCCGATCGCGCTGCTGCCCGCCGGGACCGGGAACCTCCTGGCCCGAAACCTCGGTCTTCCGTTGAACGATGTCGATCGCGCGATCGCCGCGGCGTTCTCGGGGGTGACCAGAGCAGTGGATGTCGGTGTCGCCGAGCTCGAGAACGAGTCCGGAGAACGGCGCACCCACCTGTTCCTGGTGATGGCCGGCATCGGGCTGGACGCGGAGATGGCCGAGAACACGAGCGCGCTGGCGAAGAAGCGCCTGGGCTGGATGGCGTATGTGGCACCTATCGCCCGGTCGGTCATCGCGAATCGTCTGTTCCATCTGGACTACCGCATCGACGGGGGCCGCACCCGATCGGCGCGTGCGCACACGGTGATCGTCGGAAATTGCGGGACCCTCACCGGCAACATGCTGCTGATCCCGAATGCGAAGGTCGATGACGGACTGCTGGACGTGGTGATGCTCCGTCCGAAGGGGCGACTGGGATGGGCCAGCATCGGGACCCGTCTGACATTTCAGGGCCTCGCCCATCGATCCCGATTCGGCCGGAGCATGCTCCGGCTTGCACCTGATCTGAAGGCGCTGGTGTATGCGCAGGGCACGAGGTTCGACGCCCGCTTCGAGACTCCGCGCGGAATCGAGCTGGACGGAGATGGTTTCGGGCTGGTCAAGCGGGCGCGGATCGCTCTCAGAGCAGCAACGCTCGACATCTGCACTCCGGCAGGTGCAGCCGGACGAGACTCAGGCGGCCGTACGCTTGGCCCGTTGCCGGAAGAATCCGAAGATGAGGGTGCCGACGAAGAGCACGATTCCGATGATGGCCAGCCACAGGAGACCCTGGAACGCGAATCCGACGACTGACAGCACCACCCAGACCACAAGCAGGATCACGAGTACTGTCCACATGATCCTCACCGTACGCGTCATCCAAGGCGAATGGCGAGAACCGGACACATTCACAGCAAGTGCGTCTCCGTCTGCTTGGGACGGGAGCTCCTGCGGGAAGTTGCGGGCATCGTCCTCGAACCTGTGAGCGCGTACATGTCGGGCGCGTACGGTCAGGAAATGACCAGCAAGAGTTCGCCCGATGAGAATGCCGACCGCGAAGCGACCGCACACAGGAGTGACGGCGGCGCAAAGCGCCGTCCGCGTGCCCCGAGCGAAGGGGACACCAGCTGGGATCGCGCTGTGGGGTTGCACTGGCATACGTACTCGGCGACCGCGGGGACCTCGGCGCGTGCGGATCTCGAGGATGGTGTCCGGGCGTCGAAACCGAAACACATAGCATCCCAGCGCCCGGACGAGCGCGGTTGAGACGAAGACTATCGGCGAAGCAGCGAGCGGTGTAGTCTCGCGAATGAGCCACCGATCCGCGCGAGGATCTGGTTGCTCATTGTGGAATGAGAGCTCTCACCGTGATGACGGTCCATGGGGACGCGCGCGATCCGGTGAGGGCTCTTCACAGGCTCCGGCAGGGCGATGCAACCTGTGAGCGCACACATGTTCGAGGCGTACCGTCGGTTCATGAACACACAAGTGAAGATCGCAGGGCAGGACCCTGGACTGCTGGGGCTCGGATCCATTCTCGTCGGCTCGCTTCCCGCGACGCTCCTGACGGACGAGGCACCGGACCGCTACACCGTGGAAGCGGTGTTCACACGCAAGACTGATCGCGACGAGGTCGCCGCGATCCAGGGAGGCGAGACGCGCGCATACCTGGCGGCGAACGGATTCCCGACCGTCGAACTGCATGTCGCAGATCGACGACTGGAGATCGCGAACACCAACCTGGAGGAACTCCGGGACGGACTCGGCGCCGTGCTCGCCACTCGGCTCGCCGAGATCAGCGCCGCCCTTCACGCCGAACGGGCGATCGCGGCCCATCGGTACCAGGACGCCTCCGACCGCGAACAGCAGCGAGCTGCGGCCGTCGCCGCCCTCGCTGAGTCCGTCACCTTCGCCCGTCGCCCCGTCGAGACTCCGTCCGATGACGAGGCGCGCATCTCGGACTGGTTGGAAGAAGGAGGCGCCGTCCGCGATTAGGGCGACGCCGGAGAGAAGTCATCATGGACGGCATCCGTCCGACGATCCGTACGCGCCCTCGCGAAAGCGGGGCGCGCGGATCGAGCACTTTCACCGTGCTGGCACAGCAGATCCGCGTCCGCGGACTGCTGCGTCGGCGCTACGGCTACTACTGGTCGAAACTCATCGGCGCACCACTCGTGCTCGCCATCTGCCTCGGCGCCTTCGTCTGGATCGGGGACACCTGGTGGCAGCTCTTCACCGCCGTGGTCCTCGCCATCGTCTTCACCCAGATCGCGTTTCTCGGTCATGATGCCGCGCATCGACAGATCTTCGTCTCGGGCCGCTGGAACGATTGGATCAGCCTGGTCCTCGGTGACCTGCTGGTGGGCATGAGCTACGGATGGTGGCAGCACAAACATACAAGGCACCATGCCAATCCCAACAAGCTCGGATCGGATCCCGACATCGAGCTGCCCGTCATCGCCGTCACCGCTGAGACAGCGGCCCGTCAGCACAATCCGGCGATCACATGGCTGCGTGCGCATCAGGGGCTGCTGTTCTTCCCGATCCTGTTCTTCGAAGGGATCTCGCTTCACGCGTCGAGCGTGCGCCGGGTCTTCGCCCGCGGTCGCCTGGAGCGGCGCTGGGTGGAGATCACGTTCCTCGCCCTGCGGATGGTCGGCTACCTGGTTCTGGTGTTCGTCGTGCTGTCGCCGGGTATCGCCGTGACGTTCCTCGCCGTACAGCTGGGACTGTTCGGGTTCTACATGGGCGTCTCTTCGCCCCCAATCACAAGGGGATGCCGGTCGTCCCCCGAGACATGAAGCTGGACTTCCTGCGGCGGCAGGTGATGATGAGCAGGAACATCCGCGGTAGCCGGTTCCTTGACGTCGCTATGGGCGGGTTGAACTATCAGATCGAGCATCACCTGTTCCCCTCGATGCCCCGCCCGCACCTACGCCGCGCTGCGCCGGTGATCGCCGAGTACTGCCGCGCGCACGGCGTCCCCTATACGCAAACGGGTCTTTTCGCCTCCTACGCGATCGTGATCAGATACATCAACCGCGTCGGGCTCGGAGAGCGGGACGTCTTCGCGTGCCCGCTCATCGAACAGCGTGCGCACCTCACCGCGGACTGACCGGGTTCAGAGCGACGGCCGGCGCGCTCACGTCGGATACGCCCTCATGCGGAGCAGGTACTTCGCCGTCAGCGCGACGGGTTCGTCGTCGTCCTCAGCGAGCTCGCCGAGGATGGTGCGTGCCCGCTCACCAGGGATTCCCGCGAGCGCCGATGTCAAGCGCAACCGGGCTCCGCCGGCGGAGCTCTCCAGCTGCCCTGCCAGCGCATCGAGGATCTCGGATGCCTGGTCGGATTGTACGGCGAGGGTCTCCAGCGCATCAGCGGCCTCGACGTCGTTCCGCCCCTCGACGATCAGTCCGATGAGCGCGGGAACGGCGCCGGCATCGCCATGACGGCCCCTCGCGAGCGCAGCGCGTGCCGTCACGACCGGATCGGCGGACGCGGCACCGAGCGCCTTCAGTGCGCGTGCGGAACCGATCTTCTCCAGCGTCGCGGCGGCCCGCCGGCGGCGGGGCTCGTCGGAGGAGCCCAGCGCCTCGGCGAGCAGGGGCACGGCGTCGTCACCGATCCGCGCCAGCGCCCAGTCGAATGCTCCGGCCGCGTTCGGATCGGTCTCCTTGATCGCGGCGTCGACGAGCATCGCCGCATCGCGCTGCTCCGGTGCAGTGGTGAGCACCGCCTGCTGCCTGGCCGACGGGTCCTCTGAGTCCAGACCGTGCATCAGGCCGATGATGCGGAGCACCTCAGACCAGGCCCCCGGACCGCTGTCCCGGACCCGTTCGAGACGTCGGAGCAGCTGATGCTCGCGTTCGATCCGCTCCCGGGTGCGGCCCAGGAGGCCGTCCACGGCCGATCCGGGTGTGAACGCCGGATCGTCGAGGGCATCGGCGACCTCCTGCAGGGTGAGCCCGAGCGAACGCAGCGCCTCCACGTGGAACAGTCGCCTGATGTCCTCCTCGGAATACCGGCGGTATCCGCCGGCCGTGCGTTCGCTCGGGGACACCAGACCGATGGAGTCGTAGTGCCGCAGCATCCGCGCACTGATGCCGGACTGCGCGGCGACCTCGCCGATGAGCATCAGCGGTCTCCTGTCTGCGGTGCGCTACGCAGCGCGAAGACGCGCCTGGCCTCCGCGATCGCCGCGTCGAACCCCTCCTCGGGGTCGGACATGATCCGTTCGGTTGCGATCGCGTGGATGCGCACATGTTCTTCGTTGTGATCCGTCGCTCTCGCCACCGACGAGGCTGCGGGTTCGCCGATCACTGCGAAAGCGCGACTCAGGCTGAGCTGCACGTCGCGATCGCCGCGGCCGAACTGCGTCGACAGGGTCTCGGCGAGTGCGGTCTCGGCGCCCTCAGGCACCAGACCCGCGGATGTGCGCCAGGCGGTGCGGGCGACCTCGTCGTCCTCGTCGACCAGCAGGCCGGGCGGGATCTCCGGCCAGATCGACGGGTCCGCGATCTTCGACAGCGTGTGCAGCGCCTGACTTCGGGCCTGAGGAGCAGGGGAGTGCAGCTCGGGGAGCAGTCGCGGCAGCGTGAGCGCCGGGTCCTGCCGGGTGAGGGCCCAGGTCAGCATGTCGCGCACGTAGAAGTCCGGTTCGATCGCGCACCGGGCGATCAGCTCCTCCACGTACTCGGGGTCCGGCGTGGTGCCTGCACTCAGCGCGGCCTGCAGCCGTGAAGAGGCATCGGGTTGCGCGAGGGCGTGGCGGAGTGCCGTGGCGCGCTGTGCTGCGCTCTCTGTGTTCGTCATGTCGACCACCTCCACATCACATCGAAGACCTTGGCACCGTGTCAAGGTCAAGTCACGCCGTCACCGAGTGAGGAATACATTCGGATGCATGGAACGTTGACTCCGGCATGAGCGAGATCGAATTCGGGCTGGACACCTTCGGCGGAGTCACGACGGATGCCGACGGGCGGTCGCTGCCGCATCCGCAGGTCATCCGTGATCTGGTGGACGACGCCGTCGTCGCGGATCAGGCGGGGCTGGACTTCTTCGGGATCGGTGAGCACCACCGTCCGGACTTCGCGGTCTCGAGTCCCGAGATGGTGCTCTCTGCGGTCGCCGCGAAGACGGAGCGGATCCGACTCGGTTCGACGGTCACCGTGCTCAGCTCCGATGACCCGGTGCGCGTCTTCGAGCGTTTCGCGACGCTCGACGCCGTCTCGGGCGGGCGGGCCGAGATCGTCGCGGGGCGCGGTTCCTTCATCGAGTCGTTCCCGCTGTTCGGCTACGACCTGCAGGACTACGAGGTGCTCTTCGAGGAGAAGCTCGAGCTGCTCGCCGCGCTGCTGAAGGAGGAGCCGGTGACCTGGCAGGGGAGCACCCGCGCGGCCCTGACCGATCAGCGGGTCTATCCGACGACCGAGCGGGGCCTCCGGGCCTGGGTGGGGGTGGGCGGCAGCCCGGACTCCGTCGTGCGCACGGCCAGGCACGGCCTCGGTCTGTTCCTCGCCATCATCGGCGGGCCGGCCGCGCGATTCGCGCCGTACGTCGACCTGTTCGAGCGTGCCCAGGATCAGTTCGGTGTCGAGAGGCAGCCGGTCGCGGTGCACTCGCCAGGACTCGTCGCCGAGACCGACGAGAAGGCGCGCGCACTGGTGCACGACGGCTGGGTCGCGATGCGCACCCGGATGGGTCAGGAGCGCGGCTGGCCGCCGCCCGCCGTCGGCGACTTCGAGCGCGAGATCGAGTCCGGTGCGCTGTACGTCGGGTCTCCCGAGACCGTCGCACGGAAGATCGCCGCGACGCTGCAGGTGCTGAAGGTCGACCGCTTCGACTTCAAGTACGACCAGCCCGTGCAGCACGCGGACCACCAGCGCTCGATCGAGCTGTACGGCGAGAAGGTCGTGCCGATGGTGAAGGACATGATCGCCTGAGCAGGCATCGTCAGGGCGACTGTGCCAGGCTCTGAGCGTGCACATGAAGCTAGACGACAGCGCTGATGGTTACGTCATCGTGAGTCTGGCCGTGGTGCATGCAGCGCCGATCGCAGAGCTGGCCGCGTACGAGACGTTCGACGAGCGGGTGACGGATGGTTCGCACTGGTACCAGTTGGGCACCCTCCCGTTCACGGAGAAGGACGCTGCGCGACGAGCGGAGGAGCTGGATCGTACGATCCTTTCGCTCATCGATCGTCTCGATGGCGTGCCAGCGGAGCTTCTCCGCTCAGAGGAGGTCTTCGTCCGCCTCTTCATCACGTTCCCGCATGGCGCGGAAACGATCAGCTCGTCGACTCTGCGACGCTTGGCCGACGTGGGCGTGACGATCTGGCTCGACTTTCTCGAGTGACTCCGCCGCTCTGAGTCGGATGCCGCGCTCTGTCCTCGCGCCGCTGGGGCCGTGATCGTAGCTCTCGTCACTCGGCGGGTGGCCACTCCTTCGCGACCAGAGTGAGCACGTCGTAGGTCGCCACTGGCTCGTCGTCCTGGTTCACGACGACGGCGTCCCAGCGCACCTCTCCGTAGTCGGCCGAGCTGCGCGGGGTGATCTGCTTGACCGTCAGGGTCACCCGGATGCTGTCGTCGGCCTTGACCGGCGTCAGGAAGCGCAGCCCGTCGACGCCGAAGTTCGCCAGCACGGGACCGGGATCGGGATCGACGAAGAGGCCGGCGGCCAGCGAGACGACGAGGTACCCGTGGGCGACGATGCCGCCGAAAAGCGGGTTCTTCGCCGGCGGCATCCGGGTCGGTGTGCGCGTAGAACCGGTCGCCCGTGAAGTCGGCGAAGTGGTCGATGTCGGCGAGCGTGACCGTGCGGGGCGCCGAGACGATGCTGTCGCCGATGCGCAGATCGCGCAGGCTCTTCCGGAACGGATGCACATCCTCCACGCGGCGCGCCGAGCCGGTGGTCCAGCGTCCGGTGATCGCGGTCATCATATCCGGGGACGCCTGCACCGCCGTGCGCTGCATGTGGTGCAGCACCCCGCGGATGCCGCCGAGCTCCTCGCCGCCACCTGCGCGCCCCGGTCCGCCGTGCACGAGCATCGGCAGCGGGCTGCCGTGCCCGGTCGACTCGGCCGCGTCATCGCGGTCGAGCACCAGCACTCGGCCGTGCCAGGGAGCGAGCCCCAGCACGACCTCACGGGCGAACGCCGGATCGTGCGTCACGACGGATGCCACCAGGCTGCCGCGTCCGCGAGCGGTGAGAGCGATCGCCTCCTCCACGGTGCGATACGTGATGACCGTGCTCACCGGTCCGAACGGCTCCACCTCATGCGGTTCTGCGGCGCCCTCGTGCGCGCGGAGCAGGATCGGAGACAGGAACGCGCCCGCCGTGGCATCCGCGCCCACCACCTCGACATGGTCGGGGTCGCCGAACACGAGGTCGGAGCTGCGGCGCAGGTTCGCGATGGCCCGGCGCACCTCTTCTCGCTGACCGACGCTGGCGAGTGCACCCATGCGCACCTGCTCTTCGGCCGGATCGCCGACCACGGTGCGCGCCAGTCGGGCGGACACGGCGGCGATCACGGCATCCGCCATCGCCTCCGGCACGATCGCACGCCGGATCGCGGTGCACTTCTGGCCTGCCTTGACCGTCATCTCGGCGACGACACCCTTGACGAACAACTCGAACTCCGGGTCCTCGACAGTGACGTCCGTGCCCAGCACCGACGCGTTCAGCGAGTCCGCCTCGACCTGCAGACGCACCCCGCGCTCCTGCACGGCGGGATCACGGCGCAGCAGGTCGGCGGTCGCGGCGGAGCCGGTGAACGACACCGAGTCCTGCGCGCCGAGCATCGCGAGCAGGTCGCCGACGCCACCCGAGATCAGCTGCAGGGCGCCCTCGGGCAGGATGCCGGACCCGACGATCCTGCGGACGACGGCCTCGGTGAGGTACGCGGTCTGACTCGCCGGCTTGACGATCGTGGGGAGACCTGCGAGGAACGCGGGGGCGAGCTTCTCGAGCATGCCCCAGACCGGGAAGTTGAAGGCGTTGATCTGCACCGCGACGCCCGGACGCGACGTGTAGACGTGCTGTCCCAGGAACGTGCCGCCCCTGCCGAGCTGCTCGACGGAGCCGTCCAAGTACACGACGTCGTTCGGCAACTCGCGCTTGCCCTTGCTCGCGTAGGAGAACATCGTGCCGATGCCGCCGTCGATGTCGACCGCCGAATCGCGCCGCGTGGCACCGGTGCGCGCGGACAGGGCGTAGAACTCGTCCTTGTGCTGATTGAGCATCAGCGCGAGCTCCTTGAGCATGGTCGCCCGCTCATGGAAGGTCAGGGGACGGATCGCCGGACCGCCGACGCGCCGCGCGTGGTCGACCATGGCCGCGGTGTCGAGGCCCGCGCTGGAGATGCGTGCGATCTCCTCACCCGTCGCGGCATCGAGAAGGGGCGTGCCCTCGTCTTCCGCGCGGAACCAGGCGCCGGCGGCGTAGCTCTCCAGAAGTGGAGTGGTCACTGGGGGCATCCCTTCGCTCGTCATCGAGGGCGCGGGGCAGCATTGCGCCACCCGCTTCCGTGTGTCAGAGTAGTACAGAACGGTCGGTCAGTAAATAGGCCGGATGCTCCGATGGAGGTGCAGCATGAAGGTCGAGGACGACCTGGGGCTCGACGGGCACTTCGAGGAGATCGTCGCGCGCCGCGATCGCATCGAGCCGCGCGACTGGATGCCGGAGGCGTACCGCAGGACCGTGATCCGCCAGGTGGCGCAGCACGCGCACTCCGAGATCATCGGCATGCAGCCGGAGGGCAACTGGATCGGCCGGGCGCCCTCGCTGCGGCGCAAGGCGATCCTGCTCGCCAAGGTGCAGGACGAGGCGGGGCACGGGTTGTACCTGTACTCCGCGACCGAGACGCTCGGGGTCTCGCGGAACGAACTCACTGAGAACCTCATCTCGGGCCGGCAGAAGTACTCGTCGATCTTCAACTACCCGACCCCGTCGTACACCGACGTCGGCACGATCGGCTGGCTGGTCGACGGCGCCGCCATCTGCAACCAGGTGCCGTTGTGCCGCACCTCGTTCGGACCCTACGGCCGGGCCATGATCCGCATCTGCAAGGAGGAGTCCTTCCACCAGAGACAGGGCTACGAGCTGCTCATGACGATGATGCGCGGGACCGACGCCCAGCGAGAGATGGTGCAGGAATCGGTGAACAGGTTCTGGTGGCCCTCGCTGATGATGTTCGGCCCGCCGGACGACTCCTCGCCGAACACAGCCCAGTCGATGGCCTGGGGCATCAAGACCCACACCAACGACGAGCTGCGGCAGAGGTTCGTCGACATGACGGTGCCGCAGGCCGAGGCGCTCGGTGTCACCCTGCCCGACCCGGACCTCGCCTGGAACGAGGAGCGAGGGCACTACGACTTCGGCACACCGGACTGGGACGAGTTCTGGGCGGTCGTCGGCGGGAACGGCCCCTGCAACACGCAGCGCATCGAGCACCGGCGCAAGGCGTGGGAGGACGGTGCGTGGGTGCGAGAGGCGGCGATGGCGCACGCGGAGAAGGAGGAGTCGGCATGAGCGACGTCAAGGCGGAGTGGCCGCTCTACGAGGTGTTCGTGCGCGGCAAGCGCGGACTGAACCACGTGCACGTCGGCTCGTTGCACGCCGCCGACGACCAGATGGCGCTGCGGCACGCCCGTGACGTCTACACGCGCCGCAACGAGGGCGTGAGCATCTGGGTGGTGCGCTCCGACGAGATCACCGCGTCGAGTCCGGACGAGAAGGACCCGATGTTCGCACCCGCGGGCGACAAGGTGTACCGGCATCCGACGTTCTACGTGATCCCCGACGACGTGCCCCACATGTGAGGCGTGACGACATGACAGACGAGTTCCACGACAACGCGTACGCCGGCCTTCTGGTGAACGACGCGCACTGGGCGTTCGGCACCGACTTCGAGGACCCGCTCGCGGGTGTCGACACGACCGTCCCCGACGGCGTGGATCCGCACGCGCTCGCCGCGTACTGCCTGATGCTGGGCGACGACGCCCTCGTGCTCTCGCAGCGGCTCTCGGAGTGGTGCAGCCGCGCGCCCGACCTCGAGGAGGACATCGCGCTGGCGAACATCGCCCTCGACCTGCTCGGCCAGGCCCGCCTGCTGCTGGCGCGCGCGGCCGCCGCCGACCCGTCCGTGGTGCCCGCGCTGCCGGACGGCTCGCCGGTGCCCGACGAGGACCGGCTCGCCTTCTTCCGCGACGACAGCGCCTTCCGCAGCGTGCGCCTCGCCGAGGTGCCGAACGGCGACTTCGCCGAGACGATCGCCCGCATCCTGATCTTCTCGACCTGGCGCCATGCGCTCTTCGAGCGGCTGTCGGGCAGCCGTGACGCCGTGCTCGCCGCCGTCGCGGCGAAGGGCGCGAAGGAGGTCGCCTATCATCGCGACTTCGCGGGGCGCTGGTTCATCACGCTCGCGCAGGGCACGGAGGAGTCGCGTCGGCGCCTCCTCGCCGCGCTCGACGGCCTCTGGCCGCTGCGTGCCGAGCTCTTCGAGACGCACCCGGTCGAGAGGACAGTGGCGGATGCCGGTGTCGGTGTCGACCCCGCGCAGGTGCAGGACGAGGCGGATGCCGTGCTCGACCAGGTGCTCGCAGCGGCCGCGGTCGAGCGCCCTGACCGCGCACCATCGGCCGGGGTTCACGGGCGGCGTGGACGCGACGGCTGTCACACCGAGGCGCTCGGCGGCCTGCTCGCGGAGATGCAGGCCGTCGCCCGTGCCCACCCGGAAGGACGGTGGTGACGATGACTGCCGTCCTCGACCGTGCCCAGTTGCTGGAACGCGCCTGGTCCGCGGCCACCCGCGTCGTCGACCCGGAACTGCCGATGCTCACCCTCGCCGACCTCGGCGTGCTGCGGGAGGTCGCCCTCGATGACGACGGCACCGTGATCGCCGCGATCACGCCCACCTATTCCGGATGCCCCGCCATGGCGACCATGCGTGACGACCTGCAGCGTGAGCTGCAGGAGGCCGGGTTCCCCGCCGTCCGCATCCGCGTCGCCCTCGACCCGGCGTGGACCACGGACTGGATCAGCCCGGAGGGGCGTGCCGCGCTCGCCGCGGCGGGCATCTCACCGCCGGGACCGGCGCCGGTGCGGACCGGACCCGTCGCGATACGACTCGGCCCCACGCACCGCGCTGTGCACTGCCCGCAGTGCGGCAGTGCGGACGTCGCGCTCTCCAGCGAATTCGGCTCCACGGCGTGCAAGGCCATGTACCGGTGCCGCTCCTGCCTGGAGCCCTTCGACCACGTGAAGGAGATCTGACGTGACGGCAGCAGCCACCTCCACTCCTCCGGCAAGCAGGGGAGCCTTCCACCCCCTCGTCGTCACGGCGATCGACGCCCTCACAGACGACGCGGTCGCGGTGACCTTCGCCGTCCCGGATGACCTGCGCGACGAGTACGACTTCGTGGCCGGACAGTCGCTGACCCTGCGCCGGTTCGTCGACGGGGTGGAGGAGCGGCGCACCTACTCGATCTGCTCGCCGGCCGGCAGCGCTCCGCGCATCGGCGTGCGCGTGATCCCCGACGGGCTGTTCTCGCCCTGGCTCGCGCACGAGCTGCGCCCCGGCGACGCCGTCGAGGTGCAGACGCCGAGCGGCAGCTTCCGGGCCGAGGCGGGCGAGGGCGGACGCCACCTGTGCATCGCCGCCGGATCGGGCATCACGCCGATGCTGTCGATCGCCGCGACGGTGCTCGGCGACCCGGCATCCGACGTCACCCTCATCTACGGCAACCGCACGACGACCTCGGTGATGTTCGCCGAGGAGCTCGCCGATCTGAAGAACGCGCACGCCCGCCAGTTCGACCTGGTGCATGTGCTCTCGCGCGAGCCCCGCGACGTCGAACTGTTCTCCGGACGGCTCGACGCCGAACGGCTGCGCACCCTGCTCACCACACTGGTGCCGATCGGCGACATGGATCACGTCTGGCTCTGCGGCCCGTTCGGCATGCTCACCGACGCGCGGATCGTGCTCGAGGAGCTGGGCGTTCCGGCCGACCGCGTGCACGTCGAGCTGTTCTACGTCGACGCGCCGCCGCCCGAGCTGCGGCATCCGGATGCCGTCGTCGAGGGACTCACCAGCGACGTCACCGTCGTGCTGGACGGACGCCGCACGACCACCACGATGTCGCGCGGCGCCAGCATCCTGGACTCGGCGCAGCAGACCCGCACCGATCTGCCGTTCGCGTGCAAGGGCGGGGTGTGCGGCACCTGCCGTGCCAAGCTGTGCACCGGCGAGGTCGACATGGTGCGCAACTACGCCCTCGAACCCGGCGAGGTCGATGCCGGATTCATCCTCACCTGCCAGTCGTTCCCCGTGAGCGACGAGGTCACCGTGGACTACGACAGCTGAGGGGGACAGACATGACAGACGCCTTCATCCTCGACGCGATCCGGACGCCGATCGGACGCTACGGCGGCGCGCTCGCCGCAGAGCGGCCAGACGACCTGGCCGCCCTGGTCATCCGGACGCTGCTCGACCGCACGGTCATCGACCCGGCCGACGTCGACGAAGTGGTCTTCGGTGCCGCCAACCAGGCGGGGAGGACAACCGCAACGTCGCTCGGATGGCGGGACTTCTCGCCGGACTCCCGGCCAGCGTGCCCGGCTTCACCGTGAACCGGCTCTGCGCCTCGGGCATGACCGCGATCCAGACCGCTCGTCAGATGATCGCCGCCGGCGACGCCGATGTCGTGATCGCCGGGGGAGTGGAGTCGATGACCCGCGCCCCCTGGGTGACCGAGAAGCCTGCGAAGGCGTGGGGGCGGCCGGGCCGGTCGTGGGACACGTCGATCGGCTGGCGCTTCACGAATCCGCGCTTCGATGACGACACCACACTCACGATGCCGCAGACGGCGGAGCGCGTCGCCGAGCGGTACGGGCTGACCAGGGCGGAGCTCGACGACTTCGCACTCGGCTCGCACCGGCGTGCGATCGCCGCCCAGGACGCCGGCTTCTTCGAGACCGAGCTCGTGGCCGTCGGCGACGTGACGGCGGACGAGGGGCCGCGACGCGACACCAGTGCGGAGCGCCTCGCCGCTCTGCGCCCGATCCACGGCGAGGGCGGCCTGATCACGGCCGGCAACTCCAGCGCGCTGAACGACGGCGCCGCAGCTGTGGTGGTGGCCAGCGAGCGCTTCGTCGACCGGCACGGCCTGCAGCCCCGGGCGCGCATCGTGGCCGGGGCGAGCGCCGGCGTTGCCCCGGAGATCATGGGGGTCGGCCCGATCCCGGCGACCCGCAGGGCACTCGACCGCGCAGGCTGGGACGGCGCCGACCTCGAAGCGATCGAGCTGAACGAGGCCTTCGCCGCCCAGACCATCGCCTGCATGCGCGGTCTCGAGCTCGACGAGACGAGGGTCAACTCCTGGGGAGGGGCGATCGCCCTCGGACATCCGCTCGGATGCTCCGGAACCCGCATCGTGATCACGCTGCTGAATCGCCTGGAGCACGACGACCTCAGCCGCCGGTCTCGCCACGATGTGCGTCGGCGTCGGTCAGGGCACGGCGGTCCTGCTGGAGCGCGCATGAGCGCGCCGGTGCTGGTCGAGGAGCACGACGACCGTGTCGTGCTGCGCCTGAATCGCCCTGCCATGCGCAACGCGATCGACCTCGCCACTGTCGATGCGCTGCACGACGCGTGCAGGATGCTGGAGCGGGCGCCGCGTATCGCGCTGATCATCGGCTCGGGCGGGACCTTCGCCGCAGGCGCCGACATCGCCGAGCTGAGGGAGCGTCGCCGCGACGACGCTCTCGCCGGCATCAACTCCGGGCTGTTCGACCGCATCCAGCGGCTGCCCATGCCGACCATCGCGCTCATCGACGGATACGCGCTCGGCGGGGAGCAGAACTCGCCTACGCGTGCGACTTCCGCATCGGCACGCCGGATGCCCGGATCGGCAATCCCGAGCCCGGACTCGGCATCCTTGCCGCTGCGGGCGCGTCGTGGCGGCTCAAGGAGCTGATCGGCGAGCCCCTCGCGAAGGAGATCCTGCTGGCCGGGCGCATCCTCACCGCGAGCGAGGCGAGCGAGATGCACCTGCTCGGTGACGTCGTGCCCGCGGACCAGCTGGAGGATGCCGGTCACCGGCTCGCGGACCGGATCACCGCGCAGTCGCCGCTGGCGGTGCGTCTCACGAAGGCGGCGTTCCACGCGCCGCGCGAGGCGCACCCGATCATCGACGACCTCGCGCAGGCCGTGCTCTTCGAGACGCAGGACAAGGTCGACCGGATGACGGCCTTCCTGGAGCGCCGCACGAAGAAGGGACGCTCATGAATTCCGCCGAAACACCCCGTTCCCGCCGAGACCCCGCCGTGCCGACGTCCGCGGAGGGGTGTCGACGGCACGGCGGGGTCTCGGTGCTCTGTTCCGGCACGCGTCGGGGTCTACGGCGGTGGGCGGATGGGGGCGGGGATCGCCCACGCGTTCGCGGCCGCCGGCGCCGCCGTCACGGTCGTCGAGAACGGCGAGGATGCCGCTGCCGCGGCCCGCGACCGGATCGCTGCGAGCCTTGCCAGGGCGTCGGAGAAGGGCACAGCGATCCTGGGCACCAGCCTCGTCGTGACCGACGGGTCAGCGCTGCACGACTGCGCGCTGGTCGTCGAAGCAGTGCCCGAGGTCGCCCAGCTCAAGAGCGAGGTGCTCGCGCGGATCGCTCGGATCGCCCCGTCGGCGGCGATGGCGACCAACACCAGCTCGCTGTCGATCGACGCACTGGCCGATGCGGTGCCGGACCCGTCCCGTCTCATCGGCCTGCACTTCTTCAATCCCGTTCCGATGAGCGACCTCGTGGAGATCGTGGTCGGACCGCGTACCTCGGCGCGGCTCGTCGAGCAGGCTCGCGCCTGGGTGGCGGGCCTCGGCAGGACGGCGATCACCGTGCAGGACTCACCCGGATTCGCGAGCAGCCGGCTGGGCGTCGCGCTCGCTCTCGAGGCGATGCGGATGCTCGAGGAGGGTGTCGCCGACGCGGCCGACATCGACACCGCGATGACGCTCGGGTACCGGCACCCGGTGGGTCCGCTGCGGACGACCGACATCGTCGGCCTGGACGTTCGGCTCGCGATCGCCGAGCATCTGGAGCGCGAACTCGGGTCCCGGTTCGCGCCGCCTCAGGTGCTGCGCGACAAGGTCGCAGCCGGTGACCTGGGACGCAAGAGCGGCAGGGGATTCTACGAATGGTGAGCGACGCGGACCCCCAGTGGCTCGCAGAGGCGTGCGCCGCGCGGATGTGGGCGACGGATGCTGCGAGCATGGCCCTCGGGATGAGCATCGTACGGGTGACGCCCGGCACGGCGACACTGACCATGACCGTGCGCGACGACATGGTGAACGGCCACGGCATCTGCCACGGGGGGCTCATCTCAGCGCTCGCGGACAGCGCGTTCGCCTTCGCCTGCAACAGCCACGGCACCGTCACGGTCGCAGCCGGGTTCGAGGTGGACTTCCTCGCTCCGGCCGCACTCGGCGATCGCCTCGTCGCCGAGGCTCGCGAGCTCGTGCTGCGCGGGCGCTCCGGTGTCTACGATGTGGTGGTGCGTCGCGACGAGGAGGTCGTCGCCGTGTTCCGAGGACGCAGCCGCTCCCTCGGCCGTCCCGTCCTGGAGGACTCATGACCGATCCGGTTCTGCTCGAGCGCGACGGCGCGGTCGCCGTCATCACGCTGAATCGCCCCGAAGCGCGCAACGCGCTGAACATCGTGCTGAAGACGGCGCTGGTCGCCGCCGTCTCGGAGGCGGCCGCCGACTCCGCGGTCCGCGCGGTCGTGCTCGATGCGAACGGCCCGGCGTTCTGCGTGGGGCAGGACCTCGCCGAGCATGCGACACAGCTGGCGGGCGGCGGAGGCGCGGCGTCGGCGATCAGCACGGTGCGTGAGCACTACTCACCTGTGGTCCGCTCCGTGATGACGATGCCGAAGCCGGTGATCGTCGCGGTCGACGGCGCCTGTGTCGGGGCCGGGCTCGGACTGGCGCTGGCCGGCGACCTGCGTGTGTTCGGTCCTGGCGCGAAGCTCGGCACCGCCTTCACCGGCATCGGGCTGACGTTCGACACCGGGCTCTCCTACACGCTCCCGCGCTCGGTGGGAGACGCCCGCGCCCGCGAACTGATCCTGCTGCCGCGGATGTTCGGGCCGCAGGAGGCCGTGTCATGGGGGATCACCGGTGAGATCGCCGACGATCCGCGTGCGCGGGCGCGGGAGATCGCCGGGCTCATCGCTCAGGGGCCGACCACCGCGTACGCCGAGAGCAAGCGGCTGCTGCTGGATGTCGACGCGCTCGAGTCGGCGCTGGAAGCGGAAGCGGTGTCTCAGGCGCGCAGTGGAGCCGCCCAGGACCACCGCGACGCCGTCGAGGCGTTCCTCGCCCGGCGTCCGCCGGTGTTCACCGGGCGGTAGGCCGGCGCAGCCCGTCGATCGCGACGGCGAGCACGTCGTCGGCCAGCCCCTGCGGGTCGATCGCACCGTCGGGCCGGTACCACTCGACGATCGAGTTGATCATCCCGAAGATCAGCCGCGTGATCGTCCCCGCGCCGATGTCGTCGCGCAGCAGTCCTTCGCGCTGGGCCCTCCGCACGAGCGAGGACACACGCTGGTCGAACGCCCGACGGCGCTGCAGCGCGGCGACCTCCACCGGGCTGTTGCCGCGCAGACGCAGGAGGAGGGTCACCTGCGGCTGCTGCGCGGTGAGCACGCGCACGGCGCCGCGGATGCCCTCGTCGAGCTGCTCGGCGACGGTGCTGCGCTCCATCGCCACGTCCATGGCGCCCTCGAGGCCGCCCAGAGCGCTGTCCAGCGCGAGCTCGAGCAGCTGTGCCTTCGAGTCGAAGTGGTGGTACAGCGCCGACTTCGTCAGTCCCAGACGCGCGGCGAGATCCGAGACCGAGGTCGCGTCATAGCCCTGCTCGTTGAACAGTGCGACGGCGATCCGCAGCACCTCCTCCCGGCTGTAGCCGGGTCGTCCGCGGCGTGCCGTCTGCGGTGCCGTCATCGCGGACCCCCTTCTCCGTGCGCACGCGTCGGCGCGTCAGCATCCTGGATCAAACGTAGCGGGACGTCGGCGCTAAGCTGGAGGGACACTGCCCGAATCCGAGAGGACCGTCATGGCCGAATTCATCGCCTTCATCATCATGTTCCTCGGCGGAATCTACCTGCTCGGGATCTCGTTCGGTCTCGAGGCCTTCCAGGGCGTCGTCTTCATCGCCGGCATCCTGATCATCAGCCTCGCCCTGGCCTTCCTGATGCGTCAGCGGGGCTCCGCCACGCGTCGTTCGAACAACTGGTCGCAGGACAGCTGAGCCACTGACGCAGAGCGCGCGACGGCCCGGCGGCCGTCGCGCGCTCTCATGTGCGGGGAGAGCCGGGTCGCTCACTTCCAGTCGATGAGGAGCAGCCCCTGCTTGGTGTCGGCGATCTCCACCCAGCCGTCGCCGAACTGGTAGGTCACCCCGTAGCCCTCGTCGTCGGTCGCGAACGCGTACCTCGGGTCCTCGGTGATGACGCCGTCCTCGCCCTCGACCCGCTGCCAGCCCTCGGACAGCAGGGTCGCCTGCAGATCGGACGCGGTCTTCGCGTCGACGGGCGCCCAGCCGTACTGCTGCCCGTGATCCGAGGCCGTCGAGTAGTCGGCCCAGCTGCACATGAGGCCGCCGTCGAGCACGAGCTCACCCACGCGGAACTCGGAGGCCTCCGCCGACCAGCCCTGCTCCTTCAGGGCCTCGACGGTGCCCTCGGAGATGATGGTGTCGCAGGTCGGGTCGGCGCCCTCGGCGGGCGCGGGATCCGGATCCTCGGCCGCGGCTGTCGCCGGTGGGGCCTCGACGGGCGGCTTCTCGGCCGTCGTCTTCGTCGGTGCGGGCTCGGGGGACGGCGCGCAGGCGGTGATCGCGAGGGCGAGGGCCAGGATGCCGATGGCGGCGACGGGGATGCGGGGGGTCATCGTCTCTTGTCGGTTCGGTCGGTGTGCGCGGGCATCACCGAGGTGGGTCAGTTCGCAGCGCTGCGAGTGAGTTCGAGGATCGCGTCGTGCAGCATCCCGTTGGTGGCGAGGGCGGAGCGGTCGGTGATCGAGTCGGATCCGTCGAACGCGCTGAACCGGCCCCCGGCGGCACGGACGATCGCCACCGCCGCGGCGATGTCGTACTCCTTGACGTCGAACTCGGCGACCATCTCGAGGCGCCCCTCGGCGAGCAGCATGTAGCTGTACACGTCGCCGTATGCGCGGTCGCGCCAGACGCGCTCGGCCAGCGCGAGCAGCTGCGGGAGGTGCCCGGCATCCACCCACTGGGTGATGCTCTGGAAGCTCACGCTCGCCTCGTCGAGGGAGGCGACCTCCGACACCCGTATCGGGCGGTAGCCGCCGTCACCGTTGGTCCATGCGCCCCGACCGACGACACCCCACCAGCGGCGTCCCAGGGCCGGCATGCTGACGACACCCAGTCGGGGCGCGCCGTCGATCGCGAGGGAGATCATGGTGCCCGACAGCGGCACGCCGCGCAGGAAGTTCGCGGTGCCGTCGATCGGGTCGATGATCCACTGACGGTGCGTGTCGCCGCCGGTGCCGAACTCCTCGCCGAGAATGCCGTCCTCCGGTCGCTCGGCGGCGAGCACATCGCGGATCGCGCGTTCGGTGGCGAGATCCGCGTCCGTGACGTGGGAGCGGTCGGCCTTCACCGACACCTCGAGATCGGCCGCGTCGAACCGCGGCAGCGACTGTGCATCCGCGGCGTCTGCGAGGCGCAGGGCGAGTTCAAGGTCGTCGTCGAGGAGGCTGTCCGCGGGGAAGAGGTCACGGTCTCAGGATAATGGGCGAACTCTGTGCGTCGGTCGGGTGCGACGCGCCCGGGCGACTCGGCGGGATTTTGTGCGCGACCGCCGTGGCTGGTAACGTAATTCCTCGGTGCCGGAGACGGCAGCAAGCACCTCTAGCTCAATCGGCAGAGCAACTGACTCTTAATCAGTGGGTTCTGGGTTCAAGTCCCAGGGGGTGCACGGATCAGCCTCGAGGACTCTCGCCAGTCCTCGGGGCTTTTTCGCTTTCTGCAAGCCCCGGGGCGCCTCTCAGAGGCGCCCCGGCATCGTTGAGACGCAGCACCGCGATCTCACCGTTCGGCCTGCGCTGCGGTTCTATGATCGTCGTGGCGATCCGACTCCACGCCGCATGGAGTGCGTCGCGGTCCTCGTCCTGCTCCTCGACCGGTGTCTCGCGTGGCCGGCCCCACCGGTGTTCCGGATGGTCCTGCCAGCGCAGGGAGGACGGCGTCGGCGAGGTTCACCCACCCGGCTCTTCCGTCCCGCGCATCGTGGTGGGATCATGGCCTTCACGAGGAGGCTCCCATGATCGAGCTCGAGGAGATCGACACCGACGAGGACGGCGCGCTCACGGCGATCGCCGAGCTTCCCGGTGGGCGTCGGGTCACGGTGCAGTACGACTTCGATGACGACTTCGACCTCGACGAGGGCGAGGACGACGACCTTGATGACGACGACGAGGACGACGACGGCGGTGGCCTGGACCCGGAGAACCTGCCGGACCTCGATGAGATGCAGGCCACCGCAGAGCACGCTCTCGCGCGGCTGGGGGAGGAGCTGCTGGACGGTATCGAACGCGACGTCGTCCGGGCGCTGGCTGAGGCCGCGGCCGAGGACGACGAGTCCGACCTCGATGATCTGCTGACGGATCTCGCCGACGACATCACTCTGGACGGCGTGGTGGTGTTCGGCGACGGCGGCATCACGCTGCTCTACGTGGCCACGGACAACTTTCCCGACACGACGGTCTATTGCCTGCTCGACGACGACCTGGAGATCGACGACCTGATGGTCGAGTGATGCCTCTCAGGCCACCCTGACCGGTGTCCCACCAGTCAGGGTGCGCAACTGCTCGTAGGTGAGAGGCATGACCGCGTGCGGTGTGCCCGCCGCCGCCCAGATCTGCGCGTGCTGCCGCAGGTCCTCGTCGATGTACGTGCGCAGCGGCTCCGGGTGCCCACCGGGGCGACGCCGCCGATCGCCTGGCCGGTGACCTCGCGCACGATCGCTGCCGGCGCCATGGCGACCTCGGCGGCACCGAGGGCGGCACTCAGGGCCGTGAAGTCGACGCGGTGGGCGCCGCTGGTCATCACCAGCACCGGGTCGCCGTCGGCCGTGAGCACCAGGCTGTTCGCAATCGCGCCGACCGGGCAGCCCACCGCCCGTGCGGCCTCTGCCGCTGTGCGGGCGGAATCCGGCAGCACGACGACGCGGGTGTCGACGCCGGCCGCGGCCAGGTGCTCGGCCACGATGCGGCTGCGCTCGGGGAGGGCCTGCTCTGCGGTCATGAGGTGGTCCTGTCCTCGGGTCGGGGAAGTGCGGCTCAGGCCGCATCTCCCACGAGGATAGCCTCCGCGTCCTCGCCGGCGCCCTCACCCTCGTCGTCGATGTGTGCGAGCACCCTGCGACCGAGCAGCACCGTCAGGGCGGCGACGAGCACCGACCCCGCGGCGAAAGGTACGGCACCGTCGCGTTGTAGTGGTGCCACAGCAGGGCCGCCAGGGGCGGGGCGGCTGCACCGCCGAGGAATCGCACGGCCGAGTACGACGAGGATGCCACGGAGCGGGGCAGATCGGTCGCCTCCATGACCGCCTCGGTGAGCACGGTGTTCATGATGCCGAGCAGCAGGCCGCCGACGATGATGCACACCACGAGCGAGGCCGGGTCGGCCACGAGCAGCCCGGCGACGATGAGATCGATCGCCAGCAGCGGCAGCACGGTGAGGATGATCGTGGTGCGGCGCATCCGGCGCATCAGGACCGGTGCCACCCAGACACTGGTGACCGCGAGCGCCACGCCCCACCCGAAGAAGGTGAAGCCGATGCCCATTGCGCCGAATCCGAGCGGGAACGGTGAGAACGCCAGCAGCACGAAGAAGCCGATGTTGTAGAACAGCGCTGCGACGGCCAGGATGGCCAGCGCCGGACGTCCCAGGGCGGTGAACGGCGCGGAGAAGGGCACGGGCTCGCGCTTCTCGCCCTTGCCGCGCACCAGGGTGAGCACGGCGATGAATCCGATGGCCATCAGCACGACGACCCCGAAGAACGGGCCGCGCCAGCTTACCTCGCCGAGCAGTCCGCCCAGCAGCGGGCCGACGGCGATGCCGAGGCCGAGGGCGGCCTCGTAGAGCACGATTGCCGCCGCGCTGCCTCCGGACGCCGCGCCGACGATGGTCGCGAGCGCGGTGGAGATGAACAGCGCATTGCCGAGACCCCAGCCGGCGCGGAAGCCGATCACGGCCTCGACGCTGCCGCTCGTGGCGCAGAGCAGTGCGAACACCACGATGAGCCCGAGGCCGGTGAGCAGCGTGGCCTTGGCGCCGATGCGGCTGGACACCCAGCTGGTGATGAGCATCGCGAGTCCGGTCACGAGCAGGTAGCTGGTGAACAGCAGCTCGGTCTCGACGGGGGTCGCCTCCAGGGACTCGGCGATCGCCGGCAGGATCGGGTCGACCAGACCGATGCCCATGAACGCCACGACACAGGCGAACGCCACCGCCCACACCTGCGCGGGCTGTCTCCAGACCGATCCTGTCGTCGTGCTCATTCTGCGTCTCCTGTCCGCTGTTCATTGCTGTGGTCATGCAGGATCTGCGCCGCCCTGGAGAGGACCTCCCAGTCCTCGTCGCTCAGGCCGGCGAACCGGGGCGCGAGCGTGGCGCGGAACTCCGCGCGCCACTCGCGTGCGGTGCGCCGCCCCTCGTCGGTGATGGCCACCAGCGTCGCCCGGGAGTCCTCCGGGTCGGGGGCGCGGGTGACGAGGCCGGCGCGCTCGAGATCCCCGATCAGCCTGGTCATGCCCGGCTGCGTCGTGCGCGCCGCGACTGCCAGCGCTCCGACCCGCTGCGCGGGGGAGTCCTCCAGCAGGCTGAGCACCCGCCACTGGGCGGAGGGGGCGTCGTTGCGGGCGTCCTGAGCCGCTATGCGGGCCAGGGCGTGCGCCGACAGCACCATCGAGGGGATGATCTCGTCACGATCCATACCAACAAGTATATATCAACTGGTATGTAGTTTCTGCCGGCTTGACCGTGGATGCCATACGGCTTAGCATTCCAATGACCTGAATCACCTTTCAGGTATCTCGACCTTCCACCGTTGAAAGGCGTCCCCATGCGGGTTACGAAGAAGTTGCTCCTGGGATCGGTGCTCGCCAGCGCCGCCCTCGTGATGTCGGCGTGCGCGCCGCAGCCCGGTGCTGAGACCGGAGGTGACGGCCCCACAGAGGTCCGCGCTGCCGTGATCACCAGCGAGAGCGGTCCGCTCGCGGGCTACGGAAAGCAGTACCTCGACGCCTTCAAGGCCGGTCTCGACTACGCCACGGACGGCACAGGCGAGGTCGACGGCACCAAGATCGTGATCGAGTACCGTGACGACACCGGTGACCCCGACACCGCCGGTGACGGCTGCCAAGGAGGTCATCGGCGACGGCGTGAACATCCTGCTCGGCAGCGCCTCGTCCGGAGTCGCACTCGCGGTCGCCGAGCAGGCGGCGCAGAACAAGGTGCTGTTCATCTCGGGGCCCGCTGCGGCAGATGCCATCACCGGCATCAACGGGTACACGTTCCGCTCCGGCCGCCAGTCCGCACAGGACGTCGCGACCGCCGGAACGTTCCTCGACGACCTGAACGGAAAGAAGGTCGTGGTCTTCGCCCAGAACAACGCGTTCGGGCAGGGCAACGTCGCCGCCGTGCAGAGCATCCTCGGTGGCAAGGGCGCGACGGTCGAGCCCGTGCTCGTCGCGGAGGACGTCACCGAGTTCACGCCCTTCGCGCAGCAGGTGCTCACCGCCGAGCCCGACCTGGTGTTCGTCGCCTGGGCCGGCGCGACCTCCGGTGCGATGTGGCAGGCGATGAGCCAGCAGGGCGTCCTGGACGACATCCCCGTGGTCACCGGACTCGGCGATTCGCCGACGTTCGGCGCCTACGGCGAGGCATCCGAGAAGATCAGCTTCCTGAACCACTACTTCCCCGGCGCGCCCGACAACGACGTCAACACCGCGATGGTGAAGGCGATCGAGGAGGCCGGCGGAACGCCCGACCTCTTCAGCCCCGACGGCTTCAACGCGGCGATCATGCTCGTGCAGGCCGTCAAGGAGGGCGACGGCGACGTCGACAAGATGGTCAAGGCACTGGAGGGCTTCGAGTTCGACGGTCCGAAGGGCGGCAACACCGTCCGTGCCGATGACCACGCGCTGATCCAGGACATGTACCAGGCCAAGCTGGTCGCGAAGGACGGGTCCTTCGTGCCCGAGCTCGTCAAGACCGTGCCCGGCGCCGACGTGGCCCCCTGACCCGAGGACGACGCACGACATGACACTGCCCGCCCCGCCCCCGCTCGCAGGTGCCGCCCTGCGCGTCGAAGGACTCGGCCTCCGCATCGGCGGAGCCACCATCCTCGACGATGTCGCACTCGACATCGCCCCGGATCGCTCGTCGGCGTGATCGGCCCCAACGGGGCCGGGAAGACCACGTTGTTCAACGCGATCTCGGGCGTGCTGTCTCCGACATCCGGCCGCATCCTTCTCGACGGCGACGACATCACCCGGATGCCGGTGCCGCAGCGGGCGCGGGCGGGGCTGGGCAGGACCTTCCAGACGTCCAGTCTGTTCCCCAGGCTCACCGTGCTCGAGAACGTGCGCCTGGCCGTGCAGGCCACCGGTGGCGGCAGCTACTCGCTGTTCCGCTTCCCGCGGAAGTCGGATGCAGAGACGCACAGCGCGCTCGAACTGCTGCAGGCGGTCGGCCTCGAGCACCGCAGCACCTCCTATGCGGGCGACATCAGTCACGGCGACAAACGCAAGCTCGAGATCGCCGTGCTTCTGGCCATGAGATCCCGACTGGTGCTGCTCGACGAGCCGATGGCAGGAGTCGCGTCCGGGGACGTCGCGGGGCTGGTCGAGAACATCCGTGCCCTGCATCGCGACACCGGATGCACGGTGCTGATGGTCGAGCACCACATCGACGTGCTGATGGGTCTCGTCGATCTCGTCGCGGTGATGTACTTCGGCACGATCATCGCGCTGGACACCCCGCAACGCGTCATGGAGAACCCCACTGTGCAGAGCGCCTACCTGGGGACCGCAGCGTGAGTGCGCCGATCCTCCAGGTCACGGGGCTGCAGGCGTCGATCGCCGGTCAGCAGGTCGTCGAGGACGTCAGCTTCGAGGTCCCGGCCACTGGCATCACCGCGGTGCTCGGCCGCAACGGAGTGGGCAAGACCTCCACGCTCCGGGCCGTTCTCGGCCTCATCCACCGACGCGGTGAGGTGCTCCTGGACGGCGAGCGCATCGACGGACTGCCGACGCACCGCATCGTGCGGCGCGGCGTGGGCTACGTGCCCGAGGACCGCGAGGTGTTCTCCGCGCTCACGGTCGCGGAGAACCTCGCCCTCGCCGAACGGCAGTCGTCGCCGCGTCGCGCGTTCGTCGCCGACCTGTTCCCCGACCTCGTCGCCCGGCGCGACCAGCGCGCCGGCACACTCTCCGGAGGCCAGCAGCAGATGGTCTCGGTGGCTCGGGCGCTGCTCAACGACAATCGACTGCTGCTCGTGGACGAGCCCACGAAGGGGCTCGCGCCCAAGATCGTCACCGAGGTCGCCGACGCACTCGCCGAGGCGGCGAAGACCGTGCCGATCCTGCTCGTGGAGCAGAACCTCGACGTCGTGCGGCGCCTGGCGTCCGGTGCGGTCGTGATCGCCGGCGGACGCGTCGTGCACACCGGTCCGGCATCCGAGGTGCTGGACGACGCCGACCTCACCCGCCGCCTGCTCGGCGTCAGCGCGGAGGCAGCATGAGCACCCTCATCCTCACCCTGGTGATCGGCGTCGGCCTCGGCGCCCTGTACTTCCTCGTTGCCAGCGGCCTGAGTCTGATCTACGGCCTCATGCACGTGCTGAACTTCGCGCACGGCGCGTTCCTCACCCTGAGCGCGTTCGTCGGCTGGGCTGTCGCCCAGGCGCTCGGCTCCGACTCATGGTGGTCGTTTCTGCTGTCGATCCTCGTCGGCGGTGTCGTCGGCGCGGTCTTCGCCGCCCTCACCGAGCTCGCGCTGATCCGGCCGCTGTACGAGCGGCACATCGAGCAGGTGCTCGTGACGGTCGGGCTCTCCTTCGCGGCCGTGGCGCTGTTCGAGGGAATCTGGGGCACGGATCCCGTCAACGTCAAGGGACCGGCGTGGCTCGGCCGGACCACCTCGATCCTCGGCGCGAGCATCCCGAACAAGTACTGGGTGCTCATCATCGCCGCGGCCCTGGTGCTCGCCGGACTCGTGCTGTTCCTGAAGAAGACGCGGTACGGACTCATCATCCGCGCCGGCGTGGAGAACCGGTCGATGGTCACGGCCCTCGGCATCGACGTGCGCCGCTCGTTCACCCTGGTCTTCGCGATCGGCGGAGCGGCGGCGGGCATCGGCGGTGTCCTGGCGATGCACGCTCTCACCTACGTCTCGGCGCATCTGGGCTCCACTCTGCTGATCTTCGCCTTCATCGTCACCGTGGTCGGCGGCCTGGGCTCACTGGCCGGCGCGGCCGTGGCATCCGTGCTCGTCGCCGTGCTGCAGCAGGTCGCGAACACCTACCTGGGCGGCACCGGGGACTTCATCGTCGTGGTGCTGTTGGCGGTCGTGCTTCTGGTGCGCCCGCGCGGCCTGATGGGGAGGACGGCATGACCCGCTTCACCCGCTTCCTCCCGATCGTGATCGGCGCCGCGTTCGTGGTTCTGCTCGCGGTGCTGCCGCTGCTGAACCTGCAGCTGCCCGGCATCCTGCCCGGCCCCACCTACACGCCCGGAACGCTCGCGCTGCTGTCCCTGTGCATGGTGTTCGCCGCGCTCGCACTGTCGTACAACCTGCTGCTGGGCACGGCCGGCATGCTCTCGTTCGGGCACGCGCTGTACTTCGGCGCGGGCGCCTACGGCCTGGGAATCCTGCTGAAGGCGATCGACCTGCCGCTCGTTCCCGGCGTGTTCGCCGCTCTGATCGGCGGCATGGTGATCGCGCTCATCACCGGCGCGATCGCGATGCGGGTCGACGGCATTCCGTTCGCGATGGTCACCCTCGCATTCGCCCAGGCCGGCTCCGTCCTCGTGCGCCGCAATCAGGCGCTCACCGGCGGCGAGGAGGGCCTCGCGCTCGAGACGAAGAACGTGCCCGACTTCCTCGTCGGCGTCGTGAACACCCGCAACCTGTACTGGGCCTCGCTGGTCGTGGTCGTCCTCGTCTACCTGATCGTGCTCTGGGTCGATCGCTCCCGGCTCGGCCACCTCGCCGCCGCGGCGCGCGAGAACGAGCTGCGCGTGCGCGTGCTCGGGCTTCGGCCCGGACGCGCCAAGCTCATCGTCTTCGTCATCGCGGGCGCGTGCGCGGGTCTCGCCGGCATCGCCTACCTGCTGCTGCAGTCCGGCACGCAGCCCAGCGCCGTCGGGGCCGACCTCACGATCACCGTGCTGGTGATGGTGGTTCTCGGTGGCGTGGGATTCCGCTGGGGTGCGATCGTTGGTGGCGTGCTGTACACCATCCTCGATCAGCGTCTCACCGTGCTCGCCAGAGCCGACGCGATCCAGCAGCTGCCCGATGTGCTGCGCGTGCCGCTGTCCGAGCCGCTGTTCCTGCTCGGCGTGCTGTTCATCCTCGTCGTGATGTTCCTTCCCGGCGGGATCGCCGGCACGGTGGACGGCTGGCGTCGCCGCCGCGGCGGAACGGCTGATGCTGCAGGGCTGAGTGCCCTGGAGTCCTCGGACTCGTTCGGTGCGGAACCGGCGGAGGTCGCTCGATGAGCGCCGCGGACGGAGTGCACACCGTCGGCCGCTGGCTGCATGACCGCGCATCGGCGACACCGGAGCGGATCGCGATCGACGACCGGGGCGTCACGACCAGCTACCGGGAGCTGGCCGCCCGCGCCGAGCGTCTCGCGCGCCGCTGGACGGATGCCGGTTACGGCCCTGAGCTGCGCGTCGCGACGGTCTCGGGGAACTCCGCCGATCATGTCGTGGCGTTCTTCGCCTGTGCGATGACCGGGATGGCGTTCGTGCCCCTGTCCTGGCGGCTCACGCCGATCGAGCTGGGAGAGCTGATCCAGCGGGCGAGGCCTGCGCTGCTGCTGATCGATGATGAGCATGCGGCGCTCGCCGCCGCTGCGGTGCGGCACCTCGACGCTGAGGCGCCTCGGGTTGCGGGGCTCGGCGCGACCGGTGTGGAGGCGGCGGTGCCCGCACCGCCGCACCCCGCGTTGGCGCGTGCGGTGCGCGACGACGACCCGCTGCTGGTGATCTTCACCTCGGGCAGCGAGGCGGCGCCGAAGGGCGTCGTACTCAGCCACGAGAACTGCTTCTGGAACAACCTCGCGCTCGGTCAGGCGATGCCGATGGCAGCCGATGACGTCGTGCTGTCGATCCTGCCGCAGTATCACGTCGCGGCGTGGAACGTGCAGCCACTGCTGGCCTGGTGGACCGGCGCCACCGTCGTGCTGGAGCGCTCCTTCGATCCCGGCCGTGTGCTGCAACTGATCGCCGAGCGCGGGGTCACCACGATGATGGGCGTGCCCACCCAGTACCGGATGCTGTGCGACAGCCCGCGCTGGGCGGATGCCGATCTTTCCTCGCTGCGACGGGTCGTGGTGGGCGGGGCGACCATGCCCGCTGAGCTCGCCGAGGACTGGGCGGCCAGGGGAGTGCCGCTCACCCAGGGCTACGGGCTCACCGAGGCCGGCCCGAACGTGCTCTACCGTGATGCGGCGGACGCCGCGCGGCACCGGGGCGCGGTCGGCCGGGCGTATCCGTCCGTCGGGGTGCGCCTGGTCGACCCCGACAGCGGGCTGGAGATCGAGGGTCCTGGGGCCGGCGAGCTGCAGGTGCGTGGTCCGAGCATCTTCTCCGGCTACCTCGACGACCCGGATGCCACGGCCCGCGCCATCGCGGACGGCTGGCTGCGCACCGGCGACCTCGTGCATCGCGACGAGCACGGTGCGCACACCGTGATCGACAGGCTGAAGGACATCTACGTCTCCGGGGGCGAGAACGTCGCGCCGGCCGAGGTGGAGCGAATCCTGCGCGCGCATCCGCTCGTGCGGGAGTGCGCCGTCGTCGGCGTGCCCGATCAGGTGTGGGGCGAGCGTGGCGTCGCCTTCATCGTCGCCGGCGGTCCGCTCTCGGCCGACGAACTGCTCTCGTTCGCACGGGAACGGCTGGCCGCCTTCAAGCTCCCGGTGCGCGTCGCATTCGTCGAGGATCTCCCGCGGTCCACGATCGAGAAGATCGCCCGCCCGCGTCTGCGGGCGATGGCACAGCAGTTGAGAGAGGACGACGCCCATGAGCGCATCCGCTGACGCCCCGGAGACCCCGGTCTCGCCCGCGACCGGCCGCCCGCTGACCAAGCGCGGCGAGGCCACGCGCGGCCGGCTGCTCGAGGCCGCTGAGGCGGTGTTCGCCGAGCACGGCTATCACGAGGCCTCGATCGTGAAGATCACCGAGCACGCCGGTGTCGCTCTCGGCACGTTCTACCTGTACTTCGACAGCAAGCAGACGATCTTCGAGGCGCTGGTCGTCGACCTGAACCGGCGCGTGCGGCACTCGATGTCCGAGGCGATGGAGGGGGCGTCAGACCGCATCGAGGCCGAGCGTCGCGGTTTCGAGGGGTTCTTCCGCTTCACCGCCGAGCATCCGGCGCTGTACCGGGTGGTGCGCGAGGCCGAGTTCGTGTCGCCGGAGGTGCTGCGGCTGCACTACGAGCGGATCGTCGAGGGCTATCGCGACGGCCTCGCCGCCGCGCAGCGGCAGGGCGAGATCGCCGGGGAGCTCGACACCGAGGTCGTCGCGTGGGCACTGATGGGCGCCGGCGAGCTGATCGGCATGCGCTACCTGCTCTGGGAGCGCGACGCGGCGGGTCGTCCGCCGGTCGTCATCGATCCGTCCGTGCTGGACGCGATGAGCGGATTCATCAACAGGGCGCTGCGACCCGACACGGCCGCAGCGGCGAAGGGGGAGAGCAGATGACCGAGCAGGATCTGGCCGGGCGACGCGCCGTCGTCACCGGCGGCGCGAGCGGGATCGGTCTCGCCTGCGCGCGGGAGTTCGCCTCGCGGGGTGCGCACGTCGTCATCGCGGACCTCAACGCCGAGGCCGCCGCGGCGGCCGCGGACGAGATCGGGGAGAGGCCTGGGCCGTCGACCTCTCACGTACCGAGGCGCTGGAGACGCTGCGGCTCGACACCGACATCCTGGTGAACAACGCCGGGATCCAGCGCGTCGCACCGATCGAGGAGTTCGACCCGGCAGCGTTCCGGCTGATCCAGCGCATCATGCTGGAGGCGCCCTTCCTGCTGATCCGGTCAGTGCTGCCGGGAATGTACGAGCGGGGCTGGGGTCGCGTGATCAACGTCTCGAGCGTGCACGGGCTGCGCGCCAGCGCGTTCAAATCCGCCTACGTCGCGGCCAAGCACGGTCTGGAGGGACTGTCCAAGGTGACCGCTCTCGAGGGCGGACCGCACGGCGTCACCAGCAACTGCATCGACCCCGGCTACGTGCGCACGCCGCTGGTCGAGAAGCAGATCGCCGATCAGGCGAAGGTGCACGGCATCCCCGAGAGCGAGGTCGTCGAGAAGGTCATGCTCACCGAGAGCGCGATCAAGCGGCTGGTCGACCCCGCCGAGGTCGGATCGCTGGCCGGATGGCTCGCGTCCGAGCGCTCCGGCATGGTCACCGGCGCCTCGTACACCATGGACGGTGGATGGAGCGCGCGCTGATGACGACGTCGCACACCTATCGCACGACCGACGTTCCCGTCTCGGGGGCATGCTGCGCGTCGGGATCTGGGATCCGGTCGGGGCGGCTGCCGCTGCATCCGTCCTGGTGATCCATGGCGTGACCTCGTCGCACCTGGCCTGGCCGTTCGTGGTCGAGCAGCTCCCCGGCATCCGCGTGATCGCCCCCGATCTCCGCGGCCGCGGAGCCAGCAACGACGTGGAGGGGCCGGCGGGCATGAGCGCGCACGCCGACGACCTCGTCGCAGTGCTCGACGACCTCGGCGTCGACGGGCTGCCGGTCATCGGGCACTCCATGGGCGCCTTCGTCGCCGTCGTGCTCGCGCACCGGCATCCGGAGCGGGTCACCGAGCTGCTGCTGATCGACGGCGGTCTGCCGCTCGACGTACCTGCGGGCGTCGAGCCCGAGGTCCTGGTGCAGCTGATCCTCGGGCCGACAGCCGAGCGGCTCTCCCGGCGCTGGTCGGGCGTGACGGAGTACACCGAGGAGTTCTGGCGCCCGCACCCGGCATTCGCCGAGGACTGGAGCGCGGAGCTGGAGGCCTACATCGCCTACGATCTGGTGCCAGACGGTGACGCCTACCGTCCTGCGACGAGCTACCGCACGACGGTGGACGACACGCTCGACATGAACACGGGAACCGCGCTGCCGGAGGCGCTCGCCGCGCTCTCGAAGCCGACGCTGTTGCTCACCGTGCCGCGCGGGCTGCAGAACGAGTCGCCTGGGCTTTACCCGCCGGCGCACCAGCGGCGCCTGCTGGAGGCGTTCCCGCAGGTGCGCCACGTCGGACTCGACGATCTCAACCACTACACGGTCGTGATGAGCGCGCGTGGTGCGGAGGCACTGGCGCCGCATCTGCCGCGCGGGTGATCAGCGTCGCGAGCCGGCGATCCGCGAGGAGAGCTGGTGGGCGTGCGCGAGCAGCGTGCGGCCCAGCTGGGGGAGTCGATCCGATCCGAACCGGAATTCGACACCGGTCAGGCTGAGCGCCCATTCGGGACGTCCGTCGCGATCGAACACCGCTGCGCCCATGCCCCAGGAACCCTCGACGATGAGCCCGGGATTGACGGAGTAGCCGCGCGCCTTGGTCTCGGACAGTCGAGCGCGCAGCGGATGCGAGGCATGCGTGCGTCCCCATCGCTCCGGCAGCTCCGGATGCCGGTCGAGGTATGCATCCACATCGTGGTCGGGGAGGAAGGAGAGGATGGCGAGTCCTGCGCTTGCCACGCCCAGCGGGAAGCGCACCCCCTCGCTCAGCACGAAGGACCGGATCGGAAACGATCCCTCCTCACGCAGCAGGCAGACCGTCTCGTCGGCTCGCCGCACTGAGAGGAACGCGCTCTCCTCGGTCTTCACAGCCAGCGACCGCACGATGTCGCGAGCGAGTTCGGTGACGTCGTAGCGTGCAGCGGCGATGGTTCCCATGAGATACAGCTCCGGACCGGGCATCCAGAGGGCGGTGCCACGATCCTGATCGACGAGGCCCTCCACCTGCAGCGCGGTGAGCAGGCGGTGCGCCGTCGATCTGCTGAGGTCGGCGTCGCGCGCGAGCGTCTGCAGCGAGGCGCCGTCGGACGCCGCGGTCACCAGTCGCAGCAGACGCGAGGCGCGCGCGATCGCCTGCGCGCCCGGGACGGTGCGCCTGGCCACCGAGGAAGGTTCCATAATGTGGACGCTAGTCGTCGTGACGACCACATCGCAAGCATCCGTTTGCCGCAGCCTCCGACGGAGGCGGATGCTGGAGGAGTACCCCATCACGAAGGAGTGACGCGTGATCGACAAGCAATGGGCATCGGCTGCCGAGGCGGTCGCCGACATCCCCGACGGAGCCTCACTGGCGGTCGGCGGATTCGGCCTGTCCGGCAACCCGATGAAGCTCATCGAGGCTCTGCACGCGCAGGGCACGGCCGACCTCAGCATCGTCAGCAACAACTGCGGCGTGGACGACTGGGGGCTCGGCATCCTGCTCGGCGCGCAGCGCATCCGCAAGATGACCTCGTCGTACGTCGGCGAGAACAAGGAGTTCGAGCGGCAGTTCCTCTCGGGCGAGCTGGAACTCGAGCTCACTCCGCAGGGCACCCTCGCCGAGAAGCTGCGGGCCGGCGGCGCCGGCATCGCGGCGTTCTTCACCCAGACCGGCGTCGGCACGCAGGTCGCCGAGGGCGGTCTGCCGCGCCGCTACGACGGGCAGGGCGGCGTCGCCGTGGAATCGCCGGTGAAGGAGGTGCGCAGCTTCGCCGTCACCGGCTCACCGCGCGCCTATGTGCTGGAGGAGTCCATCGTCACCGACTTCGCGCTCGTGCACGCCTGGCGCGGCGACCGGCACGGCAACCTCGTCTTCAACAAGGCCGCCCGCAACTTCAACCCGCTCGCCGCGCAGGCCGGCCGCATCTGCATCGCGCAGGTCGAGGAGCTGGTCGAGCCGGGCGAGCTCGAGCCGGACAGCATCCATCTGCCCGGCATCTACGTCCACCGCATCGTCGAGGTCGGCACCGGCATCGAGAAGCGCATCGAACGGCGCACCGTCCGCCCTTCGACTGGCTCAGGAACCCAGACAGGAGTCTGACATGGCGCTCACCCGCAACGAGATGGCCGCCCGTGCCGCCCGGGAGCTGCAGGACGGCGCGTACGTCAACCTCGGCATCGGTCTGCCGACCCTGGTGCCCAATTACGTCCCCGAGGGCGTCACCGTGGTGCTGCAGTCCGAGAACGGCATCCTCGGCGTCGGTCCGTATCCCACAGAGGAGCGCGTCGACCCCGATCTCATCAACGCCGGCAAGGAGACGGTCACGACGCTCCCGGGCGCGGCGTACTTCGACTCCGCGACGAGCTTCGGAATGATCCGCGGCGGCAAGATCGACGCCGCGATCCTCGGCGCGATGCAGGTGTCGGCCGCCGGCGACCTGGCCAACTGGATGATCCCCGGCAAGATGGTCAAGGGCCCCGGCGGCGCGATGGACCTCGTGCACGGGGCGGGCCGTGTGATCGTGCTGATGGAGCACGTCGCCAAGGATGGCAGCGCGAAGATCGTGAACGACTGCTCGCTGCCCCTCACCGGGCGCGGTGTGGTGCACCGGATCATCACGGATCTCGCCGTCATCGACGTGACAGACGCCGGGCTGGTGCTGGTCGAGACCGCACCCGGTGTCACGGCGGCGGATGTGATCGAGGCCACCGAACCCGAGCTGATCGTCTCGCCTGCGCTGGTCGAAGAGCACGAACTGGAGGACAACTCATGAGCGACATCGTCATCGTCGCCGCGGCCCGCACCCCGCAGGGGCGGCTCAAGGGGCAGCTGGCGGACTTCACCGCACCGCAGCTGGGCTCGCTCGCCATCAAGGGCGCTCTGGCACAGGGCGGCATCGATCCTTCCGAGGTCGACGCCGTGATCGTCGGTCAGGTGCTGCCCGCCGGTTCGGGGCAGAACCCGGCCCGCCAGGCCGCCATCGGCGCCGGTATCGGATGGGACGTCCCGGCCAGCTCGGTGAACAAGGTCTGCCTGTCCGGCCTGACCGCGATCATCGACGCCGCGCGGATGATCCGCGTCGGGGATGCCACCACCGTCGTCACCGCGGGCATGGAGTCGATGACCCGCGCACCGCACCTGCTGATGGGCTCACGCGACGGCTGGACGTACGGCAGCGTCGAGGTGCTCGACCACATGGCGCACGACGGCCTCACGGACGTCTACGACAGGGAGAGCATGGGGGCGTCCACCGAGCGGCACAACCCGCGGTACGAGCAGACCCGCGAGACCCAGGACCGGGTCGCAGAGCTCTCCCACCAGCGTGCCGCCGCGGCGGCCGGGGCCGGTGTCTTCGACGACGAGATCGTCGCCGTCGAGGTGCCGCAGCGCAAGGGCGATGCGATCGTGCTCACGCGCGACGAGGGCGTGCGCCCCGAGACCTCGATGGAGACTCTCGCGAAGCTGCGTCCGGCCTTCGCCGAGGGAGGCACGATCACCGCCGGCAACTCTTCTCAGATCTCCGACGGTGCATCCTCGGTGATCCTCACCACCCGGGAGAACGCCGAGGCCAAGGGATGGCCGGTGCTCGCCGTCGTCGGCACCAGCGGACAGACCGCCGGCCCGGACAACTCGCTGCAGGCACAGCCCGCGCGGGCGATCGAGCGCGCATGTGCGAAGCAGGGCATCACACCCGCCGACCTCGACCTCGTCGAGATCAACGAGGCCTTCGGCGCCGTCGTCGCCCGATCGCAGCAGGAACTGGGCCTCGGCGAGGAGGTCGTCAACATCCACGGCGGCGGCATCGCGATCGGGCATCCGATCGGCGCCAGCGGCAACCGGCTCGTGGCGCACATGGCCCACGAACTGGCCCGGCGCGGCTCCGGCACGGCGGCGGTCGGCCTGTGCGGCGGTGGCGGTCAGGGCGAGGCGCTCATCCTCACGCGCTGAGTCCCGCTCAACGACCCTTGGAGGTCTTCTTCTCGGCCTTCTCGACCTGCTTCGCCTGCTTCTTGGCCCGCTTCGCCTGGACAGGGGCGATCGGGGAGTCGATCGCGACGGCGACTCCGCGCTCATCACGGCGCATGTCGACGAAGGCGCCGATCGCGAAGGCGAGGGTGATGGCCCAGCTCGTCCAGGCGAGCAGCGCGCGCCAGGTGATCGGCGCATCGCGGGTGCCGCGCAGCAGCGAGATTCCTGCGGTGATCGCGGCGAACAGGCCGGTGCTGAACAGGTAGCGCATGGATCCACGCTAGCGGGTTCGGATCGTATGCGCCCGGTAGAATGGCGGGCGGATGCCACGCATCCGCCCGCTGTGTATCTTCCGGCCGTCGGCACCCCGACGGATAGCGGCGGCACCCGACCCCGCGCCGATCCGGCGCGCGAGAGCCATGACACAGACCACGTCGTCACCGAGCCTGATCCGCCTGGCAGGCATCCCGTACTTCCTCATCGCGTTCATCGCGCGACTGCCGTTCGCCATGATGGTCGTCGGTGTGCTGACCCTCGCCGTCGCGGTGCGCGGCTCCATCTCACTGGGCGGCCTGACCTCCGCCGCCGTCGGACTCGGCACCGCCTGCATCGGCCCGCTGCTGGGGGCGGCGGCCGACCGGTTCGGACAGCGCCCGGTGCTGCTGATCATCGCCGTGGCGAACGCCGCGGCGCTCGTGCTCTTCACCCTTGCGGCGTACAGCGAGGCGCCCGACGCGGTCATGCTGATCGCGGCGTTCGCAATCGGTGCCACCGCCCCGCAGGTCGCACCGATGTCGCGCTCCCGCCTCGTGACGATGATCACCGAGAACATGCCCCGCTCGAGGCAGCCCAGGGTGATCGGGTCGACGATGGCCTACGAGTCCGCCGCCGATGAGACCGTGTTCGTGTTCGGGCCGTTCCTGGTGGGGCTGCTCGCCTCGATGATCGCGCCGTGGGCTCCGCTGGTGATCGGCGCCGCACTGACGATCCTGTTCGTCGGCGCCTTCGCACTGCATCCGAGCGGCTCGCACATCGCTGCCGCGCGCAGGGCCGACGGTGTCTCGATCGCGCCCGCGCGCGAGCTGTTCCGGGCGCGGCTGCTCGTGGTCGTGCTGGGCATGTTCGGCGTCGGCCTCTTCTTCGGGACGATGCTCACGGCGCTGACGAGCTTCATGGAGGACCGCGGCCACCCCGAGCAGGCCGGCCTGCTCTACGGTGTGATGGGCGTCGGCTCCGCCGTCCTCGCTCTCGGCGTCGCCTTCCTGCCGCAGGGCTTCAGCCTGCGAGGCCGCTGGCTGGTCTTCTCCGGCATCCTGTTCTCCGGCACGCTGCTGCTGTTCTTCGTGGACGACGTGCCGAGCATGAGCCTGGCGCTCGGTCTCATGGGCATCGGCATCGGTCCGACCCTGGTCACGCAGTACAGCTTCGGCGCGGCACACACGCCGGCCGGCCGCTCGGCGACGGTGATGACGATGCTCGGATCATCGATCATCGTGGGGCAGTCCCTCGGCGCCGCGGTCACCGGCGGCCTGGCCGAGAAGGCCGGAACGGCCGCGGCTCTGCTCCTGCCGATCGTCGCGGCGGCGATCGTGGTGGGCGCCGGTGTCGCCAACCACATCCTGAACTCGCCGCGCCGGCTCGCTCGATAACCTGTAGACCTGTAAGGGAGGTCGCCGGCGTCGGCGACAGGACGGGAGGATCCGTGTCGCGCAGCGAACGGGCGGAGTTCGTGGTGGTGGCCAATCGGCTGCCCGTGGACAGGGTCGTCACCCCCGACGGCGAGGAGAGCTGGCGCACGTCGCCGGGCGGACTGGTCGCCGCCCTGGAGCCGATGATGCGCAGCGTCGACGGTGCCTGGGTGGGCTGGGCCGGCCAGCCCGACCTGGAGATCCGGCCGTTCATCGCGGACGGCATCCGGCTGATCCCGGTCAGGCTGAGCGGTGAGGAGATCGCCGACTACTACGAAGGGTTCTCCAACGACACGATCTGGCCGCTCTACCACGATGTCATCGCGCCGCCGCAGTACCACCGTGAGTGGTGGGACGCCTACGTGCGGGTGAACCGCCGGTTCGCGGAGGCAGCAGCCGCCGCATGCGCCGAGGGGGGACGATCTGGGTGCACGACTACCAGCTGCAGCTCGCGCCGGCGATGATCAGGGAGCTGCGGCCGGACGTCACCATCGGATACTTCCATCACATCCCGTTCCCGACTCACGGGCTGTACGCCCAGCTTCCCTGGCGCGACCAGGTGCTGCACGGCCTGCTCGGTGCCGATGTGATCGGCTTCCAGCGCGCGCAGGACGCCACCAACTTCCTCACCGCCGTGCGTCGTCGGCTGCGGCACGAGGTCAAGGCATCCACGGTCAACAAGGCCGACGGTCACACGCCCCTGGTGAAGGCGTTCCCGATCTCCATCGACACCACGCCCTACCGCGAACTCGCCCAGCGCCCCGACATCCGGGCCAGAGCCGCAGAGATCCGCGCGGAGCTCGGGCATCCGAAGCGCATTCTGCTGGGTGTGGACCGGCTGGATTACACCAAGGGCATCCGGCACCGGGTCAAGGCGTACGGTGAGCTGCTCGATCAGGGTCGTCTCTCGGTGGAGGACGTCACCTTCGTGCAGGTCGCCAGTCCCAGCAGGGAGCGCGTCAACGCCTACATGCAGCTGCGCGACGAGATCGAGCTCGCCGTCGCGCGCATCAACGGAGACTACGACACGACGGGGCATACGGCGATCCGCTACCTGCACCAGGGATATCCGCGCGAGGAGATGGTCGCGCTCTACCTCGCGGCCGACGTCATGCTCGTCACCGCGCTGCGTGACGGAATGAACCTCGTCGCCAAGGAGTACGTCGCCACCCGGTTCGACAACAGGGGAGCGCTGGTGCTCAGCGAGTTCACCGGCGCCGCCGACGAGCTGCGGCAGGCCGTGCGCGTGAACCCGCACGACATCGAGGGCCTCAAGGAGGCCATCATGACGGCGATCGAGATGCCGCCCGCCGAACAGGGCCGGCGGATGCGCTCGCTGCGCAAGCGCGTCCTGGAGCACGACGTGGATGCCTGGTCCACCTCGTTCCTCGACGCACTCGACGAGGCGCGCGCCCGGCGCCGCGCGTAGCCGGCATCCGTGGTGCGATACGCGGCCGGGGATGAGAGGGTGAGGGGATGACCCGAACCTGGATTCCCGGATCGGCGGATGCCGCGCTCGGCGCGATCGCCCGCACGCCGCGACTGCTCGTCGCTCTCGATTTCGACGGGACGCTCTCCGAGCTCGTCGTCGACGCGATGAGCGCCCGCGCCGTGCCCGAGGCGGCCGCCGCGGTGCAGCGCCTCGCCGCCCTGCCGGACACGTTGGTGGCCCTGGTCTCCGGTCGCAGCCTCGACCATCTCCGGATCATCGCCGAGCATGACGACGACTCGCCGGTCGCCCTCGCCGGATCGCACGGCGCGCAGGAGTGGATGCCCGGGACGGGGGAGACCGAGCCGGCCGACCCGCCCGAGGAGCGCGCACTGCGGGAACAGCTCTGGGACGACGTCGAGCAGCTTCTCACGCCCTATCCCGGCGTCGAGCTGGAGCGCAAGACCTACGGTCTCGGCATCCATGGTCGCGCCGCGGAACCCGAGGTGGAGGCACAGGCCTTCGCCGTCGTCGACGAGTTGATGGCGCGCCGCGCCTCGCACTGGCGGCGTCGGACGGGCAGCCGCATCCTCGAGTTCTCGTCCCGGCAGGAAGGCAAGGATGCCGCCATCGCGGCCCTGCGCGAGCGCTTCGACGCCACCGCGGTCGTCTTCGCCGGCGACGACATCACCGACGAGGACGCGCTTCGCTCCCTGCGCGACGGCGACCTCGGTGTGCGGGTCGGATCGGGGAGAGCGCAGCGGAGCTGCGTGTGGAGAACCCACAACAGATCGCCGCGCTCCTCGACGTCATCGCGGACGAGCGGGGCGCCGGTCGGGAATAGACTTCCGTCATGTCCTCCCACGAAGCATCCTCCGGCGCGCCCGGCGCCTCTCCCGAGATCGACATCAAGCCCCGCAGCCGCGTCGTCACCGACGGCATCGAGGCCACCACGTCCCGCGGCATGCTCCGCGCGGTCGGCATGGGCGACGAGGACTGGGACAAGCCGCAGATCGGCATCGCGTCCAGCTGGAACGAGATCACCCCCTGCAACCTCAGCCTCGATCGCCTCGCGCAGGGGGCGAAGGAAGGTGTGCACTCCGGCGGCGGCTATCCGCTGCAGTTCGGCACCATATCCGTCTCGGACGGCATCTCGATGGGCCACGAGGGCATGCACTTCTCGCTGGTGTCCCGCGAGGTCATCGCCGACTCCGTCGAGACGGTCATCATGGCCGAGCGCCTCGACGGCACCGTGCTGCTGGCCGGCTGCGACAAGTCGATCCCCGGCATGCTCATGGCCAGCGCCCGACTCGATCTGTCCAGCGTCTTCCTGTACGCCGGCTCGATCGCGCCCGGCTGGGTCAAACTCTCCGACGGCACCGAGAAGGACGTCACGATCATCGACTCGTTCGAGGCGGTCGGGGCCTGCCGTGCCGGTCTGATGAGCGAGGAGGACCTCAAGCGCATCGAGTGCGCGATCGCACCGGGCGAGGGTGCCTGCGGCGGCATGTACACCGCCAACACGATGGCGTCCGTCGCCGAGGCGCTCGGACTGAGCCTGCCGGGCTCCGCGGCCCCGCCGTCGGCCGATCGCCGGCGTGACTACTTCGCGCACCGCTCCGGCGAGGCGGTGGTGAACCTGCTGCGCCAGGGGATCACCACCCGCGACATCCTCACCAAGGAGGCGTTCGAGAACGCGATCGCCCTGGCGATGGCCCTCGGCGGCTCGACCAACGTCGTGCTGCACCTGCTCGCGATCGCCCGCGAGGCCGAGGTCGACCTCAGCCTGCACGACTTCAACCGGATCGGCGACAGGGTGCCCCACGTCGCCGACATGAAGCCGTTCGGCAAATACGTCATGAACGACGTCGACCGGCACGGCGGCATCCCGGTGATCATGAAGGCGATGCTCGACGAGGGCCTGCTGCACGGAGATGCGCTCACCGTCACCGGCAAGACCCTCGCCGAGAACCTCGCCGAGCTCGACCCGCTGCCGATCGACGGCGAGGTCATCCACACCTTCGACAACCCGATCCACGCCACCGGCGGACTGACCATCCTGCACGGCACCCTCGCCCCGGAGGGGGCCGTCGTGAAGACCGCGGGCTTCGACGCGGCCGTGTTCGAGGGCAAGGCACGGGTCTTCGAGCGGGAGCGGGCGGCGATGGACGCCGTCGCGGAGGGCTCGATCGAGCCGGGCACGGTGATCGTCATCCGTTACGAGGGGCCCAAGGGCGGCCCCGGCATGCGCGAGATGCTCGCGATCACCGCGGCCATCAAGGGCGCGGGGCTCGGAAAAGATGTACTACTCTTGACGGACGGACGATTCTCAGGCGGCACAACCGGCCTGTGCATCGGCCACATAGCACCCGAAGCGGTGGACGCAGGTCCCATCGCCTTCGTGCGCGATGGTGATCTTATTCGGGTCGATATCGCGGCTCGTACTCTCGACCTACTCGTCGATGAGGCCGAGCTGAGCTCCCGCCGCGACGGCTGGGAGCCGCTTCCTCCGCGCTACACCCGAGGCGTTCTTGCCAAGTACTCCCGACTCGTGCGCTCCGCTGCAGAAGGAGCCACGACCGGTTGATCCTTCGACATGCTCAGGGACCCAACCCGTCAGAGTGCAGATCGACCATCAAGGAATGACACATGACTGCTGATTCCGCCCCGGCCGTGCCCCGGCCTCCCGCCCGTCCTGCCGCAGCCCCGGAGATCTCCGGGGCCGAGGCGGTCGTCCGCTCCCTCGAGAAGCTCGGCGTCACCGACGTCTTCGGCATTCCCGGCGGTGCGATCATGCCCGTCTACGACCCGCTGATGGATGCCTCGGGGCTGCGCCATGTGCTCGTCAGGCACGAGCAGGGCGGTGGCCACGCGGCCGAGGGCTACGCCACGGCATCCGGCAAGGTGGGCGTGACCATCGCGACCTCCGGTCCCGGCGCGACCAACCTCGTCACCGCGATCGCGGACGCCTACATGGACTCGATCCCGATCGTCGCGATCACCGGTCAGGTGTTCTCCACGCTGATGGGCACCGACGCGTTCCAGGAGGCCGACATCGTCGGCATCACCATGCCCGTGACCAAGCACTCCTTCCTGGTGAAGGACGCGTCCGAGATCCCCGGCGCCATCGCCGCGGCGTTCGAGATCGCCTCGACCGGTCGACCCGGCCCGGTGCTGGTCGACATCACCAAGGACGCGCAGCAGCAGGTCGCGCCGTTCGTGTGGCCGCCCAAGGTCGACCTGCCGGGCTACCGACCGGTGACCAAGGCGCACGGCAAGCAGATCCAGGCCGCGGCCGCGCTGCTGGCCGAGTCGAAGAAGCCGGTGCTGTACGTCGGCGGCGGCGTGATCCGCGGCAAGGCGTCGCGCGAGCTGCACGCGCTGGCCGAGTCGACCGGGGCTCCGGTCGTGACCACGCTGATGGCGCGCGGCGCGTTCCCTGATTCGCACTCTCAGCATCTCGGCATGCCCGGCATGCACGGCACCGTCCCGGCGGTGCTGGCGCTGCAGGAGTCCGACCTGATCGTCTCGCTGGGTGCTCGGTTCGACGACCGGGTGACCGGCAAGGCCTCGCTGTTCGCTCCGAACGCGAAGGTGGTCCACGTCGACATCGACCCTGCCGAGATCTCGAAGATCCGCACCGCCGGACGTGCCGATCGTCGGCGACCTGCGCGACGTGCTGGTCGACCTCGACACCGCGTACCGCGGGATCACCTCGGGCGCGAAGCCCGACATCGAGGAGTGGTGGTCGTACCTCGACGGGCTGCGTACCGAGTTCCCGCTCGGCTACGCGCAGCCCGAGGACGGCCTGATGTCGCCGCAGTACGTGATCCAGCGGATCGGTGAACTGACCGGCCCAGAGGCGATCTACGCCGCGGGCGTGGGCCAGCACCAGATGTGGGCGGCGCAGTTCATCAAGTACGAGCGGCCGAACTCGTGGCTGAACTCCGGCGGCGCCGGCACCATGGGCTACTCGGTCCCGGCGGCGATGGGCGCGAAGGTCGCCGAGCCCGACCGTGTGGTGTGGTCGATCGACGGCGACGGATGCTTCCAGATGACCAATCAGGAGCTCGCGACCTGCGTCATCAACAACATCCCGATCAAGGTCGCGATCATCAACAACTCGTCGCTCGGAATGGTGCGGCAGTGGCAGACGCTGTTCTACGACGGCCGCCACTCGAACACCGACCTGAACACCGGGCACGGCACCGCCCGCATCCCTGACTTCGTCAAGCTCGCCGAGGCATACGGCTGCCTCGCACTGCGGGTGGAGAAGGAGGAGGACGTGGATGCCGCGATCCGGACGGCCCTCGAGACGAACGACCGCCCCGTGGTGATCGACTTCGTGGTGAGCGCCGACGCGATGGTGTGGCCGATGGTGCCGCAGGGCGTCAGCAACAGCTACGTCCAGTACGCGCGCGACCACGCGCCGGCGTTCGACGAGGAGGACTGACCATGTCGAAGCACGTGCTGAGCCTGCTCGTCGAGGACCGCCCGGGTCTGCTGACCCGTGTCGCGGGGCTGTTCGCCCGCCGCGGCTTCAACATCGAGTCCCTCGCGGTGGGGGTGACCGAGGTGCCCGGCGTCTCGCGCATCACCGTCGTGGTGGACGTCGAGGATCTGCCCCTGGAGCAGGTCACCAAGCAGTTGAACAAACTGATCAACGTGATCAAGATCGTCGAGCTCGAGCAGTCGGCCTCGGTGCAGCGCCACCACATGCTGATCAAGGTGCGCACCGACAACAACACCCGCTCGAACGTGCTCGAGGTCGTGAACCTGTTCCGTGCCTCCGTCGTCGACTACGCCCCCGACGCCCTGGTGATCGAGGTCACCGGCGACAAGGGCAAGGTCGAGGCGCTGCTGCGCGCGCTCGAGCCGTTCGGCGTGAAGGAGCTGGCGCAGTCCGGCCTCGTCGCCATCGGCCGCGGCGGCAAGAGCATCACCGAACGCGTGCTGCGCGGCTGATCCCTTCGCACGACTGAACTTCTGGGTCCCTGAGCCTGCCGAAGGGCCCGACAAACCACTATCAAGGAGAAACACAAGTGAGCACCGAGATCTTCTACGACGCTGACGCGGACCTGTCGATCATCCAGAGCAAGAAGGTCGCGATCGTCGGCTACGGTTCGCAGGGCCACGCGCACGCGATGAACCTGCGCGACTCGGGCGTCGAGGTCGCCATCGCCCTCAAGGAGGGCTCGAAGTCGATCGCCAAGGCTGAGGAGGCCGGCTTCCCGGTCAAGTCCGTGGCGGATGCCGCCGAGTGGGCCGACCTCATCATGATCCTCGCGCCGGACCAGCACCAGCGCGGTATCTACGCCGACTCGATCAAGGACAAGCTGACCGCGGGCAAGACCCTGGCGTTCGCGCACGGCTTCAACATCCGCTTCGGCTACATCGACGCCCCCGAGGGTGTCGACGTCATCCTCATCGCCCCGAAGGCTCCCGGCCACACCGTGCGCCGCGAGTTCGTCGCCGGCCGCGGTATCCCCGACATCATCGCGGTCGAGCGCGACGCGTCCGGCCAGGCCTGGGACGTCGCCCTGTCGTACGCCAAGGCGATCGGCGGCACCCGCGCGGGTGTCATCAAGACCACCTTCACCGAGGAGACCGAGACCGACCTGTTCGGCGAGCAGGCCGTGCTGTGCGGTGGCATGAGCCACCTGGTGCAGGCCGGCTTCGAGACCCTCACCGAGGCGGGCTACCAGCCGCAGATCGCCTACTTCGAGGTGCTGCACGAGCTGAAGCTGATCGTCGACCTGATGTGGGAGGGCGGCATCGCCAAGCAGCGCTGGTCGATCTCCGACACCGCCGAGTTCGGTGACTACGTCTCCGGCCCTCGCGTCATCGACGCCGGCGTGAAGGCCCGCATGGGCGAGGTGCTCGCCGACATCCAGTCCGGCGCCTTCGCGAAGCGCTTCATCGAGGACCAGGACAACGGCGCCACCGAGTTCCTCGCCCTCCGTGAGAAGGAGCAGGGCCACCCGATCGAGGCGACCGGCAAGGAGCTGCGTGCTCTGTTCGCCTGGAAGCAGTCGGACGAGGACTACGTGGAAGGCAGCGCTGCGCGCTGATCCTCGGATCCGCTGATCGACGGAAGCGGGTGCCACCCTCGGGTGGCACCCGCTTCTTCGTCTCCAGACATCCGATGTCTGTGCCAGGATGGGAGGCATGCGGCAGCGATGGTTCGATGAGGCCCGGTTCGGGATGTTCGTGCACTTCGGTGCGTACAGCGTGGCGGCGCGGCATGAGTGGGTGCAGAGCTACGAGCGGCTGAGCGACGAGGAGTACCGGCCGTACACCGAGCACTTCGACCCCGACCTCTTCGATGCCCGAGCACTGGCGCGGCGCGCCAAGGAGACCGGAATGGGCTACGTGGTGCTGACCACCAAGCACCACGACGGCTACTGCCTGTGGGACACCGACGTGACCGGCTTCTCGTCGATCACCTCATGCGGCCGCGACATCGTGCGCGAATTCGTCGACGCGGTGCGCGCCGAGGGACTGCGCGTCGGGCTCTACCACTCGCTGATCGACTGGCACCACCCCGACTTCACCGTGGACTGGAACCACCCGCGCCGTGACGATGCCGATGCCGCCGCACTGAACGAGGGTCGCGACATGGCGCGCTACCGGTCCCACCTGCACGCGCAGGTGCGGGAGCTGCTCACCCGCTACGGTGCCATCGACTACCTGTTCTTCGACTTCACGTATCCCGAGGTCCGGGACGGCTGGGCCGGGAAGGGGCCGGAGGACTGGGACTCCGAGACGCTGCTGGCGATGTGCCGCGAGCTGCAGCCCGAGATGCTCGTCAACGACCGTCTCGGCATTCCCGCGGACTTCGTCACCCCCGAGCAGTATCAGCCGACGTCGCCGCTGGTCGACTCCGAGGGCGTGGCGCAGGTGTGGGAGGCGTGCCAGACGCTGAACGGCTCGTGGGGGTATCACCGTGACAACCACGATCAGAAGTCGGCGACCCTGCTCACGCAGATGCTCGCGGACTCCGTGTCGATGGACGGCAACATGCTGCTCAACGTCGGCCCGGACGGGCGCGGGGCGATCGCTCCGCGCGACGAGGCGACGCTCGGCGAGATCGGTGAGTGGATGCGTCTGCACCGCGACGCGATCGTCGGAGCAGGCCACGCCGACTTCGTCCCGCCGCGCGAGGGCGTCTACACCCGTCGTGGAGGCCGTCTCTACCTGCACCTGTTCTCCTGGCCGTTGGGGTTCGTGCATCTCCCGGGGCTGGCAGGAAGAGTGACCTTCGCGCGCCTGCTGAACGACGGCTCGTGGCTGAGGACCTCTGTCAGCGATCCGGCGCGGCGAGCCTCGCACATGACGCCCGCGGGCGAGGCAGCGGACACGCTGACCGTCCACCTGCCGGTTCAGCGCCCCGACGTGCTGATCCCGGTGATCGAGCTGACGCTCGCGGACTGAGATCAGGCGACCGGCAGCTCCAGGCCGTCCATCGCCAGCCGTGCCGCTCCCTGCAGGATCGCGTCGGCCCCTGTGCGGGCAGCCTCGATGCGGAGCGTCTGTGTGACGAGGGGGTGGCACGCCTCGTAGACGCGGCTGCGCACCGCGGCGAGGAACGGCTCCGAGGCGCTCATGCTGCCGGTCAGGAAGACGGCATGCGGGTTGAAGAAGTTCACGACACCGGACAGCGCCTGTCCGAGGTGCGTGCCCGCGGTGCGCACGAGCGTGGTCGCATCGGGGTGGGCGTCCCTCGCGAGGGCGAGCACGTCCTCGGTGGTCTGCACGGAGCCGTAGCCGCGCTCGTTCATCTGCCGCACCAGACTCGCACCGCTGGCGACGGTCTCCAGGCATCCGGTGTTGCCGCAGGAGCAGGGGATGTCACCGCTGCCGTCGATCCGGGTGTGCGTGATGTCGCCCGCGGCCCCCGTCGCCCCGCGATGCACGCGACCCCCGACGATGATGCCGCTGCCGATCGCCGTGCCCGCCTTGACGGTGATGCTGTGCTTCTCCGTCCCGAACTGCGCGGTGTGCTCGCCGAGGGCGGCCAGGTTCGCGTCGTTGTCTACGGCGGTGGGAACGTCGTGCCGGGTGCGCAGGTGGTCGCCGACGTGGAAGCCCGGCCAGCCCGGCATGCGAGAGGGCTGATCGACCGAACCCGTCGCGATGTCCACGGGACCTGGCAGCCCGACGCCGATGGCTCTGACCGAGGCGTTCTCGCCGAGGCGATCGAACACGGTGCTGATGCGCTCGAGAGTCGCCTCAGGACCCTCCCTGAGATCGATGGCTATGGTCTCGACCTGATCGAGAGCGCCGCCGAGAGTGTGCCGCCCGATGCGCGCGTGCCCGCCCCCGAGGTCGGCGGTGAGGATCGTGCCGGCCTCCGCGAGCTGCAGCACCCGCGGGCGTCGGCCGCCGCGCGAGGTTCCGTCTCCTGCTTCGCGCAGGAGCCCCGCATCGAGCAGAGCCTGCACGCGCATCCCCACCGTCGAGGGCGCGACGCCGAGTTCGGCGGCCAGCTCGCTCCGGGAGCGCGCGGCGCCGCTGGCGATGAGCTCGATGATGCGGCGAGTGGAGGCGTCGTCTGGGCTGAGCATGTGTGTCTCCCGGGGTGGGGCGCCGGCGCTGAGGCGATGAACTCCCGAGACATCGGATGTTCATCTTGCATCAGTGCGCGAAATATGAAACCGTAACTTCGTTCACAACGTTACCAGGTTAGTTCGAGCATCGAAATAACCGCCTGCAAGGAGGCAATCAATGAAGATGAAGCGCATGGGGGCCGTCATCGCGGTCGCCGGCGTCGCGGTGGCGATGACCGGCTGCTCGAACGGCCCGAGCACCGGTGGCGACGCCGACGGCGACACCATCGTCGTCGACATGTGGGCGGGCAGCGAGGACGACACGGCCGCGCTGAAGGCGCAGATCGATGTCGCGAAGAAGCAGAATCCCGACCTCAAGATCGAGCTGCGGACCGCTCCCTGGGGAGACTTCTTCACCAAGCTCACGACGAACATGGCGTCGGGCAACATGGCCTGTGTCACGGGGATGAACTCGGGCATGCTCGCCAGCTACACCGACGGATTCGTGAAGCTCACCGATGCGGACCTCAAGACCGCCGGCCTCTCCGAGAGCGACTTCGCGTCCGGTGCGACCGAGATCCTGAAGAACAAGGGCGACCTGTACGGCCTTCCGTTCGACGTGTCGACGATGGTCGCCTACTACAACGAGGACATGCTGAACGCCGCCGGCGCCGACCTGCCGAAGACGGGCTGGACGTTCGACGACTTCGAGGCGATCGCGAAGAAGGCGACCACCGGAGGCAAGTACGGATTCGGAATCGGGATGGGCGACTTCCAGTGGCAGGCACTCCCGATCGCGAAGTCCGGCACCCAGCCCGTCTCCGAGGACGGCACTCTGCAGCTGACCGACCCCGGCTTCCTGAAGGCGTCCGAGTGGTACGCGGGCCTCGTCACCGACCAGAAGGTGGCCGCCCCGGTGGCATCCGCCTCCGACACGGGCTGGGGCGAGAACCAGTTCACCGGCGAGAACGCCGCCATGGCGGTCGACGGCACCTGGAACGCGGTCGGCTATCTGAAGAACGACGCCGGCTTCACGGCCGGCCTCGCGCCGCTGCCCGCCGGTGACAAGGGCGACCTCAGCCTCGTGCTGGGTTCGGGCTTCGGCATCGCCAAGAGCTGCGAGAACAAGGAGGACGCGCTGAAGGTGCTGGGCTCGCTGCTCAGCAAGGACGCGCAGGACTACATCGCCTCGTCCGGCCGTAGCTACCCGGCGCGCGCCGAGAGCCAGCCGCTGTACTTCGAGTCGCTCGACGAGTCGTACCGCGACCAGGTCAAGGCCGTCTTCGACGCCGCGTTCGAGAACGTGCAGGGCCAGTACGTCTCCGACGACTGGGCCAAGGTCGGCACCTTCGTGCAGCCGCAGCTCGTCAGCGTGTACAACGGCCAGGAGTCGATGAAGAACGTGCTCGAGTCCGCTCAGCAGCAGTTCGGCAACTGACCCACCACCGAATCAGCAAGGGATACACACCGAGATGACCACCACGATCGCTCCTCGGCGTCGTCGCGGTGCTCTCGCCAAGGTCGAGGCGCGCCAGGCGCTGGGCTTCGCAAGCCCGGCCCTGGTGGGCCTCGCCCTGTTCACGATCGTGCCGGTCGTCTTGTCCATCGTGATGAGCTTCTTCGACTGGCCGACGTTCGGCGAGCGCACCTTCAACGGCGGCGCCAACTACGCCAGGCTCTTCCAGGACCCGAACTTCCTGCCGGCGCTGGGGAACACTCTGGTGTTCACCGTCCTGTACGTCCCGGCAAGCATCGCGCTCTCGCTGCTGCTGGCGCTCGCGCTCGGACCGCGGATCCGCGGCCGCGGCGCACTGCGCGTGCTGTTCTTCATCCCCGTCGTCACACCCATGGTGGCGAACGTGCTGGTGTGGAAGATGCTGCTGCAGCCGCAGGGCCTGTTCAACGGTCTCGCGCAGACCTGGTTCGGTGTGGAGCTCCCGAACTTCCTCGCCGACAAGAACTGGGCGATGATCATGGTCGTCGTGATGAGCGTGTGGCAGGGCATCGGCTACAACATGCTGATCTTCTCCGCAGCTCTCGAACAGCTTCCCGAGAGCGTGATGGAGGCTGCGGTGATCGACGGTGCGAGGGGATTCCGTCTCACCTGGAGCGTGATGATCCCGATGATCTCGCCGGCGATCTTCTTCGCCACGATCATGACGATGATCACCTCGCTGCAGGTCTTCGTGCAGCCGCAGATGCTCACCGGCGGCGGGCCGGGCAACGCCACGCTTCCGCTGGTGATGTGGATCTACAACCAGGGCTTCAAGTTCCAGGACCTGGGTCTGGCCGCGGCCGGCGCGTGGATCCTGTTCGCACTCATCATCATCATCACCGCGCTGCAGTTCGGCGCGCAGAAGAAGTGGGTGCACTATGAGCACTGACATCAGGGAACCCCTCGTCCTGAGCGACCCGGAGGACGCCGGGGATGTCGAGGTCGAGCGCACGCGCGGGCGCGCGCCGCAGAACGCCGCAGGGCGCGTGCGCCTGGTCTTCCAGCACGTCGCGGTCTACATCGCCGCGGGCATCTTCCTGCTGCCGCTGATCTACGCCTTCTTCTCGGCACTCAAGCCGAACGGCGAGATGTTCGCCATGCCACCGCGCCTGATCGGCTCGGAGGTGCGCTGGTCGAACTTCGCCGAGGTCTTCGAGTACGGTCCGTTCTGGACCTACATCTTCAACTCCCTGTTCGTCGCGGTCGCCGGCACGCTCGTGGTGCTCATCGTCTCGACGACCGCCGGCTACGCCTTCGGCCGCCTGCGCTGGAAGGGCAGGGACGCCGTGTTCGTGCTGTTCCTGGCCACGCTGATGGTGCCGGCGGAGGTGCTCGTCATCCCGATGTTCCAGGTCATGCAGTGGTTCGACTGGGTGGACACCTTCCAGGCGCTGATCTTCCCGTTCGCCTTCACCGCCTTCGGCACGTTCCTCATGCGCCAGTTCTTCCGCGGCATCCCGTACGAGCTCGAGGAGGCGGCTCGTGTCGACGGCGCCGGTGCGGTGCGCACGTTCCTGCGCATCATCCTGCCGCTGTCGACCTCCGCGGTCGCCGTCCTCGCGGTGTTCACGTTCCTGTCGTTCTGGAACAGCTACCTGTGGCCGCTGATCGTGACCGTCGACTACAACGCGCATGGCACGCTCCCCGTGGGCCTCGCGAGCTTCTCCGGGCTGACCGGAACGCGCTGGGACCTGCAGATGGCGGCGTCGATCATCTCGATGATCCCGACCACGATCCTCGTGATCGCGCTGCAGAAGCACCTGGTGAAGGGCATCGCGATGGCGGGTCTGGGCGGTCGCTGACGTGAAGACGATGCAGGACCGGGGCACCGCTGTGCCCTCAGGAGTGCCCGCCGACGCGGGCATCGACATCGGCGGCACCAAGATCGCCGCGCTCATCGTCGACGAGCGGGGCACCGTGCTGGCCCGGGGGAGCGCCCCGGCACCGGCGCGGGAGGGCGGTGCGGCGATGGCGGATGCCGCAGCGGCTCTCGTGACCGGGCTCGCCGCCGAGGCCGGGGTCTCGCTGCGTGCCGCCGGCGTGGGTGCCGCCGGCGTCGTCGATCACGCGACGGGCACGATCCGGGCGGCATCCGAGATGTTCGTCGACTGGGTGGGCTTCCCTCTCGGCGACGAGCTGTCCGACCGCCTGGGCGTGCCGGTTCGGATCGAGAACGACGTCAATGCGTTCCTGCTCGGCGAGGCGGCGGGACGCGCCGACCGGGATGTGCTCGGTGTGATGCTGGGCACGGGCGTCGGCGGTGCGCTCATCGTCGACGGCGATCTCAGACACGGCCCGCACGGCGCGGCCGGCGAGATCGGGCACACTCCCGGGTACAGCGACCTGCGCTGCACGTGCGGCCAGACCGGCCACCTGGAGACCCTGGCATCCGGGACCTCGATCGGGGCGCGATACGGCGAGCGCACCGGCGACGTGCTGAACTCCTCCGGCGTCGCGGAGCGCGCCAGGGCGGGCGACGCCGACGCGATCGCCGTCTTCCGCGACGCGGGCCGTGCACTGGCGCTCGCCTGCGCGAGCGCGGCGACGCTGCTCGACATCCCGCTCGCGATCGTCGGCGGCGGAGTCGCCCACGCCTGGGATCTGCTCGCGCCCGCCGTCGACGAGGCGCTGCGCACGGATGCCCCCATCACCGGGATCCCGCTGCGCGTGATCCCCGCGGAGAAGGGCGGCGATGCCGTCGCCCTCGGCGCGATCGAGTCCGCACGGCGCGCACGCGCCGTCGTCGCATACTGAAACCCGAGTCGTACAGGAGGACACATGACCGAGCGTCCGGACGCGAGCCAGATCTGGATGGGGCCGCTGCCCCCCGTCTCCGAAGGAGGACTCACCGCACCGAGGATCGGCATCGCCGGCATCTCGATCGAGTCCAGCACGTTCTCGCCGCACGTCTCCGGCGACGAGGCGTTCACGATCCGCACGGGTGACGATCTGATCGGGTACTACCCGTTCCTCGACGCCGGCCGGGAGCTGCGCGAGGCGGCCCGGTGGGTGCCGATCTTCCACGGACGCTCCCTGCCCGGCGGCGCCGTCGCACCCGAGACATACCGACGGATGAAGGATGCGATCGTCACCGGCATCCGTGACGCGATCCGGGACGGCGGGGGCTTCGACGGCTTCTTCTTCGACATCCACGGCGCGATGAGCGTGATCGGGATGCAGGACGCCGAGGGCGATCTTGCGCGTGCGGTGCGCGCCGAGCTCGGTCCGGACACGCTGATCACCACGTCGATGGATCTGCACGGCAACGTCTCCGAGCTGCTGCGCGACGAGGTGGACCTGCTGACGTGCTACCGCATGGCGCCCCACGAGGACTGGATGAACACCAAGGAGCGCGCGGTGTGGAACCTGCTGGACAGGCTTCGGGGACCGCACGGCGCGGACCCGCTGCAGCGTCGTCCGTACAAGGCCTGGGTGCCAGTGCCGGTGCTGCTCCCCGGCGAGAAGACCAGCACCCGGCTGGAGCCGGCGCGCGGGATATACGCCGAGCTGCCCGGCATCGAGGCGATGGAGGGCGTCGTGGACGCCTCGGTGTGGATCGGCTATGCGTGGGCGGACGAGCCGCGCTGCCAGGCCTACGTCGTCGTCACCGGCGACGACCGACGGCTGATCGCCGCAGAGGCCGAGCGGATCGCCCGGATGTTCTGGGAGGCCCGCGAGGACTTCGTCTTCGTGGCCGAGACCGCGTCGCTCGACGGTGCCCTGCAGAAGGCGCTCGCACCGGACGCCGCGCATCCCTACCTGATCTCCGACTCCGGCGACAACCCGACCGCCGGTGGCGCGGGGGATGTCACCTGGACACTCGGCCGGCTGCTCGCCCGCTCGGAGCTGACCGACGGCAGCCGGACCACTCTCGTCGCGTCGATCTTCGACGCGGAGGCAGTGGCCGCCGCTGAGAGCGCCGGCGTGGGTTCGACGGTCACGCTCGAAGCCGGTGCGCGGGTCGACGACGGCCCGAGCGGGCCGGCGCGGATCACCGGCACGGTCTTCTCGATCACCGAGGGCGACCCGGATGCCGGCACCCAGGCGGTCATCGCCGTCGGCGGCCTGCACGCCATCATCACCTCGCGCCGGAAGCCGTTCCATCACCTGGACGACTTCCGGATGCTCGGCCTCGATCCCGAAGCCGCCGACATCGTCGTGGTGAAGATCGGCTACCTCGAGCCGGAGCTCTACGACCTGGCCGCGGACTGGACCCTGGCGCTCACGCCGGGTGGTGTCGACCAGGACCTGCTGCGCCTGGGTCACAGCCACCTCCAGCCCGGCGTCTACCCGTTCGACACCACAGGCACCCCGGCGCTGACCGCCGTGGTGGGCCGCCGCCGAGAGGACACCACCGCATGCTGAACTTCGAGATGCGCACCGGACCCGACTTCGGATCCGCAGCGCCGCAGTATCCGACCAACGGCGTCCCGGACTGGTACCGCGACGCGAAGCTCGGCTTCTTCGTGCACTGGGGCCTGTACTCGGTGCCCGCCTGGGCCGTGCAGCACGGCGAGGGCGTGAACATCCCGACCGAGGACGCGTACGCCTGGCACCAGTACGCCGAGTGGTACGGCAACACCGTGAGGATCGAGGGCAGTCCGACCTGGCGGAGGCATCAGGAGCTGTACGGCCCCGGAACCTCGTACGAGGACCTCGCCGATCGCTGGGACGCCTCGGCGTTCGACGCCGACGCCTTCGTCGGAGAACTGGTCGGTGCGGGCGCGAAGTACGTGATCCCCACCACGAAGCATCACGAGGGCTTCTGCCTGTGGGAGACCGCGACGACGGGCTTCAACGCCGCCGCGCGCGGGCCCAGGCGCGATCTCATCCGCGAGTTCCACGACGCCACCCGTCGTGCCGGCGCACGCTTCGGGGTCTACTTCTCCGGCGCGCTGGACTGGCATGTCAGCGACTTCCCGCCGATCGAGTCCGACACCGATCTGTTCCGCTTCCGCCGCAACGACGAGCACTTCTCCCGCTACGCCGCCGCACAGCTGGAGGAGCTGGTGGAGCGCTTCTCGCCCGATGTGCTCTGGAACGACATCGAGTGGCCGGACGGCGGCAAGGGCGACGACGACTACGCCGTCGCCGCGCTGCTGAGGCGCTACTTCGACGCGGTTCCGCAGGGGGTTGTGAACGACCGCTGGGGTGTGCCGTACCACGGCTTCCTCACGCGCGAGTACCGGAACATCCCCGACATCCTCGAGCACCCCTGGGAGTCGACGCGCGGCCTCGGGTACTCGTTCGGCTTCAACCAGGCGGAGGACGACCGGCACTCGCTCTCGGGCGACGAGCTGATCAGGATGCTCGTCGACGTGGTCTCGAAGAACGGCAACCTGCTGATCAACGTGGGGCCCGCCGCCGACGGCACGATACCCGCGCTGCAGCTGGCGGCCATGCGGGCGATGGGCGCCTGGCTGGGCGAGAACGGCGACGCGATCTACGGCACCCGCCCGTGGATCCGCTTCGGCGAGCCGCTCGCACCGGTGCGGTACACCTCGTCGGCTGCCGGCGTGCACGTGCATGCGCTCGACCCGTCGACCGGTGAGGTCGCCCTGCCCGCCGAACTCGCCGGACGCGACATCCGCTGGGCCGACGGCTCGGCCGCCCGGAAGGCGTCGCACCCGGACGGCACCGTGACGCTGAGCATCCCCGAGGGGCTGCGCGGCGCGGCCGTCGCCGTGGCGACAGCCGGATGACCGCGCCCGCGAAGCGCTCGCATCCGTTGCGGCTCGAGATCGCGGTGCAGGATGCGGCGGGCGCGCGCACGGCGTTCGCCATGGGCGCCGACCGCGTCGAACTGTGCCAGGCCCTCGCCGAGACCGGCGGTCTCACCCCGTCGGCGGCCGCCGTGGATGCGGTGCTCGAGGCCGCGCGGCGCGCGGACCGTGTCGCGGTGCTGGTGCGTCCGCGACCGGGCGGCTTCGTGTACGACACGGACGAGATCGCCCTGATCGCCGCCGATGTCCGTGAGCTCGTGCGCCGCGGCGCCGGAGCGGTCGTCGTCGGTGCACTGGATGCCGGGGGACGGATCGACGTCGAGGCCCTCTCCCGCTGGACGGATGCCGCGGACGGTGCCGATGTCGTGTTCCACCGGGCCATCGACACGCTGTCGGCGCCGGAAGCCACCATTGATCAGCTCGCCGAGCTCGGGATCCGGCGGGTGCTGACCAGCGGTGGAGCCCCGCGCAGCATCGACGGGCTGCCGACGATCTCGGCGCTCGCGCGCCGGGCGGCCGGCCGCGTGCAGATCATGTCCGGCGGGGGAGTGCGGGTCGACGACATCCCCGCGCTCGTCGGGGCGGGCGTCGATGCCGTGCATCTGTCCGCCCGTCGTCCCTCCGGGGACCGCGCGCCGAGCGGGCCCGGTGGGGGCGACTCGGGGTTCGATGTGACCGACGAGACCATCGTGGCCGCCGCGCGCGCAGCACTCGATCGCGCGAACTCCGCGTCATGACAGAGGGGTGAGGCCGCTCCCGGCATCCGGGAACGGCCTCACGCGGGCAAGGCGACGACTACTGCGCCGGAGCCTCTTCCTCGATCTCGATCGGTGCGTCGGCAGGATCGGCCCACACCGGGGCGGGGAGCTCGGTGTCCGTGGCGCCGTCGCGGATCGCGCGCAGAGCCGTGACGATGTCGGCGGAGTTCTCCGGCACGGCCATCCCGCACTTCCTCAGCTCGGAGGCGAACTCCAGCGTGAGGCGAGGCTTGCCCGCCTCGATGGCCTCGGCGGTCGTGCCGGTGCGGATGTCGCTGCCCGTCTGCACGTCGGAGACCTGATCGCACACGTGGTAGACCTTGCCGCCGTCCACCCAGACCACCTGATCCTCGCCGAGGATCTGGATCACGGTGGACTGGTCGGCGGTGTACTGCTCGACCGACGCAGGAGCGAAGTCGATGCCGATGACGGCGGCGAGCACGGCGAGCACGATGCCCACGATGCCGGCGGTGGCCTTCTGACCCTTGTCCATGTCCTTGTTCAGGAAGATCATGATCACCAGCGGCAGGAACGCGACGATCGCGATGATCGCACCGAGCTGGTTCTGCACGAAGAACCGCAGCTTGTCCGACTTCGGGGCGGGATCCAGGCGGTTCGCCTTCTTCCACAGCACCGACCCGGTGATCGACAGCGCGGCGATCACGACGAGCAGCACGAGCAGTGCGATGAACGCCCACTGGGGGAAGATCGCGGTGACGCCCTGCTCGGTGAGCAGGCCGGTGTCGGGATCACGCGTGAACGTGCCCTCCTCACCGACGTACACGCGCTGACGCAGCAGCCAGAAGATGCCGACGGCCTCGCCGACGATCGCGAAGAACCACAGCACGGCGGCGATCCAGCGGAAGGTCGTGGCCTTCTTCTTCGCCTCGGGTGTGGGCTTCCAGCCCGGTGCCGTCGCAGCGGTGGTCTCCGGCGCTGCGGACTTCTTCTCGTTCTCCGCCACGATGTTCCCCTCCTGGACGCTCACTGAACGCCCCGAGCCTACTGGCGACCGGAAACCGATCGCTACGCTGGGAGGATGACATCCGACCCCGATGACGACGCTCTGAGCTGGGACGGCGACTCCGAGGCGGAGCGCCCCACGCTGCCGAAGGGCTGGCATGCGGTCGGCCGGGGAAGCGACGGGGTCGATTCCGCAGCGGTGGCGGACCAGGTCGCGGAGGCTCCCCCTTCGGAGGATGCCGCGGCTGCGGCATCCGCTCCTGAGGTCGACGAGGAGCTCGAGGGTCTCTCGACGGGGATGCTGCTGGCGCTCGGCGCCATCGGCGGCGTCTACCTGCTGTACACCGTCGGGTGGCTGATCGGCGGACTGCGGATGCAGGCCGGTGCGCTGTTCCTCATCCCGAGCGTGATGTACACCGCGACACTGGTGATCGCGGTGGCCGCACCCGCCCTGTGGTTCGCCGCGTCGTGGACGCTCACGCGCGGAGCGCGCAGCTGGGTGCGGCTTCTGGCGCTGATCGCCGGTGTCGTGCTTCTGGTGCCGTGGCCGTTCGTGATGTCAGGAGGGATGGCCGCATGAACACCGCCGAGAAAACAGCCGGGAACACGCCCTCGCGCTTCCGCTCCGTCCTGTCCGGTTTCGTCACCGGTGTCGCGGGCCTCGCCTACGCGTATCTGATCTGGAACGCCATCGCCTTCCTCATCTCGGTGGCGCCGTTCGGCCTGCAGGCCATGGACTGGGTGGCGCTGCTGTTCGCCGCCGTGCTCCCCGCCCTGGTCTTCACCGCCGCCATCGTGCTCGCGCGCCGCCGCTCGCTGTGGCAGTACGCGATCGTCCTGCTCGCCGGGCTCGGCCTGGCGGCGGTGTTCTGGCTCAACGTGCTGTCGTACATGATGCGCAGCATCGCGCTGAGCTGAGTCTCCCGGCGTCATACGGACAGGAGCACCCCTCGCGCTCGGGTATCGTTGTCGTCGATCGCGCCCCCGACGGCGTGCGGCGCATCGGCTCTCTCCCGCCTGTCGTGCTGCCCCGAAGGATCCACTGTGCCGAACAACTCCGCGCCGAAGCCCGTCGTGCTGATCGCCGAGATCTCTCTCCTGCCACGATCGAGGCCCTCGGGCCCGATTTCGACGTCCGCGACGTCGACGGCACCGACCGCGAGGCGCTGTTCGCCGCCCTCGCCGACGCCGATGCGGTGCTGGTCCGCTCGGCCACGAAGATCGATTCAGAGGCGCTCTCGCACGCCCCGAAGCTCAAGGTGGTCGCCCGTGCCGGCGTCGGCCTGGACAACGTCGACATCAAGGCGGCCACGGCCGCCGGCGTCATGGTCGTCAATGCGCCCACCTCGAACATCGTCTCCGCGGCCGAGCTCACCGTCGGCCACATCCTCAGCCTCGCCCGGCACATCCCTGCAGCGCACGCCTCGCTCGCCGCCGGTGCGTGGAAGCGCTCCAGCTTCACCGGCACCGAACTGCTCGAGAAGACGGTCGGCATCGTGGGCCTCGGCCGCATCGGCGCGCTGATCGCCGCACGCCTGAGCGGCTTCGACGTGCGCCTGATCGCGTACGACCCCTACGTCACCAGCGCTCGCGCGCAGCAGCTCGGCGTGCAGCTCGTCTCGCTCGACGAGCTGCTGGCCGAAGCCGACTTCCTCACCATCCACATGCCGAAGACGCCGGAGACCACCGGGATGATCGGCACCGAGCAGCTCAAGGCGATGAAGTCGTCGGCCTACGTCGTCAACGTCGCCCGCGGTGGCCTGATCGATGAGGAGGCGCTGCTCGCAGCCCTGCAGACCGGTGAGATCGCCGGCGCCGGCCTCGACGTGTTCACCTCCGAGCCGCCTGCCGAGGGAAGCACCGCACGCGCGCTCACCGAGCTGCCGAACGTGGTCGTCACCCCGCATCTCGGCGCCAGCACCGAGGAGGCGCAGGAGAAGGCCGGAGTCTCGGTGGCGCGCTCGGTGCGGCTCGCGCTCGGTGGCGACCTGGTGCCCGACGCGGTCAACGTCGCCGGCGGCGTGATCGACCCGTACGTGCGCCCCGGGATCCCGCTGGTCGAGAAGCTGGGTCAGGTCTTCTCCGGCCTCGCGCAGGCGCCGCTCACCAGCCTCGACGTCGAGGTGCACGGCGAGCTGAACGACTACGACGTGAGCGTGCTCAAGCTGGCCGCGCTGAAGGGCGTGTTCGCCAACATCGTCAGCGAGACCGTGTCGTACGTGAACGCACCGCTGCTGGCCGAGCAGCGCGGCGTCGCAGTGCGGCTGCTGCAGGACGACGTGAGCGACGAGTACCGCAACGTGATCACGCTGCGCGGCGCGCTGTCCGATGGGTCGCAGCTGTCGGTGTCCGGCACGCTCACAGGACCGAAGCAGGTCGAGAAGCTCGTCGGCATCAACGACCACGCCCTCGAGTTGCCGATCGAGCAGCACCACGTCGTGATGCTCTACACCGACCGGCCCGGCATCGTGGCCGTGTACGGCCAGAAGTTCGGTGAGGCCGGCGTGAACATCGCCGGCATGCAGATCGCCCGCCGCGCCGCCGGGGATCAGGCGCTCAGCGTGCTGACCCTGGACTCCCCGGTGGGCGACGAGCTGCTCGACGAGATCCGTGACGCGATCGACGCCGATCTGTTCCGCCAGCTCGAGATCACCGCGCTCTGATCCTTCGTCGAACGGCCCGTCCTCGTGCGAGGACGAGCCGTTCGACGTTCCACCGGGGACGAAGTTCTGCGAGAATCTGGCGGGCTGTCGATTTCCAGAGATGCTCCACGTCGTATCGGTGTTCGACACCTCAGCGGGCCGCCGGTCCGCCCGACGAAGGAGTGACGATGTCCGACGAGTACATGATCATCATCCGCGAGCCGGAGTGGGACTACTCCGGCAGTTCGCCGGCGCAGCTCGAGGCCGATCTGGCGGGGCACAAGGCGTTCCAGGCCGCGGTCGCGGCCGCGGGCCAGCGCATCACCGCCGGCGTGCCGCTGCGGGCCCAGGCCGAAGCGTTCCGCATCACGCCCGCCGCCGACGGCCCGGTCTTCACCGACGGTCCGTTCGGCGAGACCCGCGAGGTCGTCACCGGGTTCTACGTGTTCACCGCCGACTCGGCTGAACAGGCGCGTGAACTCGCCACGCTGGTGCCCACCGGCGGCTGGCTCGACGTGCATCCGGTGCTCGACATGACCGCCGTCCGCCCCGCGTCGTCCTGACACCATGACGGATCGCATCGAGGAGGCGTTCCGCGCAGATGCGGGGCGCATCCTCGGTGCCGTGACCGCGTACACCGGCGACCTGCAGCTCGCCGAGGACGCCGTGCAGGAGGGTTTCCTGCGCGCGGTCGCGCAGGAGCGATCGGGCACCGTGCTCGCCAACCCTGCAGCGTGGATCACCACGGCTGCGCGGCGTGCTGCCGTCGACATGATCCGCCGGGAGCGCACGGCGGCGAAGGCGCTGCCGGCTCTCGCCGCCGACACGGCCATGGTGACCGCCGGATGCCGGCGGAGTTCTCCTTCACCGGCGACGAGCGCCTGGAGCTGATCCTCACCGTGTGCCATCCGGATCTCGCGGAGGAGACCCGGCTCGCGCTGGCGCTGCGCTTCGCCTGCGGGATCGGCACCCGCGAGGTCGCGGCCCTGCTGCTGGTGTCGGAGCCGACGATGGCGGCACGGCTCACCAGAGCGAAGAAGCGGCTGCACGACTCCGGCGTGCGCTTCGCCATGACGGATGGCGCGCAGGTTCGCTCACGGCTCCCGGACGCGCTCTCGGTGATCTCGCTCCTGTACACCACCGGATATGCGGCGCCGACGGGCGAGGACGGGCGCCGGCTGTGCACGGATGCCGTGGAGCTGGCGCGCGACGCGCTGCGGATCGCCGGAGACGACTCCGAAGCTCGAGGGCTGGTCGCCCTGCTGGTGCTCACCGAGGCTCGGCATCCGGCTCGCGTGGATCCGGCGGGGGAGCTGGTGGTCCTCGCCGAGGCGGACCGCGGTCTCTGGGATCGTGCTCTCATCGCCGAGGGGGAGGCGCTCGCCACGGAGGCGCTCAACGGCGGAACCGGTCGCTTCGCCCTGCAGGCGGGTATCGCGGGGGTGCACGCGATCGCGACCGACTGGAACGGCACCGACTGGTCGGCGATCGCCCGGCTCTACGACGGTCTGGTCGCGCAGTGGCCGTCGCCCTCGGCACGGCTGGCCAGGATCGTGGCGCGCGGATATGCGGACGGCATCGGCGCGGCCGGTGCGAGACTAGAGCTGGATGCCGACGAGGAGCTGTTCCGCGGGTCGCTCGCCGCACAGGCGTTCGCGGTGCGCGCCGAGCTCGGTCTGCGCGCCGGAGACGATGCCGGGGCACGGCGCGATCTGCACGAGGCGATCGGGCGCGTCGCCGATCCCGCCGTGCGACGACACCTCGAGCGGCGACTGGGGGAGTCCGGCGGTTAGCGGGTCGCCGTCAGGACGCGACTCCACGCGGCTCGACCGACCGGGGAGTCGATGCGCTGAGGGCGGCCAGCAGCCCCAGATCGGCGGCGGAGCCGGATCCGGCGGGTGCGCTGTAGATCATCATCGTCATATCCGGATCGTCGGGAGCGCGCATGGCGATGTAGTCGAGCTCGAGCTCTCCGACCTGCGGGTGACGGAACCGCTTGCGACCGCGAGATCTCGCGCGGACGTTCTGATCCGCCCACATGCGCCGGAAATCGCTGCTCGCCAGGGAGAGCTGTCCGACGAGCCTCTCCAGCCGCGGATCATCGGGGTGGCGGCCGGCGTCGTAGCGCAGGTTGGCGACGGTGTCGCGTGCCTTGATCTCCCAGTCGGGGTACAGGTCTCGCGACCCCTCGTCCAGAAAGACCAGACGTGCCATGTTGCGCTCTTCGTCGGGAAGCGCGGGGAAGTCGGCGATCAGCAGTCGAGACAGGTCATTCCAGGCGAGGATGTCCAGACGGCGGCCCACGATGTACGCGGGAACCGCGCCGAGGGCGTCGAGGGCCTGCCACGTCTCAGGCCCGACGTGCTGGGGCCGATCCAGACGCTTTCGTGCAACCACCGGTTCCGCCAGATTGTTCAGGTGTGCTCGTTCATCAGCGTCGAGCTGCAGCGCGCGGGCGACGGCGTCGAGGACGCCGGGGACACGTTTCGGGCACGGCCCTGTTCCAAGCGCGTGTAGTAGTCGACGCTGACCCCGGCCAGGAGGGCGAGTTCTTCGCGTCGCAGCCCGGGTACCCGGCGCCGGCCGCCGAAGTCGACGGCGCCGGCGTCGTCGGGCTGCAGCCGCGCGCGGCGGCTCTTGAGAAACTCACTCAGCTGTAGGGCGCGATCCATACGCACAGTATCCATCAGCCGCCGGCGGTCCTGCCTGGCCCTGGTGGTCCTAGGCAGGATCAACCGCGGTTCATCAGGGCACTGGGCGCATCCGTCGCCCGCCGACACGATGGGTCGAGTCGCTGAATGACGCGGCATCCATCCACTGAACGAACGAGGAGTCATCCATGTCGAACACGCTTTCCATCATCGCCAGCTTCGTCGCAAAGCCGGGACACGAGGAGCGGCTGCGCGTCGAACTGGCCGCGATGATCGAGCCCTCGCTGGCCGAGGAGGGATGCCTGGCCTATCACCCGTACGTGGACTCGACCCGGTCGGACCGGATGCTCATCGTGGAGGAGTGGATCGACGCGGAAGCGCTGGAGTACCACTTCAGCCTGCCGCACTTCACCCGGGTGGCCGCAGCCCTGGACGAGATCCTCGCCGAACCGTTCACCCTGCGCCGCCTGACCGATGTCCGCGACTAGGAGGTCGCCCTGAGCACGAGCGCGATGAGCGCCTGCATCCGCTCCTCATCGGGGATCAGGCGCTCTCCGCCGTCGCTGCCGAGTGCATTGTTGAAGTACAGCCCGTCGCTGAGCATCATCACCAGGTCGAGCGCGGCGTCGTCTCGCACGTGCGGGGCGATCGCCGCGGCCCATCGCCGGCGCACCCCGTTCAGGGCCGCCGAGGCGGGGGCGTGCCCGCCCTGTGCGAGCCGGGAGGTCGCGATGAGCGCGCGGTCGAGCGGATCGTCGACCGTCACGGAGGTGCGCAGATAGTACGACACGGCCCCGTCCGGTGCGTCCGTCATGCGCCGCAGATCGGCGTCGACGAGGTCCGAGAGCCGTGCGAGCAGCCCGGTGGCGAGGTCCTCCTTCGAGGCGTAGTGGTACAGCAGCCCGCCCTTCGAAACGCCCGCGGCCCTGGCTGTGGCGTCGAGGGTCGCGGCGCGCTCGCCCTCCTCGATGAGAAGTCGCTCGTACGCGTCGAGGACGCCCTCCTTGGCTCGGGGCGGGCGGGACATGCGGACTCCTCTGCTCGACGGGCGCTGCTCAGTGGATGCTCAGAAGCACTCCCATTACTATACCAACCAGACGGTATAGTTATCTGATAATCCGCGACAAGGAGAAGTGACAGCATGACCACCACCGCATCGATCCCCGTGCAGGAGACCGACGGCCCCCGCGCCGGAGCGCGCGGCTGGTGGGCGCTCATCGTGCTCATGCTCCCGGTGCTTCTCGTCTCGGTGGACAACACGGTGCTGAGCTTCGCGCTGCCCGAGATCTCGCTCGCGCTCGCGCCGAGCGGCGCGGAGCAGCTTTGGATCATCGACGTGTATCCGCTCGTGCTCGCCGGACTGCTGGTGACGATGGGCACGCTGGGCGACAGGTTCGGCCGGCGCCGGATGCTGCTCATCGGCGCCACCGGCTTCGCTGCGGTGTCTGCGCTTGCCGCCTTCGCACCCACGGCGCTCACCCTGATAGGGGCTCGCGCGCTGCTCGGCTTCTTCGGCGCGATGCTGATGCCGTCGACGCTGTCGCTGCTGCGCTCGATCTTCACCAACCGGGACCAGCGCCGCATGGCCATCGCGGTGTGGGCTTCGGCCTTCTCGGCGGGATCCGCGCTCGGTCCCATCGTCGGCGGCTTCCTGCTCGAGCACTTCTGGTGGGGGTCGGTCTTCCTCATTGCGGTGCCGGTGCTGATCCCGCTGCTGATCTGCGCGCCGCTGCTGGTGCCCGAGAGTCGCGACCCGAACCCGGGGCGCATCGACCCGATCAGCATCCTGCTCTCGATCGCGGCGATGACCCCGCTCGTCTACGCGATCACCTCGTTCGCGGTCGAGGGGCCCACGTGGGCCGCCGGAGCGTTCGCCGTGCTCGGCATCCTGATGGGCGCGCTGTTCGTGCGACGTCAGCTGCGCGCCGACATCCCCATGCTCGACATGGCGCTGTTCCGTCGCGGTTCGTTCTCGGGAGCCATCCTGGTGAACCTGCTCAGCGTCGTCGCGCTGGTCGGCTTCCTCTACTACGTGTCGCAGCATCTGCAGCTGGTGCTGGGGCTGACGCCGATGGTCGCCGGGTTCGCCCTGGTTCCGGGCATGGCCGCGATGATCGTGTCGGGTCTGGCGATCGTGCCGGTGTCGCGCCGCATCTCGCCGCACATCCTCATCCCTGCGGCGCTGATGTTCTCGGTGCTCGGATACCTGCTGGTCGCGTTCACCAGCGGGTCGATCGCCGCTCTCGTGCTGTCGTTCGTCTCGCTCGGGATCGGGATCGGCGCGGCCGAGACCATCTCGAACGAGCTGATCCTCGCCAGCGCACCGCCCGAGAAGGCGGGAGCGGCCAGCGCGGTCTCCGAGACGGCCTACGAGCTGGGTGCGGTGCTCGGCACGGCGATCCTCGGTGGCATCATCACCGCCTTCTACCGCGGCGCCCTGGTGCTGCCGCAGGGCCTGGATGCCGGAGCGGCGGATGCCGCGCGCGAGACGCTGGCCGGGGCGTACTCCGTGTCGCACGGGCTCGGCGAGCCCGCCGCCACCCAGGTCTGGGAAGCCGCGACCGCAGCGTTCGGCTCCGGCGTGGGTGTGACCTCGCTGATCGGCGCAGGACTCGTCGTTCTCGCGGCCGTCATCGCGGCGACTACGCTGAAAACACGCACCCGCTCCTGAGGCGTGGCGGGGCGGTCCCCGAGCAAGGAGTGTCATGTCGCGTGTCGTGAAGCTGGCCGTCATCCCCGGTGACGGCATCGGACCCGAGGTCATCGCCGAGGCTGAGAAGGCGCTCGACGCCGTCACCGCCGGCGGCGAGACGACGTTCGAGAAGACCCGCTTCTCGCTCGGCGCCGCTCGCTACCTCGAGACCGGGGACACCCTCACCAATGACGACCTCGACGCGATCCGCTCGCACGATGCCATCCTGCTCGGAGCGGTCGGCGGTCAGCCCGGCGACCCGCGGCTCAAGGACGCGAACATCGAGCGCGGTCTGCTGCTGAAGCTGCGCTTCGAGCTCGACCACTACGTCAACCTGCGGCCGTCCAAGCTGTTCGCCGGGGCGCCAGGGCCGCTGGCCGACCCCGGTGAGGTCGACTTCGTCGTCGTGCGTGAGGGCACCGAGGGTCCGTACGTGGGCAACGGCGGCGGCATCCGTCGCGGCACGCCGCACGAGGTGGCGAACGAGACCAGCGTGAACACCGCGTACGGCGTCGAGCGTGTGGTGCGCTACGCCTTCGAGCTCGCCGAGCGGCGCGACAACCGGCTCACCCTGGTGCACAAGACCAACGTGCTCGTGAACGCCGGCGCTCTGTGGAAGCGCGTCGTCGACGAAGTGGCGCAGGAGCACCCCGGCGTGGCCGTAGACTATCTGCACGTCGACGCGGCCACGATCTTCCTGGCCACCAACCCCTCGCGCTTCGATGTGATCGTCACCGACAACCTCTTCGGGGACATCCTCACGGATCTGGCCGGCGCCGTCACCGGTGGCATCGGACTCGCAGCCTCGGGCAACATCAACCCCTCCGGCGCCTTCCCCTCGATGTTCGAGCCCGTGCACGGCTCGGCTCCCGACATCGCGGGCCAGCAGAAGGCGGATCCGACCGCCGCCATCCTCTCCGTCGCACTGCTGCTCGACCACCTCGGGCTGAGCGACGAGGCCGCCCGCGTGCAGCAGGCGGTCGAGCAGGACATCGCCGAGCGGGATGCCTCGCGCACGACCGCGCAGATCGGCGACGCGATCATCGCCCGGCTCCGGGCGTAATCTGGGTTCCGGCGCACAACTCGCCAGTATTTCGACCTGTCAGGACAGCACATCATGACCATCGGACTTCCCCTCCAGGCTCCCTCTCCCTCCGGCCTCGTGTGGCAGGTGACCCGCAACGAGAGCGCCCGCTCCGACTCCGAGCGCGAGGAGATCCTGCGCGCCCCCGGATTCGGCGTGCACTTCACCGACCACATGGTCGACCTGTGCTGGTCCGAGAAGGGTGGCTGGCATCGTCCCCGCGTGCAGCCCTACGGTCCGATTCCGCTCGACCCCGCCGCAGCTGTGCTGCACTACTCGCAGGAGATCTTCGAGGGCCTCAAGGCGTATCGTCACGCCGACGGCTCGGTGTGGACGTTCCGTCCCGACCGCAACGCCGCACGCCTGCAGCGCTCGGCGCGCCGGCTCGCCCTGCCGGAACTGCCCGAAGAACTGTTCATCGAGTCGCTCAAGCAGCTCGTCGCGGTGGACTCGTCGTGGGTGCCGAGCAACCCCGAGGAGAGCCTGTACCTGCGTCCGTTCATGTTCGCCAAGGAGGCGTTCCTGGGCGTGCGGGCCGCGAAGAAGGTCGGCTACTACCTGATCGCGAGCCCGGCAGGCGCATACTTCCCGGGCGGTGTGCAGCCGGTGAACATCTGGCTCTCGACCGACTACGCCCGCGCCGGACACGGCGGCACCGGCGCGGCCAAGACCGGCGGCAACTACGCGTCGAGTCTCCTTCCACAGGAGCAGGCGTACGCCAAGGGATGCCAGCAGGTGCTGTTCCTGGACGGCGAGTACATCGAGGAGCTCGGCGGCATGAACCTCGTGCTCGTCACACGGGACGGCAGGCTGCTGACGCCGGAGTCGGAGTCGATCCTCGAGGGCATCACGCTCGACTCGATCCTGCAGCTCGCGAAGGACCGCGGTCTGACCGTGGAGCAGCGCCGCATCTCGATCGACGAGTGGCGCGACGGTGCGGCCTCCGGCGAGATCATCGGCGCCTTCGCCTGCGGCACCGCCGCCGTGGTCGTGCCGATCGGCAAGCTGATGGCGGCCGACTTCGAGATCGTGCACGAGGGCCCCGAGTCGACGGAGCTCGCGATGTCGCTGCGCGAGGAGCTCACCGACATCCAGTACGGCCGCCGAGAGGATCCGCACGGCTGGCTCGTCCGCCTGGACGCCTGACATCACCCCCGGTCGTTGAGCGAGCGACGAAGGAGCGAGACGAAACGCTATCAGGCCGCCTGAAGACGTTTCGTCTCGCTCCGCTCGCTCAACGACCGCGTGGTCGGGTGACTAGGCTGGGCGGGTGAAGATCGCACGTTTCAGCCATGAGGGCGCCATCCGGTTCGGCATCGTGGACGACGGGGATCTCGTCGTCCTGGAGGGCGATCCGATGTTCGCGGGATACGAACCGACGGGGGAGCGGGTGCCCTTGGCGGATGCCGCTCTGCTGGCGCCGGTGATCCCGCGCTCGAAGGTCCTCTGCGTCGGACGCAACTACCACGACCATGCCGCCGAGTTCGGCAACGTCGCCCCGGAGGAGCCTCTGCTGTTCCTCAAGCCGAACACCGCGGTGATCGGCCCGGGCGACGCCATCGTGCGCCCGGTGGCCCTCTCCGATCGCATCGAGTTCGAGGGAGAACTGGTCGCCGTGATCGGCCGCATCGCGAAGAACGTCAGCGCCGAGAACGCTCTCGATCACGTGTTCGGCTACACCGTCGGCAACGACGTCACCGCACGCGATCTGCAGCGCAAGGACGGGCAATGGACGCGGGGCAAGGGCTTCGACACCTTCGCCCCGCTCGGCCCGGTCATCGAGACCGAGTTCGACGCCGCCACGGCGAGCATCGAGACCCGCGTCAACGGCGAGGTGCGCCAGCAGGCGCCGCTGTCGGACATGATCCACTCCGTCGCCGACATCATCGCCTACGCCTCCGCCGTGTTCACGCTGCTCCCCGGCGACGTCATCATGACCGGCACCCCTGCCGGCGTCGGCCCGATCGTCGCGGGCGACACCGTCGAGGTCGAGGTGGCCGGCATCGGCACACTCCGCAATCCCGTGCGCGACGCCTCGTGACGACACTCCGGCTCGCGAACGGGGACCTGGAGCGCATCCAGCGCCGCACCGTCGGCATCCTTGCCCTCGGACAGGTGCTCGGCGGCATCGCCTTCGGTGCCACGGTGTCGCTCGGGGCGCTGCTCGCGGCCGACCTCTCCGGCGACGATGCGCTGTCGGGCCTGGCGACCGCATCGGTCACGCTCGGCGCCGCTGCCGCGGCCATCCCGCTCGCCCGGTTCGCGGCCCGGTTCGGGCGGCGGCTGTCTCTCACCGCCGGCAACCTGTTGGCGCTGGTCGGCGTGAGCATCGTCATCACCGTCGGCATCCGTGCGCAGCTTTCCGGTCCTCCTCGCCGGCGTCATCCTCATCGGCATGGGCAACGCAGGCAACCTGCAGTCCCGGTTCGCCGCGACCGACCTCGCCTCGGCGCAGCACCGCGGCCGCGACCTGTCGGTGGTGGTCTGGTCGACGACGGTCGGCGGGGTCGCCGGGCCGTTCCTGCTCACTCCCGGCGAAGTGGTCGGACAGGCGCTCGGGATGCCGCATCTCACCGGCTCGTACGTCTTCTCGCTGATCGCGCAGGCTCTGGCCCTGGTGCTGTACCTGGCCGCCCTGCGGCCCGACCCCCTGCTGCTCGCGCTGCGGATCGCGCGGGACGAGGGCGCGGCGGCGGTGCTCGGCGCCGCGGTCGATCGCCCCGTCGCCGCGCGCTACGCGATCTTCGCCGTCTCCGGCTCCCACGCGGTGATGGCGTCGGTCATGGCGATGACCCCGATCCACCTCTCGCACATGGCGCACGGGATGCACGGGATGGAGACCACCGAGACCGACGTCACCACGCTGGTCGGACTGACGATCGGCCTGCACGTGGCGGGCATGTACGGGCTCTCGCCCGTGTTCGGCATCCTCTCGGACCGCTGGGGCCGCATCCGCGTGGTGCTGCTCGGACAGGCGCTGCTGACCGCGTCGCTGCTGACCGCGATCTTCGCCGGCGAGAACCCGGCCGGCGTCATGGCCGCGCTCATCCTGCTCGGGCTCGGCTGGAGCGCTGCGACGGTCGCCGGTGCCGCGCTGCTGACCGAGTCGTCGACCACGCTGCAGCGTCCGCGCCGCCAGGGCATCAGCGACTCGTTGATGAGTCTGACCGCCGCGGTGGGCGCGGCGCTGGCCGGAGTGGTGCTGACGAACTTCGGGTACGGCGGCCTCGGCGCCACCGCCCTCGTGATCGTCATCGCGATCACCGCGCTCTCGCCGCTCGCACGCAGCGGCCGTGACCGCGTCGTCGTCCCGTCCTAGGCCGACTGGAGCGGCGCGCCGTTCACCGCCGAGAGCGAGTCGCACGTCTCGGTGTGGCGGAAGGATGCCGCGTTCTGACGCGCCGGGGAGGGGCATCCGCTCTCGGTAGAATCGAAGGGCTATGGCTACTCCTGATCCCCGCACCACCACCGCAACCGGAGCCGACGTCCGTGTGCGCTTCTGCCCGTCGCCGACCGGTCTGCCGCACGTCGGCCTGATCCGCACGGCCCTGTTCAACTGGGCGTACGCGCGGCACAACGGCGGCAAGCTCGTGTTCCGCATCGAGGACACCGATGCGGCGCGCGACAGCGAGGAGAGCTACCAGCAGCTGCTCGATGCGCTGCGCTGGCTCGAGATCGACTGGGACGAGGGCGTCGAGGTGGGCGGCCCGAACGGCCCGTACCGTCAGTCACAGCGGCATGAGGTCTACCGTGAGGTGCTCGACAAGCTCGTCGCGGCCGGCCTGGTGTACGAGAGCTTCTCGACGGCGGAGGAGATCGACGCCCGCAACGAGGCCGCCGGCCGCGCGAAGCAGCTCGGCTACGACAACTTCGACCGCGACCTCACCGACGAGCAGAAGGCCGCGTTCCGCGCCGAGGGGCGTCAGCCCGCGCTGCGTCTGCGCGTGCCCGACCATGACCTCACCTACGTCGATCTGATCCGCGGCGAGGTGACCTTCCCGGCCGGCTCGTTCCCCGACTACGTGATCGTGCGACCGAACGGCGTGCCGCTGTACACGTTCGTGAACCCCGTCGATGACGCGCTGATGGGCATCACGCATGTACTGCGCGGTGAGGATCTCATGCCGTCGACCGCGCGCCAGCTGGCACTGTACGCCGCGCTCATCGACGCCGGAGTGACCACGTTCGTCCCGCGCTTCGGCCACATGCCGCTGGTGCTCGGCGAGACGGGCAACAAGAAGCTGTCCAAGCGCGACCCGAAGGCCGACCTGTTCCTGCACCGCTCCAGCGGCATGATCCCCGAGGGCCTGCTGAACTACCTGGCGCTGCTGGGCTGGTCGATCGGCCCTGACCGCGACGTGTTCTCGCGCGACGAGATGGTCGCCGCGTTCGACATCGAGGACGTCAACCCGAACCCGGCCCGCTTCGATCAGAAGAAGGCCGTGTCGATCAACGGCGACCACATCCGCATGCTCGAGCCGAAGGACTTCGCCGAGCGTCTGCTGCCGTACCTGGCCGCGGCCGACGTGTTCGGCGGAGCCGAGCCCACGCACGAGCAGATCGTGCTCGCCTTCCGCGCGGCGCCGCTCGTGCAGGAGCGGATGCAGCTGCTGGGCGAGGCGCCCGGCATGCTCGGCTTCCTGTTCGCCGACGAGGTCTCGTATGAGGACGACGCTCTGAAGGGGCTTCCCGCGAACGCTGCCGAGGTGCTGCAGGCATCCGTCTCCGCTCTCGAGCCGCTCGAGGAGTTCACCCCCGACGTCATCCAGGAGGCGCTGTCCTCCGCGCTCATCGACGGTCTCGAGCTGAAGCCGCGCGTGGCCTACGGGCCGCCGCGCGTCGCGATCACCGGTCGCCGCGTCTCGCCGCCGCTGTTCGAGTCGATGGAGCTGCTCGGCAAGGACGAGTCGCTGCGCCGGCTGCGGGCGCTGGGGGACAAGCTCGCGGGCTGATCCGCGTCCCGGTCGCCCCGCGAGCGATGGTCCGCCCCGCGAGCGGTGGCCGTTGAGCGAGCGATGGTCGCCCCGCGAGCGGTGGTCGTTGAGCGAGCGGAGCGAGACGAAACGCAGAGACGAAACGCAGAGACGAAACGCAGAGACGAAACGCGTCACGCAAGCGGGAGAGGGGAGGACTGTGGCTGATGTCGCGACCTCGGCGTCCGACACGGACGTGATCCTCGGCGACCTCGGCGTGCTGCTGCTGGATTGCGGCACGTCGGTCACCGACGTGCGCGGCACGCTCGAGCAGGTGAGCCGACGCACCCTGCCGGACTCGCCGGTCGAGTTCGCGATCCTGCCCGAGATGGTGATGGTGAGCCGCCCCGGCGCGGCGTCGGCGACGACGACCGTGATCGGCAAGGGCGCTGCGCTGACCTTCCGCCAGTCGGCGAAGGCCAGCAGGCTGGTGCGCGAGCTCGAGTCGGGCGCCCTGCCGCTGAGCGCCGCACCGGCCCGGATGGCGGCGATCAGGGCGACGCCGGCGGCGGAGGCCCGGACTGCAGAGCCTGATCGGCTGCGGACTGCTCTCGGGCGCCCTCGCCGCGCTGTTCCGCTGTCCGTGGTGGGCGATCGTGCTCGCGCTGGTCGTGGGGCTGCTGGTGGGAGGGCTGACCCTGCTCATGATGCGCGTGCGCGCCGCGGCCGCCGTCGCGCCTTTCGTCTCGGCTTTCATCTCGACGATCCTGGTCGGGACTGCCGCGAATGCACTCGACCTGTCGCCGGTGCCACTGTTCGCCGTGTGCGCGCCGATCGCCATCCTGGTGCCCGGCGCGCTGATGACCAACGCGCTGCTCGAGCTCACCTCGACCGACATCGTGACCGGGGCGTCGCGGCTGATGTACGGCCTGATCATGCTCGCCTTCATGGCAGCCGGGGTCTACGCGGGAGCCAGGCTGACCGGAATGCACATCGACTCGGCATCCGCCGCACTCGTCGGCGACGCGGTGCAGCTGACCAACGACCACGGTGGATGGCAGGCGCTGCCACCGCTCTGGGCGGCCTGGTTCGCGGTGATCGTGCTCGCGATCGGCATCGGCCTCGCGTTCGGTTCGGGATTCCGCCTGACGGTGGTGTGCGTCGTGGTGATGACCGGGACCTACGCCGTGCTCGCGCTGCTGAGCCCGATGATGGGCAATGTGGTGGCGACCGGGGTCGCCGGCGCCCTGCTCTTCGTGGCCGCGCGTGTGCTGGAGCGCGTCACTCTCGCGGTGCCGGCGACGGTGTCGTTCCAGCCCGCGTTCCTGCTGCTCGTGCCGGGCACGATCGGCCTCGTCTCGCTGGCGAGCTTCGATCCTCAGGCAGTGGCCACCGCGCTGATGATGTTCCTCAGCCTGAGCATCGGCACCAAGGTCGGTGCTCTGCTGGCGGACCTCGCCCGGATCACCCGTTCGACGGTGCTGCTGCGCTGGGTGCGGCCGGCCCGCATGGGCGAGATGTGACGGGCGCCCAGCATCCGTTCGGGGAAGGCCGATAGCGTGACCGGACTCTGACGGAGAGGAAGCGGACATGACGGAGTTGACGGTGCGATCGGTCGCCGAGTTCGACCTCCAGCGGTATCTGGGCCTGTGGTTCGAGGTGGGACGCCTGCCGCTGAGGTTCGAGGACGACGGGGCGCGCGACGTGACCGCGGAGTACTCCCTCGACGATGACGGGACGGTGCAGGTGGACAACCGCTGTCTCGACGAGTCCGGCGAACCCGTGCAGGCTCTGGGGCGCGCGGTGCCGGATGAGGGGCACCCCGGGCGACTGCGCGTGACGTTCCTGCCCGCGGCGCTGCGCTGGATCCCGTTCACCGAGGCGGACTACTGGGTGCTGAAGGTTGACGGCGACTACCGCCATGCGCTGGTCGGCACACCGGATCGGAGACACCTGTGGCTGCTGTCCCGTGAGGCGGAGATGCCGACCGACACTGAGGCGGAGTTCCTCACCGAGGCGCGGGCGCAGGGCTTCGAACTGGGCGCCTGGATCCGGCCGGCGCAGTCGGGGCGACGCGTCGAGGTCTGAGCTCATTCCTGCGGTGGGTAGGTGATCGTGAGCCCGTCGACGTGCGCGAACGGCGTGAGCGTCTCGTCGCGCACCGATCGGGCACCGATGATGTCGATCACCCGGATGCCGCCGGACCAGCAGCGCATCGCCGATCAGCGAGCGATGGCACCGCCAGGGCACGGCCTCGGCGCACATGATCGCCGTCGGTGTGGCGGCCAGCCCGATCAGCTCGTTGAGCCCGGTCGCGAACTCCGGCGTCTGCATGTAGTCGGCGTAGCCGCGGAAGCTGGCGTTGCGCCAGCCGGTGTTGATCGACGCCTTGGTGGTGTGACGCAGGCCGCCGAGTGCCTCGAGGCGACGGCAGCCGATTCCGTGCTGCCGCAGCGACTCCGGCAGGGTGTCCGCGTTGTACTGCGGGTTGTGGCGGGAGCGCGCGACCGTGCGGACGTCGACGACCTGTCGCACGCCGTTCGCACCGAGCAGTGCGGTGAACTCCTCGATCGGGCGCGTGGAGTGTCCGATCGTCCAGACCGTGAGCGCCATGCTCCGACTCTACGACGCGCGCGGGGAGCTGAGCCGGTTTGGCGCCTGCTGGGGAGTCGGGTAAGCTTGACTCTCGGTGCGAGGCCCCGGTTTCGCCCTTGGGGTATGGTGTAATTGGCAACACAGCGGTTTCTGGTACCGCCATTCTTGGTTCGAGTCCAGGTACCCCAGCAGATGAGAAGACCCCCGCTCCGGCGGGGGTCTTCTGCTGTCCGGGCTCACTTCGCGAGCTTCGCCAGCTCCTCCCTCGTGCCGTTGAAGACGTTCATGTCGATGTACTGCTCCTCGCCCCGGTAGCCATCGAGGCGGTCTCGGTTCGAGTACTGCCAGATGGTCCAGTCCCGTCCGTCGTTCAGTCGCGGCGGCAGGACGAGCGAGCGGCTCCAGATCGGATCGTCCGGATAGGCGCCCGACAGGTAGCGGTCGTAGGACTGCGACGTCGCGTAGATGACGGGCGGTGATCCGTAGTGCTCTTCGAGCCGCTCGATCAGCGGGCCGAGGATCGCGTCGACCTCGGCGCGCGTCGGCGGGTGCGTGAAGAACTCGCCGTAGTACTCGAGGTCCAGCGCGATCGGGAGCGTGCCGCCCACCGGTACCGTCTCGATGACGTGCGCGGCCTGCGCCTCGCCGCTGCTCTCGAAGCTGACGAAATGGTAGGCGCCGATCAGCAGGTCGGTCTTCGAGGCACCCGCCCAGTTCGCGGCGAACCGCGAGTCGACGGCCGAGGATCCCTCGGTCGCCTTGATGTAGGCAAAGTCGATGTCCTGGTCGGCCAGGACGTCCCAGTCCACCTCTCCTTGCCACGCCGAGATGTCGATCCCGCGCGCCGGGTAGCCGGAGGCGAGAAACCGTGAGGGCCAGAGGATGCCGGTGAAGACCAGCGTCGCGAGGACCCCGAGTGTCGCGACGATGCCCGTCGAGATGATGACCAGGCGTCTTCGGCGGCGGCTCATGGGTTCAGTCTGTCACGATGCAGACGCGTGCTCCTCGGCGCGGGCGGGCCGCTCGCGAGCGGCCCGGGGCTTCTCGGTGAGCAGGAGCAGGCCGGTCCCGAACGTCAGCACGGCGGTGAGCAGGTGGACCCAGACGGCCATCGCCGTCGAGCCGCCGTTGGACAGGATCAGGATCGCGTCGAGCAGGGGGACGAGGGCGATGATCGACATCGCCCAGCCCAGCGCGCGGCGCTGGCCGGTGAAGAGCAGCGCCAGCGGCAGGATGCCGGTGACGAGGTCGCGTGCGCCCTTGGTGGACAGGAACGCCGCGGCCTCTCCCTCGGGCCAGGCGGGCATCCCGAAGTTCGGCGCGGTCCCGCCGGGATCGAGCAGATAGCTGACCCCCACGTAGCCGATCATGAGAGCGAGGATCACGGTCAGCGTGTTCGCAAGGTACCGGCGGAACATCAGAGCGCCTCCTGCCCGGCGGGAGCGAGAACAGTCGGGGGAGCCGGGCGGAGGGCGCCGAGCACGTTCACGAGCAGCCTTGTCACGGCCGAGCTCGGCCGCATGACGTCCTTGTACTCGCGGAGCACGCCGGCCTTCGACAGGAGGCTCGTCGTACCCGCGCGGTGCAGGGCGTCCATCGCGCGGAAGAACGACTCCACGCGCGCGGCGGGGGCGCTGATCCACCGGACGGTCGCGGGTTCGTCTCCGCCGTTCCACATCCGGTGCGCGACGCCGCTGGCGATGTCGAAGGACTCCCCGGCACGGTAGTCGCGCACGCTGCCGGCGCAGTCGACGCGCAGCACGCCGGAGAGGACGGTGAACTCCTCGGTGTGAGCCGGATGCACGTGCATCGGAGGGCGCTCCCCGCGTGGCTGATAGGTGGCCTGCACTTCGAAACGGCCGGGCCCGCTCTTCTGGACGGCGATCCGCTCGGAGCCGTTGAGAGTCAGTGTGTCAGTCATGTGTTCTCCAATTTAGCTTGTGAGCGAGTTACTTGGACAAAAGCTATACCCCAAGTAGCTCGTATGCAAGCTATAGTTCTCGATATGGACGACAACGACCGGATCGACGCTCTTGTGGGGCAGTGGGCGGATCAGCGGCCGGACATCGATCGAGACACGATGGCGCTGCTCGCGCGGCTGAGCCGCGCTGCGGAGCTCGCGAACGCGCGTACGGAGCGTCTCTCGGAGGAGTACGGGGTGAACAAGGGGGACGGCGATGTGATGTTCGCACTGCGCCGCTCCGGTGCGCCGTTCCGTCTGTCGCCGACGGCTCTCGCCAGGGGTCTGCTGATGACGACGGGCACGATGACCGGGCGGCTCGATCGCCTTGAGAAGCGCGGCTTCATCGCGCGCGTGCCCCGTTCTGAGGACCGGCGCAGCCTCGACGTCGTCCTCACCGAGGAGGGCCTCCGGCTCGTGGACGAGGCTGTGGCCAAGCACGATGCCAACCTTCGGGAGATCGCCTCCGTGCTCACGGCCGATGATCGCGCAGAGCTGGACAGGCTGACGCGCACCCTCATCACGCACCTGAGCAGCGACTGACTCCTCTCGAGATCTGCCGTTCGAAGTCGCACACGCGGCACGGGCGGTGGGGAACGCGGGAGGGAGGAAGATTGTTGACGGTGAAGAAGCCGACAAGAAGGAGCACAGTCATGACCAGCGGCAACACCGACACCGGATCCATCACGCGCCGGTCGGGCGCGGAGACCGCCGTCCTCGCGGGAGGCTGCTTCTGGGGGATGGAGGATCTCATCCGTCGTCAGCCCGGCGTGCTGAGCACGCGCGTGGGATACACCGGCGGTGAGAACGACCATGCCACCTACCGCAACCACCCGGGTCACGCGGAGGCGGTCGAGATCGTCTACGACCCTGCGGAGACCACCTACCGCGACATCCTCGCGTTCTTCTTCCAGATCCACGACCCGTCGACTCTGAACCGGCAGGGCAACGACATCGGCACCAGCTATCGCTCAGCGATCTTCCCGCTGGACGCCGGCCAGGAGCGCATCGCGCGGGACACGATCGCCGATGTCGACGCCTCCGGCCTGTGGCCCGGTGCGGCCGTGACGACGATCGAGCAGCCCGGTCCGTTCTGGGAGGCGGAGCCCGAGCATCAGGACTACCTGATCCGCTACCCGGACGGCTACACCTGCCACTTCCCGCGTGCGGGGTGGGTGCTGCCGCGCCGCGACGCCTCCACGACGGCCTGAGGGCGCAGCACTTCGACAGGCTCAGCCCTTCGACAGGCTCAGCCCTTCGACAGGCTCAGCCCTTCGACAGGCTCAGGGACCGACCAGGTGGGTCGCTGAGCCTGTCGAAGCGCGTCAGCTCAGCCGGCGCCGGCGGCGTGCCGTGGCGATGAGCATCGCGCCGATCAGCAGCAGGGCGAGGCCGCCGGTCACCGCGATCGCGACGGTGCGCGTGTCGGCACCTGTGGCCGGCAGCGGCGCGATGAAGGTGTTCGTGAACGCGATCGACACGTGTCCCGAGGCGAGCGTGACGGTGCCGGACGGGCCGTTCTGCGTCTCGCCGTCGACGGTCATGGTGGTGCGATCGGCATCACCGGCATCCGTCTCGGTGATCGTGCATTCGCTGCCCGCCGGCAGATCCGCGATCTCGGCCGTCTGTCGCGACGGCCCGCCGACCTGGTGGGTCTCGTCTCTGACGATCAGCCCGGGAGCCGGATGCGACGGATCGATGAGCACGCAGGTCACGTCGACCGGGAAGGTGCGCGTCACGGCGGATGCCCCGGAGCCGTCCACGATCTTCGAGATGCTCAGGGCGCTGACCCCGAACGTGTTCGTGATCGCCACAGAGGTCTGGTCCGCGGCAGCGGTGTTCGGCAGGGGAGCGAGCTCCGTCGTCGTCACGGCCTGCGGCTCGCCGTCCGCGCCGCCCTGCGTCACGACCATCGTCGTGGATTCGGCGCCGGCGGTGTCGGACTCGGTGACCGTGCAGTCGGCCTCCTCCGGCAGTTCCGTCCAGGTGACGGTCTCGCCGTCCTGGATCTGCTGCGTCATCGGCTCGGCCGCAGTGACGCGCTGCTCGTCCCACATGCAGGCCAGCGTGACCTGGAACGGGCCGTAGCCGACCGGATCGCCGTTCGCGTCGACCGCACCGCCGTCGTCGACGGCCTTGGTCACCGACACCTGGGCGAGGTTGAACGTGTTCTCGACGGTGAGCGAAGGCTGCGGCTGGTCGTCGACGCTGAGGATGGTCGGATCGGTCTCGACCGTGAAGTCGTAACCCTCCCCGTCACCGGCGACGACGTCCCCGTTCTCGTCCAGGATCTGCGTGGAGTTCGCGCCGCCGTCGTCGACCTCGGTCAGACGGCAGTCCGAGCCGGTGGGCAGATTCTCCCAGAGCGCGGTCGGCGAATCGGCGCTGACCATGCGGACGGCCCCCTCCGGGACGTCCACGACCTCGCCGTCGCGCACGCAGCGCAGGCGCAGCTCGTAGGCGGAGGTGCCGTACTTCTCGGCGCCGTCGCCGGCGAAGGCCTTCGTGACCTGAACCGAACCGGTGAGGTACCAGTTGGTCGCGGTCACCGTGACGAGCCCGCCGCCCTCGGGCACCACGCCGGTGCCGATCGAGGTGTTCTCTCCGTCGTTGGGAGTGATGACCACCGCATCGGCGCCGTTCAGATCGTCCTCGACGACCGAGCAGACCGAGCCGGCGACGGCGTCATGAACAGGGGAGCTCCAGCCGTTCGCCGCGTTCAGGACCACCTGCTCATCGAGCACGGTCTCTCCGGCGTACGTGCAGGTGACCGAGAACGTGAACTCCTGGTCGAGGCCGAACTGATCGGCTCCCGCGCCCTCGAAGTCCTTCACGAGGACCAGCGCCGTCGAATCGAACAGATTGGTGTACGTCACGGTGTTGACCGTGGCGGTGCTGTCCGGCTGCAACTCGGGGATCACGACGGTTCGCGTCTCCTGATCGATCTGGGGTGCGAGATCGCCCTCGGCTCCGGGCACCTCCGCCTCGGTGACGGTGCCGTCGGCCTCGCGGTCGTCGGTCTCGGTGACGGTGCACTCCGAGCGTGCCGGGATCTCGGTGATCGTCTCGGTCTCGCCCGCATCCAGGGTGAAGGCCTTGTCGACGACGGTCTCGCCCTCGAACGTGCACACCACGTGGAAGCCGAACTGCGTCGGTACGTAGGGGCTCGTGGACTCGACGACTTTGCCGACCTCGAGCGACGCCCATTCGTAGGTGTTCTCGACGTCCATCGCGAAGGTCTGGTCGGCCTCCGTGACTGTGATCTCCTCGGGCGAGACCGTGGTGCCGGTCTGGCCGGCGTCGTCCTCGTCCACGGAGCAGACCGATCCGACGGGGACGTCCTCGATCACCACCGGTGCCGCTCCCGGCACGATGGTCACTGCGCCGTCGTCCGCCAGCGGCACCGCTGCGCCCTGCCAGGTGCAGCTCACCGTCGCGGTGAACGACTCCGGTACCGGGAACCCGTCGGGTGCGTCGACGCTCTTCGCGATGGAGACCGCGCCGTTGTCGAACTCGTTCGTCACCGTGACCACGACCGGCGTCTGGCCTTCACCGATCACCACGGGCTGCTCGGGGCTGATCGTGTGCCCGGTCGCGTGACCAGCCTCCGTCTCCGTGACGGTGCACTCGGCACCCGTCGGGAGGCCCTCGTAGAGGGCGGTGCCGGCGCCGGCGATCGTGCGCGTGGCGCCGCCGGGGATGGTGACGTCGACGGCCTCGCCGTTGACGTCACGCGTGCAGGCCAGGCTCACCTCGTACTCAAAGGTCGTGGCCGGGTCGAGGGCGTTCGCGGGCGCGCCCTCGAGCTGCTTCTGCACCTGCAGCGAGCCGACGGTGAACGTGTTGGTGATGTCGGCCTCGACCGGTGCGGCCGGGTCGTCGCCGACGGTCACCGTGACGCTTCCGGTGGAGGAGTTCGCCCCGCCGTTCTCGGTCTCGGTCACGACGCAGATGGCTCCGGTCGGCAGGTTCGTCACGGTCCAGGTGGGATCGTCACGGCTCAGCGTCGCGGTGTCCTCGAACACCGGGTTCGGCGTCGCGCCCTCCAGCGTGCAGGTCATCCCGACAGTGAAGGTGCTGCCGCCCCAGGCGTCGCCGCCGGATCCGGCGATGATCTTCGTGACCTCGACGGCGCCTACGGTGTAGACGTTCTCGAAGCCGACTGCGGTCAGCGCGGTCGTCGATCCGTCCTCGTAGGGGAGGACCGTGAAGGATGCCTCGGAAGAGGCCTCCGGTGCGCTGTCCGCACCGTCCTCGGTGATGACGACGTTCGTGCTCGCCGCGCCGCCGGCATCCGTCTCGGTCACGGTGCAGTCGGCGCCGGCCGGGATGTTCGAGATCTCCTTGCTGTCGCCGTCGTCGAGCGTGAACGTGCGGTCGGACTCGGGGATGGTCTCCTGGTCGAGGTAGATGCAGCTCGCCTCGAACGCGTACGTGCGGTCGTAGGCGATCGGATCGCCGTCCTGGTCCTCCGCGCCGCCGGCGTCGACGCTCTTGGCCACCGTGAAGCCGCCGGCCGCGTACTCGTTCGTGATCTCGAACGACGCCTCCTGAGTCTCACCGGTGTAGGGATCCCACACGCGCGTGTCCTGGGCGAAGTCGCGCTCGGCGATCACCCCGTCCTCAGGGTCGACCGTCACCGTCACCCCGGGGTTCACCGGGTCTTCGACGACGGTGCACGTCGAGAACAGCGGCAGGTTGACCGGACCGGTCGCGCTGTCGTAGATCAGGACGGTGCCGTCCGCCGCCACGGACGGCCGGCTCGCGTCACTGCCGTCGGCGTGCAGCAGGGTCGTCTCCTGCCCGCCGGACGTGCAGGAGACGAGCATCGGATAGCTGTCGGGCAGGTCGATGTCGACGGCGTAGTCCGGCGCGTCGACCGTCTTGGCGAGCTCCAGCTGACCGGTCGCCGCGGCGACGCCCACCTTCTGCGGCTCGACGACCAGCGACGCGCGCTCCGGCTGGGTCACCGTGGCGTTGGAGCGCGAGGCGGTGGCGAACGAGTTCCAGGCCACGGGCAGGCCGTCCGGCACGGCGGAATTCGCCGGCAGCACGTACGGGGTCGTCGTGTCGTACGTGACGCGCAACGTCTCGCCTGGCTCCAAGCCGGGCGCGGGGGACTCCTCGTCGGGATTCAGGAAGTCGAGCACCATCATGACGCTCCGAGCGGACTGGATCATCGCCGGCGGAGTCGACGCGTCCGCGCGCACCCAGCCGAAGTCGCAGGAGGGATCTTCGGCGGCGTTCTCGGTCCAGACCTTGATCGCGTTGGTGTTGCACGCCTGGCTGAGTTGCACGGGGGACAGATAGATACCGTAGACCGCGTCGTCTCCCGCGGTGAGATCCTCGAAGTTGCCCGACATCCGGCCCGTCAGGGTCACGGGGAACTGCGATCCGCGGTCACCGGACACGATGACGCCCTGGTCGCCGATCTGCGGCAGGGTGTCGACCGCCGCGACGACACGCGCGCTGGTGTTCCCGGTGTTGGTGAAGTCGACGCGCCAGGTCTCCGTGCCGCCGGGCCGGGTGACCGGCGAGCAGGGGAAGGAGTAGAAGCCGTCGTCGGTGACGCCGTCCTGGCTCGCATCGCACGCCGCAGCGTCGCCGTTCACGTTCAGCACTCCGAGGTCGTCATCGCCGGGAACATTCGGATCGCCGGCGCTGCTGCCCTTGACGTACTTCTTGGCCGCGATCGTCGCGGAGGCGAGCGGCGAGATCGAGGTGTCGGCCGAGCAGTCCTCGACACCGGGCGGAGTGTCCTCGACCGGCTTCGGAGTGAGGTCCCGTCCGTTCACGACGGTGGTGCCCTCGCAGGTCTCGAACAGCCGGTCGGAGGTCACGGTGACCTCGTTCGTGACGATCATGTCGGGGGTGACATCGTCGCGGAACTTCAGCGGGGCGTTCACTGTGAGCGTCCAGCCGGCGTTGAACACGAAGTCGTCAGGACCGTCGATGCTGAGCTCGCCGGTCTGCTCGTTCAGCGAGGCGGTGAAGTCCGGGTCCCCGGACGGGGCACCCGTGCCGGACAGCGCGAAGGCGTACGCGGGCGGATCCGGTTCGACGAGCAGCGAGCCCTCGGCGTCGGTCTGCACCTGGTCGACGACGTGGAACCCGGTCATGTTCCACTCCCCGTCGTTCGTCACCGTGATGACATAGGGGATGGTGCCGCTCTGGCTGACGAGCGCCGACGAACCGCGGGTCTTCGTGACCTTCACGGCGTTCGGGCGGTGCAGCACCGTGGTCGTCGCATCGTCGTATCCGGTCTCGTCGAACTTCTGGTCGCCGAACTGCGCCTCGCTGTACGACTGCACGTCGTCGCTGATCACTCCGAGGTCGGTCTCTCCGGGGTTCGGCTGCAGGTCGGGCCGTGTGGTCGACACCAGCGTGTCCGGATCGTTGCGCAGCGTGTCGCGGCGCTCGGTCGAGACCGCGAACGTCAGCTGCGGGTTGTACGGACGCTCCCACTGCAGCACGTTGCCGTCGCCGTCGACCTGCTGCGCGCGGAACCGCACGCCGACGACGGTGGTCGGGTCCGTCACCGCGGACGGCAGATCGAACACGACCGTGTCGCCGGGGGAGCCGTCCACCCAGTCTCCCTGCACCCAGCAGTCCGAGGTGTCGCTCAGCGGCAGCCCGTCGCAGAGCGCGACCAGCTCGCCGCCGGGACCCTCGACGTAGGTGACTCCCGCGCCGAGCACATCCATCGCCACCTGGTTCACCGGGGCGGGCACGGCGATCTGCGCACCCGTGTAGTCCATGGTGTTCCAGAAGGTGGGCGTGGTGTCGGTCAGCGTGAACAGCGTCGTGCGTGCAGTGCCGTTCGGGCGTCCGCCGAGCTGCGTCGTGTAGTCCTTCGACTCGTCCTCGTAGACGGACGACGGATCGATGGACTTCGTGGTCTGGATCGCGTAGCTCGCGTTGACGATGGCGAACTCGTCGCTCGCGCTCGCCGCCCCGGTGCCGCACTGGTTGTCGGCGCAGTCCTCGAGCACAGGGCTCTCCAGCTGCGCGTCGGTGTTGTTGACGATGCTGTCGCCGGCGGGGGTCGTCGTCACGGGAGTGCTCGGATCGGACCGCAGCGTCTCGCGCAGCTGCCAGGTGAGGGTGACGCCGCCCGTGCCGTTCGTCGGGATGACGGCACTGCCGTCGTCGGAGCGGAACGCGATCGAGACGCCGGTGACATCGGCGAGGTCGTCCGGCTCGAGCGCGAGGGCCTCGGCGTAGGTGTAATCCGTGTCGGTTCCGCTGCGGGACAGCGTGACCGTGGTCTCATCCTCGGTGATGCCGGACGGCAGCTGGATCGCGTCGATGTCGTAGAGGTCGAGGGTGTCGAAGACGGTGTCCGGCAGCGGCTGTCCGGCGGTGGGCTCGTCGATGACCATGCCCGACACCCGGGCCGCTGAGGTGTTCGTCGCCGTGATGGTCGCGCTGATCAGCGGATAGTCGGCCGGATCGACGTCGAGCGCGGGGTCGGGCAGACCCAGCTGATCCTGGTCGAACGTCTTGGTCATCTCGGCGTTGATCGGCTCGTCGACGATGAGGATCGTGTCGTCGGCGACATCCGTGCTGTCGATGCCGGTCGACTCGTTGACGCCCTGGGCGCTGGCGGTGTTGTCGACCAGGCCCGGCTCACCGGTGTTGTAGCCGTAAGGGTGCAGGTCTCCCAGCACGAACTGCGACGGGTCGCTGCGCAGCGTGTCGCGCACCCGGAAGTCGAGATCGAAGGGACGGCGCTCGTACGAGGAGCCGACGCCGGCACCCGGCGTCTTCTCGGTCAGCACGATGCGCATCGCGAGGGCGTCGGCGCTCTGCCCGTCCGAGAGCGTGTAGCCGCCGAACTGGCCGTCGCACCCGTTCGCGCAGGCCTGTGACGTGATGTCGGTCCAGCCCTGCCCGTCGAGATAGAGGGACACCTCGGTGATCACGTCGTTCACGATCAGCGGATCGCTCTGGGGCGTTATCGGGTCGATGCGCACCAGGTCGAAGGCGTCGTAGACGGTCTCCGCCGTGGTCTGCGGATCCTCGGTCGCGGAGATGTCGGACAGCGTCATCTCGGTGATGTTCAGACCGTCCGTCGACCACAGCAGTCGTGCGGTGCGGGTGTCGCCCGAGAGCGCGGGCACATCGTCGTCCGGCGTCCACTCCTTGTCGAGGAAGTCCGGACCGGGCCCGTCGCCGTCGATCGGCAGCAGATGGATGTCGTCATCGGCGGTGTCGGTCTTCTCGCCACCCGCATCGGGGTTGTCCACCAGCGACTGCGCGACGTTGTCGTAGGTGACCTCGTCGTCCTGCGGCTGAGTGACCGAGATGCCCACGTGCGTGACCACCGTGAACCCGGGTGGCAGCAGGGCGGGGCAGCCGGGCGCGTCGGAGGGGAGGTATTCGAACTGGATGCCGCCGATGTCGTCCTGCAGATCGGCGGGGATCTGGTACGACCAGAGCTGCTCGGGCCCCGGCACCTCGGTGGCTCCGGGCAGGTCGGTCCACGGCCCGTCGGTGGACTTGGGCCAGTACCGCACAGTCAGGGTGGTGCACTCCGGGATGTCGGTGTTGTCGATCTCGGTCGCCGTGAAGTTGTCCCAGAACTCGGAGTCGGCGGTGGGATCAGCGGGGTCGGAGATGACGAGCTTCTCGGAGCCGGCCGTCGACTCGGGAGTGACGTTGCCCGTGAGAGTCATGTCCGCGTCTGTGCCGGGGACGCCCCAGATCGTATCCGGGGTGATCGCCTTGGTGACGCTGGTGTCGAGAGTGAGCGGGTCGATGGTGAACGGTGCGGACGCGTCGTCGGTGCCGGTCTGGCCATTGGCGTTCTCGACCTCGGTGTCGACGGCGTTCGTGCTGGAGACGGCCTCTTCGGTGGGCAGCGCCGTGACGTTCAGCGGCAGCGCCGCGTAGGCGCCCGAGACGATGTCGTCGCCCTCGGCCGAGAACACCACGGTGAACGCCTCGACCGTGCAGCCGTCCTCGGCAGCGGGCAGCGTGTTCTGCGTCGTCGTGGAAGACGTGCTGTCAGGGCAGTCCGAATAGGTGTAGGTGATCTCCGCCGATGTGGCGGCCACCGGCCACTCGACGCCGTCGGCGAAGCCGTCGAAGCTGAGCCCCTGCTCGGTGAAGGTCGGTGTTCCGGCGGTCGGCTCGGTGATGGTCAGCGACTGCACGTTCTGCTCGCCGACCGTCGCCGTGATGTTCGCGGTCGTGCTCTGGCCGCTGACCAGGGTGTTGTCGGAGAAGGACTTCTCGATCGTGACATCCGGATTGCGCTGGGCGAGCACGATGCTCGCGTCATCGGTCACCGGGTCGCTGGTGTCGTCGCCCTTCGAGACGGTGGTGGAGGCGTCGTTGGTCACGGTCTGCTGTGAGCCGTCCGGGATGTCGGTCACCGTGTCGTTCGTCTCGGTGTGCACGACGACCTCGCCCGTGGCGCCGGGGGCGAACGAGCCGGTGAAGGTGACGCGGATGCCCTGGGCGTCGGAGATCGGATCCGGTTCCGTCGCGGTCCAGTCGCCGTCCACCCAGTACTCGGTGGTCGTGCCGGTGGTTCCCGCCGGCGGTGTGACGTCGTAACCGGTGACGTCGAGGTACCCGCCGAAGGTGCCGGGCGGCGACACCGGATCCTGCACGACGATGGTGTCGACGTTCTGGTTCGATCCGTTGCCGGGTGTGACGGTCCAGTCGATCGGCTGCCCGGGAACGGCGGGGAGCGTTCCGGTCGGGGAGACGACCTTCTCGATGCTGGGCACCAGTGTCGTCTCGACATCGAGGGTGATGTCGGCCGGCGACGACGCCGGCGGGGCGTTGCTGCCGTCGACGCCGGCGGTGTTCGTGACCGTCTGTCCGTCCCAGGTCCCGTCCGCGTCGGGCTTCACGATGGCGTTGACGGTCACGGTCATACTGTTGCCGCCCGCCCAGGTCTTCGGGGTCGCGTTCAGGTCGGTGGCGGGGGTGACGGTGAAGCTGTTGCCGTCGGTGTCGATCGTGCGGTCGTACTCGCCGACCGGCTGGCCTGCCGGAGCATTGAGCTCGACGGTGACGGCCGGATCGATGTCGGGATTGAACATGAGCGGTTCGGGGAGCGTGTCGCTGAGCACCGTGTCGTCGCAGCCGCCCTCGTTCGTCGAGGAGCAGTTCACGACGATCTGATAGGTGATCGTGTCGCCGGGGGCGAACGGTCCCGGTTCGACCGCACTCTTCTGGATGCCGTACTGCGCGGTGTCCGCCGCCGCGGCGGGAACCGCCGCCACGAAGATGGACGCTGCGGCGAGCAGCAGCGCGGTGACACTGGCGAGAAACCGGTTCTGGCGCTTCATCGGTCTGGACCCCCCTGGGCGACTGGTGACGTTCGCCACCTTAGAGCGGATTCATAGAGTTCCACCAGGGGATAGTCCGTTACGGGTGAGGCAGGAGTTACAGCTCCGGTCCGTACCGGAGTTCACTTCTCGGCGTCGGGATCCCGCCGTGACAGCCGTGACGGCCACCAGATCGCCCGGCCGATGTCGTATGCCAGCGCCGGGACGAGCAGTGAGCGCACGATGAAGGTGTCCAGCAGCACGCCGAACGCCACGATGAAGGCGATCTGCACCAGGAACAGGATCGGAATCACACTCAGCGCGGCGAAGGTCGCTGCCAGCACGAGGCCCGCCGACGTGATCACGCCGCCCGTGATCACGAGCCCCCGCAGGATTCCGGGACGCGTGCCGTGGTGCACGGACTCCTCGCGCACGCGCGTCATCAGGAAGATGTTGTAGTCGATCCCCAGTGCCACGAGGAACACGAAGCTGTACAGCGGAACGGCGGGATCCGCGCCGGGGAAGTCGAAGACGTGGGTGAAGAACAGGGCGGCGACACCTAGAGCCGTGCCGAAGGACAGCACCGTGGTGAGGACGAGCAGGATCGGCGCGACGACGGCGCGCAGCAGCAGCATCAGGATCACGAGGATGACGGCGAGCACCAGCGGAATGATCAGCGCGCGGTCGTGGATCGAGGCGTCGTTCGTATCGATCGCCGTCGCGGTCACTCCGCCGACGAGGGCGCCGGGAACCGCTTCGTGCAGGTCGGTCCGGATGCCGCGGACGGTCTGCTCGGCGGCATCCGAGTCGGCGGCGTCGGAGAGCGTGGCCTGCAGCAGCACGTTCCCCTGCGACACCGTCGGCTCCGGGGCGGGCGTTCCGGGAGGTCCGAGAGGCATGATGCCGTCGGCGGTGACCTGGGCGGTCCCGCTCGGGCTGTCGGCGGCGACCACGCTCACGCTCGCGACCCCGTCCTCGGCGAGCAGCACGTCGGCGGCGTCCTGCAGCTGCTCCTCCGGCGCGACGACGTACGCCGGGCTGCCCGATCCCGCAGGGAAGTGCTCCCCGAGGATCTGCTGGCCGTCACGCGCCTCGGACTGACCGAGCACCAGGTCCGACTGCGGAACTCCCGATGCGTCCAGCTGAGTCGCACCGAGCATGCCGGCGGCGAGGATGAGGGCGGTGACGATCCAGATCGGGCGGTGACGGCGCCGGATCCAGCCGGCCAGCCACGCCCAGGGCCCGCTGGAGGGCACACCGTCCTCGGCCTCGACCACGTCCGGCTCGTACACGGGCCGCCGCCGGCCAGAACGCCGCACGACCGAACAGGAACAGGATGGCGGGCAGCAGAGTGAGCGCGGCGAGCATCGCGAACACGATCCCGATCGAGGCCACCGGCCCCAGCGCGCTGTTCGACTTCAGGTCGCTGAGCAGCAGGCACAGCAGCCCCGCGATCACCGTGCAGCCGGAGGCCACGATGGGTTCGACCGAGCCGCGGATCGCACGCAGCGCAGCCACCCAGGTGTCGGTGTTGACCCGCAGCTGCTCCCGGAACCGCGAGACGTAGAGCAGGGAGTAGTCGGTGGCCGCGCCGATCACGAGGATGAACAGGATGCCCTGCGTCTGGCCGCTCAGCAGCAGGATGCCGGCCTTCGCGAGCCACCACACCGTGAGCAGTGCCGCCGTGAGGGCGAAGATGCTCGTGGTGAGCACCGCGACGGGGAGCAGGAAGGAGCGGTACACGATGATCAGGATGATCAGCACTGCGAGCAGGGCCACGCCCAGGAGCAGGCCGTCGATCCCCGTGAAGCCGTTCACCAGGTCGGCGGTGAAGCCGGCCGGTCCGGTGATGTGCACGTCGACGCCGTGCGGTGCTGCATCCTGCAGGGCGGAATCGACATCGGCGACAGCCGCGCGCAGGCCGCCGCTGTCGGCGGTGATCGGCACGAAGGCCTGTGCGGCCTTCCCGTCTTCCGAGGGGATGAGCGGGGACAGGTCGGATCCCACCCCGTCGACGTCATCGGGGAGAGCGGCGACCGCATCCGACATCCGGCTCAGCGCGTCATCGCTGAGCGCCTCATCGGACGACACCACGACGACGGCCGGAATGGCGTCGGAGTCGCGGAAGCCGCTGAGGAGCGACTGCACCTCGGTCGCCTCAGCCGACGACGGCAGATAGGCCGACTGCTCGTTCGACGACACCTCGCTCACGCGTCCGAAGTACGGACCGCCGACGCCCGCCGCGGCGAACCAGATCAGGATCAGCAGCGCCGGCAGCAGGATCCGCAGCCATGCGGGCACCCGGCTGTGCGGCGACCTCCGACGGCGTCGAGCTGATCCGGCATCCGGCCTCGTGCTGAACATGCGGCTCCCGTCAGAGGGCGACGGACCCCCGCCCCCATGAAATCACGTTCGCCGGCCCGCATGGCGGACCAGAATGAGGGGATGCACATCGTCCTGCGCTTCCTGACGCGCTATCCGGTCGTTCCGCTCACGGTGCTGGTCACGCTGATCGTGCTCGTGCTCCACGCGACAGGACTCGCCGTCGTCGCCCAGATCGTCGCCACCGTGTTCGTGGCGGCGTTCATGCTCTGGACGATCGGAGGGATGGTGCGCTCCCTGCTCCACCGGCAGTTCGGACTCGACATCCTCGCCGTCGTCGCGATGGGGGCGACGCTGGCGGTGGGGGAGTACGTGGCGTCCCTCATCGTGGTGCTGATGCTGTCGGGAGGCGAGGCGCTCGAGGACTTCGCGTCGTACCGGGCGCGCAGGGATCTGAACGCCCTGCTGGAGCGCTCGCCGCAGCGCGCGCACCTACTCGACCCCGAGGAGTCGCTGCGGGAGGTGCCTGTCGAGCAGGTCCGCGAGGGCGACCTGCTGCTCGTGCGGCCCTCCGAACTCGTGCCGGTCGACGCCGTGCTGGTGGACGACCTGGGGGAGTTCGACGAGTCGTCGTTGACCGGAGAGAGCCTTCCGGTCTCGAAGAGAGCCGGCGCCGAGGTGATGTCCGGGTCGGTCAACGGCGACGATGCGGTCCGTCTGCGAGTGCTGCGTCCGGCCGCGGAGAGCCAGTACCAGCAGATCGTTCGGCTGGTGGCCGCGGCGGAGCACTCCCGCGCACCGATGGTGAGGCTCGCTGACCGCTACGCGGTGCCCTTCACCGTCGTCTCGCTGCTCATCGCCGGCGTCGCCTGGATCGTGGCCGGCGATGCCGCCCGCTTCGCGGAGGTGCTCGTGCTGGCGACACCGTGCCCATTGCTGATCGCCGCGCCGGTGGCTTTCCTCGGCGGGCTCTCCCAGACCTCCCGCCGCGGCGTCATCGTCAAGGGCGGGGCGGTGATCGAGCAGTTCGGCCGCATCCGCTCCGCGGCCTTCGATAAGACCGGCACGCTGACGCGGGGCCGCCCGGCGCTCGTCGATGTCCGGCCCGCCTCCGGTTTCGTCGCTGATGATGTGCTGCGCGACGCCGCATCCGCGGAGCAGTACTCGACGCATGCGCTGGCCGACGGAATCCGCGCCGCGGCGGAGAGCCGGCGGCTCGCGCTGCTCCCCGCATCACGGGCCGCCGAGGCGGCGACAAACGGCGTGACCGCAGTGATCGACGGTCGCACAGTCGTCGTAGGAAAGCCGGCCTACATCGACGGGCTGACGCACGATCTCGTCGGGGAGGAGCTGGGGGCGGGAGAGGCGGCGGCCTATGTCGCGATCGACGGGCGGTACGCGGGCGCTCTCATCCTGTCCGATGAGCTGAGACCGGAGTCGGCCGCGGTCGTGGACTGGCTGCGAGATCACGGGGTGGAGCGAATCGCGATGCTCACGGGGGACGCCCGCGCGACGGCGGAGTCCGTGGCGGCGGCGATCGGCGTCTCCGAGGTGCATGCTGAGCTGCTGCCGGCCGACAAGGTGCGTCTCGCGGGCGAGATCGCACCGCGCCCGATGCTGATGGTCGGCGACGGGGTCAACGACGCACCGGTGCTCGCCGCCGCCGATGTCGGCGTGGCGATGGGAGCGAAGGGAGCGACCGCGGCGGGCGAGGCAGCAGACGCAGTGATCGTCGCTGATTCACTGAGCCGGCTGGTCGACGCCGTGCGTATCGGCCGTCACACCCTCGCCGTCGCGACGACGGCGATCGTGATCGGCATCGTGCTGAGCATCGGGCTGATGCTCATCGCGACCACGGGCGTCATCCCGGCCGTCGCCGGGGCGCTCATCCAGGAGCTCGTCGATCTGGCGACGATCCTGTACGCACTCCGGGCACTGCGGCCGCCCAAGGGCACGGCGCTGGGCTCGGTGCCCGCGTCGCGCGCCGCTTCGCTCACGACGGCGGAATGAGGTCAGGGCCCGGATCAAGAGGATATGACACCGGGCCCCGTGCGCAGCTCGAACACCAGCTGGGTCTCGGTCGCGCGCACCACATCGTGCACGGTGATGTGCTCGAGCACGATGTCGCGCAGCGCCGCGGCATCCGCGACCGCGACGTGCACCAGGAAGTCGTCTGCGCCGGCGATGTGGAAGACCTGGAGCACGCCCGGTGTGCTCGCCAGCGCGTCGAACAGGGCGTCCACGCCCGTCTTGCTGTGACTGCCGAGTCGAACCCGGATGACCGCCTGGACGGGGAAGCCCAGCGCCGTCGGATCGACCCGAAGCCGGGAGCCGAGCAGCACGCCGCGTGCGCGCAGCGATCGCAGCCGGAACGCGCAGGTCGATGCCGGGACATCGAGCTCCGCGGCGAGATCGCGGACCGTCGAGTCCGGGTGGTCGGCGAGCGCGCCGAGGATCCGCAGGTCGAGCGCATCGACGGCGGGGGGCTGTGCTGCGGCCAATTCCGATGCCTCTCTGCCCGGAGATCTTGTCTGTCGAACAAGATCATGGCGGCTCAAGGCCTTCCTGAGCAAGCACTCTGGACTGATTCTGCGTCTCCGAGCATCCTGGGGACATGTCCGACCTGCCGCTGCACCCCGAGACCATCGCCGTCCACGCCGGACGCACCGACTTCGCCGCCCTGGGCGTGCATGCGGCGCCCATCGATCTCTCCACGACGAATCCGCTGCCCGACATCCTGCACGGCGGAGACTCCTACGAGTCCATGGCGACTGGCGGGCACCCGGTGCCCGCCGGCGGAAACGTCTACGCCAGGCTCTGGAACCCCACGGTGGCGCGCTTCGAGGAGGCGCTGGCCGAACTCGAGCACGCCGAGGCGGCGGTCGCGTTCGCCTCGGGGATGGCGGCGATGACGGCGGCGATCCTGTCGCACACGCAGCCGACGGGCCGCCATCACGTGGTCGCGGTGCGCCCGCTGTACGGCGGCACTGATCACCTCCTCGACTCGGCGCTGCTGGGCACACGCGTCACGTTCTGCGATGCGCACGAGGTCGCCGGTGCCGTGACCGCCGAGACAGGTCTCGTCGTGCTGGAGACGCCGGCCAACCCGACACTGGACCTCGTCGACATCGCCGCCGTGGTCGCACAGGCCGGTGACGTCCCGGTACTCGTCGACAACACCTTCGCCACGCCGCTGCTGCAGAATCCGCTCGATCTGGGCGCGACGATGTCGCTGCACAGCGCCACCAAGTACATCGGCGGTCACGGCGATGTCATCGCCGGCGTGATCGCCTGCTCCGAGTCGACCGCCGTCATGCTGCGCCAGGTGCGCGCGATCACGGGCGCGCTGCTGCATCCTCTCGGCGCGTACCTGCTGCATCGCGGGCTGGCGACCCTGCCGGTGCGATTGGCCGCGCAGCAGGAGAACGCGGTCGCCCTGGCGGAGTGGCTCGCGGATCAGCCCGCGGTCGCGGACGTGTTCTACCCGGGGGCGAGGCCCGAGGACCGCGAGCTCGTCGAACGACAGATGCGAGGACCGGGGCGATGATCGCGGTGCGACTTCGCGGCGGATACTCCGCGGCGGAGGCGCTCACCGGCGCGGTGCGGCTGTTCACCCACGCCGTGTCCCTGGGCGGCGTCGATTCCCTGATCCAGCATCCGGCCGCGCTGACGCACCGACCGGTCGCCGCCGAGGCGCGGCCCGGCGCCGACATCGTGCGACTCTCCATCGGGCTGGAGAACATCGACGATCTGCGTGCCGACCTGGACCAGGCGCTCGCGAGGGCCTGATGATCCTGCGCAGCGGGATCGAACTGCGACACGTGGAACGATGGAGGCATGAACTCTCCGAACGCCACCGCCAACCTCACAAGGGAAGAGACCGCCGAGCGGGCCGCGGGCATCACCCTGCACCGCGTCCGCGTCGAACTCGACCTCTCCGGCGCCCCGGAGCGCGCTCGCACCGGATTCCCGACCGTCACGACGCTGGAGTTCGACGCCACCGCCTCCGAGACCTGGGTGGACTTCATCGGCGAGAGCGTCGATCGGGTCGTCCTCAACGGTGCCGAGCAGCAACTCGACTGGGACGGCGCCCGCCTCCGGATCACCGGGCTCGCCGGGCAGAACATCCTCACCGTCGAGGCCATGGGGGCGTACAGCCGCTCCGGTGAGGGCCTGCACCGCTTCCACGACCCCGTGGACGGCTCGACCTATCTGTACACCCAGTACGAGCCCGCCGACTCCCGTCGCGTGATGGCCTGCTTCGAGCAGCCGGACATGAAGGCGGCGTACACGTTCGTGGTGTCCGCGCCCGCCGGCTGGCAGGTGCTGTCGAACCAGCGCACGGCGAACGCCGTCGAGGGCATCGGCGTGCAGACCGTCGAGTTCGCTCCCACCCTGCCGATCTCGAGCTATATCACGGCCGTGGCCGCCGGACCCTACGCGCGCATCGATGACGAGTGGCGTCGCGGAGACCAGGTGGTGGAACTCGGCCTGTTCTGCCGTGCCTCCCTGGCGCAGCACCTCGAGTCCGAGGAGTTCCTCGCCGTCACGAAGCAGGGCCTGGACTTCTTCACCGACGCATTCGCCTTCCCCTATCCGTGGGGCAAGTACGACCAGATCCTGGTACCGGAGTACAACCTCGGCGCCATGGAGAACCCGGGCCTGGTGACGTTCACCGAGGCGTACATCACGCGCGGGGCGGCGACCGACGCACAGCGGGCCGGTCGCGCGAACACGATCCTGCACGAGATGGCGCACATGTGGTTCGGCGACCTCGTGACGATGCGCTGGTGGGACGACCTGTGGCTGAAGGAGTCGTTCGCGGACTACATGGGAGCACACGCGTCCGTCGCTGCGACGCGGTTCACCGACGCCTGGGTGTCGTTCGCGAATCGTCGCAAGGCGTGGGCGTACACCCAGGATCAGCTTCCGACCACGCATCCGATCGTCGCGGACATCCCCGATCTCGAGGCGGCGAAGCTGAACTTCGACGGGATCACCTACGCGAAGGGCGCGTCCGTGCTCAAGCAGCTGGTGGCGTACGTCGGCGAGGACGCGTTCTTCGAGGGCGCGCGGCGTTATTTCGCCGCGCATGCGTACGGCAACACCACGCTCGATGATCTGCTGGTGCAGCTCGAGGACGTCTCCGGGCGCGACGTGCGCTCCTGGTCGGCCGCCTGGCTGGAGACCTCGGGAGTCTCCGCGCTGTCGCTCGAGGATGAGGGCGAGGGGCGGGTCGCGATCGTCCAGACGGATCCGCGCCCGCATCGTCTGCGCGTGGGCCGTTACGACGTGCAGGACGGGCGGCCGGTGCTGCGCGACAGGATCGAACTGGATGTCGCGGACGAGCGCACGCCGTTCGATCGTGCCGACGCAGACCTCGTGCTGCTGAACGACGAGGACCTCACCTATGCCAAGGCCCGGCTCGACGAGAGGTCGCTCGCGACGGTGGAGGAGACCCTGTCGGCGATGGACGACGCGCTCGCGCGCGGCCTGATCTGGGCCTCGCTGTGGAACGCGACCCGCGACGGGGAGCTGCCGGCGAAGCGGTACCTCGCAGTCGTGCGTCGGCACGCGCAGGGCGAGGGCAACATCATGCTGCTGCCGGGGGTGCTGATGAACGCGCAGTTCGCGGTCCGCCACTACGTGCCGGGCGATGCTCGCGCCGACGAGCAGCGTGCCTGGCTCGACCTCACCTGGCAGGGGCTTCAGACGGCGGATGCCGGCAGCGACGCGCAGCTGGCCTGGGCGCGCGCCTTCGCGGATGCGGCGTCGTTCGACGGCGCACGGGCCGATGACGTGCGGCGGATGCTCGAGGGCGCAGCGCCCGAGGGGCTGAACCTCGACCCCGATCTGCGCTGGCAGCTGCTGATCGCACTGGCCACCACCGGTGCCGCCGGCGCCGAGGAGGTCGAAGCGGAACTCGCTCGCGACGACACGGCATCCGGGCGGACCGCGGGCAGGCAGGCACTCGCCTCCCGCCCTGTCGCCGAGGTCAGGGCCGAGGCCTGGGACGCCGCCTGGAACGACCTCGAGCTCAGCAACGATCAGCTGGATGCGACGATCAGCGGGTTCCGGGCCGGCAGCCGGCGCGACCTCGTCGCCGGTTTCGACGGCGAGTACTTCGAACGCATCGCGGGCGTGTGGGCCGAGCGCAGCATCGAACTGGCCAAGCGCGTCGTGTCGGGCCTGTTCCCGGCCTCCGATTCGCTGGAGCAGGTCGATGCCTGGCTCGCCGCGCACGAGGACGCTCCGGCCGCGCTGCGCCGGATCGTGATCGAGCAGCGCGACCACCTCGCCCGCGACCTGCGGGTGCGCGCCGCGCAGCCGGCCGAGGGCTGAGGCGCCCGGGCCGGTGACGTGCGCAGTCCGGCGCGTGCGTCCTCGGCCCTGCGCCGCCCGCGCCGGGCGCGCACGAGCAGACCACCGGATGCGGCGCTGCGCAGGGGTCGGTCTCAGCCGCCTGCCAGTTCGGTGACGGTGCTGACGCCGAGGGCACGATGGTCGGGACGGTCGTCGCTGAGGGTCAGGAACACCAGAGCGAGGTAGGCCGCCCAGGCGCGCGCCCTGACCCAGGTGGGTTCGTCGTAGCGGCTTCCGGTCGCCATGCGGAACCGATGTCGGCCCTGAGAGTCGAACAGCAGCCAGCCTGCCGCGAGATCGTAGGCGGGGTCGCCCGCGGTGACGTCGCCGAAGTCGATGAGCGCAGCGAGCCCGCTGTTCCGCAGCAGGATGTTGCCCGGATGCAGATCGCCGTGGATCCAGACCCGCTCGTCGCTGCGTGCGGATCGGAGTCCGTCCTCCCAGGCAGCCCGGAGCGGGCGGGAGGCATGCAGGAGCGCCAGGCGCTCCTGCATGGGGGCATCGCGCGATATCAACGGACCCCCTCGGACCGGATTGTGCGGTGCATCCGGGGGCGCGGGGACATGCATCGTGGCGAGGGCTGAGGCGAGAGCGGGCGCCCACGTCGTGTTGGCAGAACGTGCGACGCCGAGAGCGGGCGTCGCGTCGATCCACGGGATCACCGACCAGGGCCACGGAAAGGTCGCAGTCGGGCGTCCCGCGACGACCGGAACCGGCGTACTGACGCCGACGCCCGCCAGCCGAGGGCCGATCTCGGGCAGCGCTCGCTGCTCATGGGCGATGAGCGGAGCGGCGAGTTCTCGGCGAGGGATGCGCACTGCGAGATCGTCGCCGAGGCGCCAGATCGCGTTGTCCCAGCCGTCGGCCACGAGGGTCAGAGGCAGGGCTGCGAGGTGCGGGGCTTCGGCGCGCAGGAGAGCGCGTACGTCGTCCTCCCCGAGGATGCGTTCCGCGGCAGGGGAATTCGCCATGCTCAGAGGTCGAGGGAATCGCCCGGTTCGAGGGCGAAGAACTCGCCGCCGCCGTGTTCGGTGGCCCACTGCAGGCGCCCGCGGTGCATGTCCCGGCCGATCACCGAAAGCGTCATGTCATGGACGCCGAACGCGCGCCGCGGTGCGACGGCCAGGACGTAGTCCATCGCCTCACCGATCTTCAGCCACGGTGCGCCGAGGGGAGCGGCGAGGGTCTCGACGGCGACCCCGTCCGGTACGGCATAGGAGTCGCCCGGGTAGTAGAGCTCGTCGTTCACGAGCACGCCGACGTTCTCGACCGGGGGGAGCGAGGAGTGGATCACGGCGTGCTCGCCGCCGAAGAAGCGCAGCGTGAAGGCGCCGGCGGTGACCGTGTCGCCGGGTGCGACGACGGTGATCTCGTAGTCGCCCGCGGCGGCGTCGACGCCGGCCGGTGCGAAGATCGGCGTGCCGGGTACGGCACGCAGGATGGCGTCGAGATGCGCCGGGGTCCAGTGGTCCGCGTGCTCGTGGGTGATCACGACGGCGACGACCCTTCGCAGATCGTCGAGCGGCGAGGTGAAGGAGCCGGGATCGATGAGCAGGGAATCGCCGCCCTCGTCGAGGCGGAGGGCGGCATGTTCGAACTTCGTGACGCGCATGAGAGGAGTCAACCGCGTTCCACGGGGCAAAGGCAATCCCGTGCGACACGCCCGCGATGCGCGTTCGGCCCGCCTCAATTTGGTCGGCTGCGAACCGCCGTGGCATACTTGAACGGTTGTCGCGGGACGGAAACGCTCCGCAGGACGGCCCCATCGTATAGCGGCCTAGTACGCCGCCCTCTCACGGCGGTAACGCGGGTTCGAATCCCGCTGGGGTCACACAACATCAGAAGGCCCCCGGTTGATCCGGGGGCCTTCTGCGTATCCGGATCAGGCGTCCTGATCCTCGTCGACGGGTTCCTCCACGGGGCTGCGCAGCGACAGCTGGCGCAGCTGCGGATTGCGCAGCGGCACGATCATCAGCAGCGTCATCGCCCCGCCGTAGAGGGCGAACGGCACCCAGAGCGGGAAGACGCCGGCCAGCGCGCCGAAGGCCGCCATCGCCACCGGCATCAGGCAGTCGTCGCCGAGCCGCAGGATCGAGCCGAGCCTGCCGAGGTAGTCCGGTGCGGCCGTCGCGGCGAAGGTCGAGCTGAGCAGCGTGGAGGCGAAGCCCGCGGTGAGCCCGATCGCGAGGCATCCGATGCCGACGACGATCTGCGACCCGAGGCCGAGGGCCACGATCCCGGCGCCCTGCACCATGAGGGCGGCGAATCCGCCGATCGCCTCGTGCCGGGGCCGCCAGCGCACCACGATCAGGGCGCCGATCATCGCGCCGCCTCCGACGAGGGCCTCGAACACACCCACCGCCCCGGCGCCCCAGCCGCGTGACGTCGCCTGCAGGGGGAGCCCGATCGAGATCGCCGGCCCGACAGCCAGGTTCAGTCCGGACAGGGCGATCACGAGCGTGCGGGTGGCGCGCTCCTGGCCGAGATGCCGGAAGCCGTCGGCGACGCCCCGCAGCACGCTCTGCTGGACCGAGGCCCGGGAAGGGCGAACCGGGGACGCAGCCACAGCACGATGAAGACGATGACGATCACGTAGGTGAGCGTGTTCAGCCCCGCGCTGCCCGTGATGCCGTAGGCGGCCACCAGGAATCCGCCGGCCGCTGCGCCCGCCATCGTGCCCAGCCGCGAGAGCGTCTGGCTGAGCGCCGAGTACGACGGAAGATCGGACGGGGCGACGAGCTGACGGGGCATGGTGCCCGCGGCCGGCTCGAAGAACGCGTCGCACAGGCCGAACGCCACGCTGGCGATCAGCAGCAGCGCCACCGTCGGACGAGCGGCCAGGCACCAGACCGCGACCGTGACCAGCACGACGACGCGCAGCCCGTTGAACAGGATCATCAGCCGCCGGGCATCCGCCCGGTCGGCGTAGGCGCCGCCGATCAGCAGCACCACGGCGCGCGGGACGGTTCCCGCCGCGACGACCAGCCCGGCGACGGCGGGGGAGGCGATCTGCACCGCCGTCCATGCGAACGCGATCGTGAAGATCGCGTCACCGGCATCCGACAGCGCCTTGATCAGCAGCCAGGCCTGAACCATGCGGTCCCGCGCGAACGGCGGCGGGGTGCGCAGCATCCGAGGCTCCGTGGCAGTGGTCATGTCATACCTCCGTGGGGAAGCCGTGGGCGAAGAAGTAGACGGGTCTCCGCTCCTGCCCGTCATCCCTGTCGATGCCCGAGCGCCAGTCGTCGAGCATGCCGGCCAGCCGGGCCTGCAGGTCGAGCAGTTCGTCCTGCGTGGCCCACCCGAGCGTGTCGGTGTTGAATCCCGTCCACTCGCTGCTCGGCGACACCCGGTACCAGCGCTGCAGCCGGTCGAGCTGATTGCGCACGTTCGCCCGCTGCGCCTCACGCGCCAGCAGCGCGTCGGCGGGCGATTCGTAGTCCTCCGACGACCAGGAGAACGACCGCCTGGTCAACTGCCACCAGCTGGTGCGCCGGTCGCCGTCGGGATCCTCCACCTGCTCGATGACGCCGGCCTTCTGCAGCATCCGCAGATGATGGCTGATGCTGCCGACCTGCGCGTCGAGTGTGCGGGCGAAGGTGCCGACCTGGGTCGGACCGTGCAGCAGCAGTCGGTCGATGATGCGCCGCCGCAGGGGGTGCGAGATGGCGGTGATGACGGAGATCTCTTCCACGCAGGTAAACCTAAGCGCGATCCTCCATTCGCACAAGGGTTCTTGTATACCCCGGAAAATCAGGGAACTGGGCGAGTCGTCGACGTCTCCGAGCGGGATCCGGGTCCGGTAGTATGGTCACCGCGAGAGGGAGTATCCCGTCATCGCGCGTCCGTCATCACGAGCATCGCCATCGCTGCTCCGGGCGCGCACCGCATGAGAGTGCGGGGAGAGACTTTCGGTCTTCACCGAACCTTCTCGAAAGGCCTCCCGTCCGTGGATTACATCCCGCTCTGGTTCGAGATCACCTCGATGGTGGTCCTCGTCGTCATCCTCATCGCCGACCTCATGCTGGTCCGGCTGCGACCGCACATCCCCAGTACCAAGGAGTCGACGCTCTGGGTGGTGTTCTACGTCACCCTCGCGCTGGCGTTCGCCGGGCTGCTGTGGGCGATCGCCGGAGGCGAGGTCGCCGCGCATTTCGTCACAGGGTGGGCGCTGGAGTACAGCCTCTCGATCGACAACCTGTTCGTGTTCGTGCTGATCATGGCCCAGTTCGCCGTGCCGAGACGTCTGCAGCAGCAGGTGCTGATGGTCGGCATCATCATCGCGCTCGTGCTGCGCGGTGTCTTCATCCTGCTCGGCGTGGCCGTCATCGAGAACTTCGCCCCGGTGTTCTACCTGTTCGGCGCCTACCTCATCTACACCGCCATCAAACAGGCGATGCCCGAGGGCGACCATGACGACGAGGTCAAGCGCGAGGGCTTCATGGTCCGCCTGGTGCGCCGCTTCGTCGACATCAGCGATCACTACGACGGCAACAGGCTGCGCACGGTCGTCGACGGCAAGCGCATGTTCACGCCGATGGTCCTGGTCTTCGTCGTCATCGGCGTGACCGATCTGATGTTCGCGATCGACTCGATCCCCGCGATCTTCTCGATCACCTCGAACGGGTTCATCGTGTTCACCGCGAACATCTTCGCGCTGATGGGCCTGCGGCAGCTCTACTTCCTGCTCGGCGACCTGCTCGACAAGCTGCGCTACCTGCACTATGGAATCGCCGTGATCCTCGGATTCATCGGCGTGAAGCTCATCCTGCACGCCATGCACGAGAACTCGCTGCCGTTCATCAACGGCGGCGCGCCGATCGAATGGGCACCGGACATCAGTACGTGGATGTCGCTGGGCGTCATCCTCGTCTCGATGACCGTCGCGACCGTGGCGAGCCTCATCGCGGCGGCCCGAGACAAGAGGAAGGCCGCCGTCACACAGTGACCCCGACGGCGTCGCGCGGGTGCGGTCGCATGTAGACTGACCCGCATGCAGGCGGTGCAGCTTCTCCTTAGCAGCCGCGGCGAGACCTCGATCTAGGCCTCTCTCGCCGCGGTGTCTCGCGTGGGCCGCACCTTGTACCCAGGAGAATCGCATGACAGTCCCCGCATCCGCCCGCCCTCGCACCCTGGCAGAGAAGGTCTGGGACGACCATCTCGTCGTCAAGGGCGAGAACGGCGAGCCCGACCTCATCTACATCGACCTGCACCTGGTGCACGAGGTCACCAGCCCGCAGGCGTTCGACGGGCTCCGCGCCGAAGGACGCCCGCTGCGCCGGCTCGACCTGACCATCGCGACCGAGGATCACAACACCCCGACGCTCGCGATCGACAAGCCGATCGCCGACCTCACCAGCCGCACCCAGATCGAGACGCTCCGCCGCAACGCCGAGGAGTTCGGTGTGCGCCTGCACTCGCTGGGCGACGCGGAGCAGGGCATCGTGCACGTCGTCGGCCCTCAGCTGGGCCTGACCATGCCGGGCATCACCGTGGTGTGCGGTGACTCGCACACCTCGACGCACGGCGCGTTCGGCGCGATGGCCTTCGGCATCGGCACCAGTGAGGTGGAGCACGTCATGGCCACGCAGACGCTGCCGCTGAAGCCGTTCAAGACGATGGCGATCAACGTCGACGGCACGCTGCGACCCGGGGTCACCGCGAAGGACATCATCCTCGCCGTGATCGCGAAGATCGGCACCGGCGGCGGGCAGGGCTACGTGCTCGAGTACCGCGGCAGTGCGATCCGCGCGCTCTCCATGGAGGGCCGGATGACGATCTGCAACATGTCGATCGAGGCCGGCGCCCGCGCGGGCATGGTCGCTCCCGACGACACGACCTTCGAGTACGTGAAGGGCCGTCCGCACGCTCCCGCTGGGCAGGACTGGGACGACGCGGTCGCCTACTGGCGCACGCTGCCCACGGACGAGGGCGCCGAGTTCGACGCCGAGGTGTTCATCGACGCGAACGAGCTCGAGCCGTTCGTCACCTGGGGCACCAACCCCGGGCAGGGCAGTTCGCTGTCCTCCGCCGTCCCCGACCCGGCCGAGATCGCCGACCCGAACGCCCGCGCCGCCGCCGAGCGCGCGCTGGAGTACATGGATCTGGCACCGGGCACGCCGCTGAAGGATGTCGCGGTCGACGCCGTGTTCATGGGCTCGTGCACCAATAGCCGCATCGAGGACCTGCGCGCCTTCGCCTCTGTCATCAAGGGCAAGAAGAAGGCCGACGGCGTGCGCGTAATGGTCGTGCCGGGTTCGGCCCGGGTGCGCCTGGAGGCCGAGGCCGAGGGCATCGACCGGATCGTCGAGGAGTTCGGCGCCGAATGGCGCTTCGCCGGCTGTTCGATGTGCCTGGGCATGAACCCCGATCAACTCGCCCCCGGTGAGCGCTGCGCCTCGACGTCCAACCGCAACTTCGAGGGCAGGCAGGGCAAGGGCGGTCGCACCCACCTGGTGTCGCCCTGGTGGCGGCCGCCACCGCCATCCGAGGCACGCTGTCGAGCCCGAGCGACCTGGTCGCCGAGGAGGTCTGAATCATGGAGAAGTTCACCACGCACACCGGTGTCGCCGCGCCCCTGAAGCGCTCCAACGTCGACACCGACCAGATCATCCCCGCCGTGTTCCTGAAGCGCGTCACCAAGACCGGCTTCGACGACGCACTGTTCCACGCCTGGCGGCAGGACCCCGAGTTCGTGCTGAATCAGGAGCCGTTCCAGAAGGCGTCCGTGCTGGTGGCCGGCCCCGACTTCGGCACCGGCTCCAGCCGTGAGCACGCTGTGTGGGCGCTGCGCGATTACGGCTTCAAGGTCGTGCTGAGTCCTCGCTTCGCCGACATCTTCCGCGGCAACTCGGGCAAGCAGGGCCTGCTCGCCGCTCAGGTGGACGAGGCCGACATCGAGCGCATCTGGGCCCTGATCGATGAGGACCCCGGCCGCGAGATCACGGTCGACCTCGAGGCGCGAACCGCCTCGATCGGCGGCTTCCAGACCGCTATCGGCATCGACGATTACACTAGATGGCGGCTCCTCGAGGGGCTCGATGACATCGGGCTCACACTGCGCAACGAAGACAAGATCGCTCAGTTCGAGGCCCGCCGCGAATCGTGGCGGCCACGCACGCTCCCCGTCCGCTGAGGCCGGAGGCGCCGTGGGCCGGGGCCACGAGCCCCGCGTTCCGAACGAAGAAGGATGAGGCCCGAATGTCGACACCTGTGCGCACAGCAGCCGAGGGAACGAGTGTGATCGTCTCCGAACTCGCGATCCGTCGGGGGCGGCCGCTGCGGGGCCGGGTGGACGTGAAGGGGGCGAAGAACCTCGCCACCAAGGCGATGGTCGCGACGCTCCTCGGCGAGACGCCCAGCACGCTGCGCGATGTCCCGGATCTCAGCGATGTGGCGGTCGTCCGATCGCTGCTCGAGGTGCACGGCGTCCAGGTGGCCGAGGGCGACGAGCCCGGTTCGCTCACGTTCGACCCCAGCGGTGTCGAGTCCGCGCACATGGAGGAGATCGACGCGCATGCCGGCGCCTCCCGCATCCCGATCCTGTTCTGCGGTCCGCTGCTGCACCGTCTCGGTCAGGCGTTCATCCCCGACCTCGGCGGATGCCGCATCGGAGACCGTCCGATCGACTTCCACCTCGACGCCCTGCGCAAGTTCGGCGCCGTCGTGGAGAAGCTGCCCAGCGGCATCCGCCTCTCCGCCCCGGACGGGCTGCGGGGCGCGAGCATCCATCTGCCGTACCCGAGCGTCGGCGCGACCGAGCAGGTCCTGCTGACGGCGGTGCGCGCGAAGGGCACGACCGAGCTGCGCAACGCGGCGATCGAGCCCGAGATCATGGATCTCATCGCGGTGCTGCAGAAGATGGGCGCGATCATCTCGTACGAGCCCAACCGCGTCATCTTCATCGAGGGCGTCGACTCGCTCCGCGGCTACGACCACCGCTCGATCTTCGATCGCAACGAGGCGGCGTCGTGGGCGAGCGCGGCGCTGGCCACCGACGGCGAGATCTTCGTCGGCGGCGCCCGCCAGCAGGAGATGCTCACGTTCCTGAACGTGTTCCGCAAGGCCGGCGGCTGGTTCGACATCCAGGAGGACGGCATCCTGTTCCGCCGCGGCGGCGAGCTGAAGCCCGTCGTCGTCGAGACCGACGTGCATCCCGGCTTCATGACCGACTGGCAGCAGCCGCTCGTCGTGGCGCTGACCCAGGCCCACGGCCGCTCGATCGTGCACGAGACGGTGTACGAGAACCGGATGGGCTTCACCGACGCGCTCGTGAAGATGGGCGCCGACATCGTCGTGCACCCGCACGGGCTGCAGGACGGCCCGCGCCGGGTGGCGCGCCGCGAGCTCGAGCAGGCCGCGGTGATCACCGGCCCGACGCCCTGCACGGCGCCGACATCGTCGTGCCCGACCTGCGCGGCGGCTACAGCCATGTCATAGCGGCGCTCACCGCCCAGGGCGAGTCCCGGGTGTCCGGTGTCGACATCCTCAGCCGCGGCTACGAGAAGTTCCTCGACAAGCTCGCCGCGCTGGGTGCGGACTTCGACGTCATCCGGTGAGCTGATGGCTGCCTCGGAGAAGGGCAGGCCGAGCCTGTTCTGGCCGCTCGCCGCGGTCGTCGTGCCCATCGCCTCGTACCTCGCGAAGCTGACTTTCATCGGCCGCGACAGACTGCCGCGGCAGGGCGCCTTCGTGCTCGCGCCGAACCACTACACCGAGTTCGACCCGATCATCGTCGCGCTCGCGGTCTGGCGGATGCATCGGCTGCCGCGGTTCATGGCCAAGGAGAGCCTGTTCCGCGTGCCGGTTGTCGGCTGGGTGCTGAAGAACACCGGCATGGTTCCGGTCGCGCGCACGTCGTCGGCCACGGCGGCGAAGCAGACCATGGCGCAGTCGAAGGAGCTCGTGGAGCACGGTCGGGGCGTCATCGTCTATCCGGAGGGCACGCTGACCCGCGATCCCGAGCTGTGGCCGATGCGGGGCAAGACGGGCGCGGTGCGGCTCGCCCTGGCCGGCGACATCCCGCTCATCCCGATGGCGCACTGGGGCGCGCAGGAGATCATGCCGAGGTACGGCAAGAAGATCAGCTTCTGGCCGCCGCGCAAGCGCGTGCAGATCATCGTGGGCGATCCGGTCGACCTGTCCGACCTGCGCGGACGCGCGGGCGAGCAGGCGGCGCTCACAGAGGCGACGCGTCGGCTGATGGACGCCATCGCCGGGCTGCTGGAGCAGCTCCGCGACGAGAAGGCCCCCGCCGAGCGCTGGAATCCGGCCGATCACGGGCAGAAGGAGACCGGTCGCCTTGACTCCTAAGCGCATCCCTGCGGAGGCGGGGCCCCGGGTCGCCGTGATCGGCGCCGGCAGCTGGGGCACGACCTTCGGCAAGATCCTCGCCGACGGCGGGGCGCAGGTCACGATGTGGGCGCGGCGGCCAGAGCTCGCACACGAGATCGCCGAGGCCAAGCGCAACTCCAAGTACCTGCCCGGCATCAATCTGCCGCGCACGATGGAGGCCACGCACGATCTCGCGAAGGCGCTGGACGGTGCTCAGCAGGTCTACCTGTCGGTGCCCAGCCAGACCCTGCGCGACAACCTGAAGGACCTGCGTCCGCTGCTGGAGGGCACGGACATGCCGCTGGTCAGCCTGATGAAGGGCGTCGAGCGCTCCACCAGCCTGCGCATGAGTCAGGTGATCGAGCAGGAGCTGCGCTGCGACCCTGCGCGCATCGCCGTGGCATCCGGGCCCAACCTCGCCCTCGAGATCGCGCGCGAACAGCCGACGGCCGCCGTGATCGCGTCACTCAGCGAGGAGACCGCCGACGCGGTCGCACGCACCGCACGCAACACCTACTTCCGCTCCTTCGTGAACACCGATGTGATCGGCACCGAGTTCGGCGGCGTCCTGAAGAACCTGATCGCCGTGGCGATCGGCATCGTGGACGGCGTCGGCTACGGCGAGAACACCAAGGCGTCGATCATCACCCGCGGGCTGGTCGAGATGACCGACTTCGCCGTCGCCAACGGCGCGCAGCCCGGCACCCTGCAGGGGCTCGCCGGTCTCGGCGACCTGATCGCGACCTGCCAGTCGCCGCTGAGCCGCAACAACACCGCCGGGCCGGCTGCTCGGACAGGGCTACAAGTTCCAGGACGTGGTCAAGCAGATGAACCAGACCGCCGAGGGCCTCGCCTCGGTCGCCCCCGTGCTGCATCTGGCCCACGAGGCCGAGGTGCACATGCCCATCGTCGAGCAGGTGAAGATGGTGCTGGACGGGAAGATGGATCCCCGTGACATCGCCCCCCACCTGACGACGGACGACGACACCCCGCAGGGGGAGAGGACCGAACATGGACAAGCAGACGGTGGCGGTGCTCTTCGGCGGGCGTTCCAGCGAGCATTCGATCAGTTCCGCCACGGCGGGCGGGGTGCTGGCGGCGATCGACCGTGACCGCTACCGGGTGATCCCGGTCGGGATCACCCGCGACGGCGCGTTCGTCCTCGAGGACGACGATCCGGTGAAGTTCGCCCTGGATGCCGCGAGGCTGCCCGAGGTCGCCGACAACGGCACGCGGGTGCGCTGGCCGGAGCCGGACGGGCTCCGCACGCTGCGCGTGCTGCACGGTGACGGATCCGAGGACGATCTCGGCGAGATCGATGTGGTGCTGCCGCTGCTGCACGGTCTGCACGGTGAGGACGGTGCGATCCAGGGGTTCTTCGACGTGCTCGAGGTGCCTTACGCCGGATGCGGCATCCTCGACTCCGCGGTGAGCCTGGACAAGCACTACACCAAGCTCGCTCTGCGGGCGGCCGGCATCGCGGTGTCCCCGGGGATCACCGTGCGCAGCGCGGAGTGGGAGCGGGCTCCGGAGAGTGTGCGCTCGGCGATCGCGGCGCTCGGCTCCGTGGTGTTCGTCAAACCCGCGAGCGCTGGATCGAGCGTGGGCGTCTCCCGCGTCGACGACGGCGAGGGACTCGACGAGGCGCTGCGGATCGCGTTCGCCGAGGACGCCAAGGTGCTCGTGGAGTCGCGGGTCGAGGGCCGCGAGATCGAGGTCGGCGTGCTGGCCGGCCGCGGGGCGCCCGCGCACGGGCATCGCTTCCCGGCGAGGTCGTGCTGACCTCGCGCAGCTTCTACGACTTCGAGGGCAAGTACCTCGGCGGCGACGGCGTCGACATCGTCTGTCCGGCCGACGTCGACGCCGACCTGATCGAGCGACTGCGTGAGACCGCGGTGCGCGCGTTCGAGGCCGTGGACGGCAAGGGCCTCGCCCGCGTGGACTTCTTCGTGACGGCAGCGGGCGAGCTGGTCGTGAACGAGCTGAACACCATGCCGGGGTTCACGCCGATCTCGATGTTCCCGAAGTGCTGGATCGCCTCCGGGCTGTCCTACGGCGACCTGATCACCGAGCTCATCGAGAAGGGCCTCGAGCGCTGAGCCCGGTTGGCTGAGCGAGGGTCGCTGAGCAGGGGCCGCTGAGCCTGTCGAGCGCTGCTCGACGAAGCGCTACTCGACGTCCTTCGGCTCGGCGTCCGGCGCGATGCACTCGCTCTTCTTGGGGATGGACTGCACGCCGCTGACGATGCCGGTGTTGGCGAGCACGGCGTCGCCGCTGACCTTCGAGGTGTCGACGAAGACCTGCACCGCGGGGTCCCGGCCGTAGGTGGTCATCCGCATCCACGGCTCCTTGCTCGGGTCGACCAGCCAGTCGATGCCCTCGAGCGTGATGCACTGCAGGTTCGCCGTCGGGCCGGGAACGGCCACGCCGCAGGACAGCAGCACGGTGGTGGGGTCGCCCCAGGCGCCGGTCGCCTGCGCATCGGTCCAACGGCGGTCCTGACCGGCGACGGCATCGGGCAGACGCACGGTCACCTCGGCGCAGAGCGGGTTGTTCGCATCGTTCGACGGCTGCATCGAGACGGTGGAGGAGCATCCGCTGAGAACGAGAGCCGCGAGCACGCAGACGGCGGCGGCGAGACGGCGGAGGGGCATGCATCCAGGCTACCTTCGAGTCCATGCCCTCTCGTGCCGCCTCCGACGATCCGCGCCTGGGAGACGTCTCGGAGGGCACGGTCCTCCGCAGCATCCTGTCCCGCACGAAGCCGGCGACGGCGACCATCATCGGCCCCGGCGACGACGCCGCGGTGATCGCCGCGCCGTCGGGCTCCGTGGTGGCCACGACCGACACGCTCGTGCACGGTCCCGATTTCCGGCTGGCGTGGTCGAGCGGCTTCGATCTGGGCTGGAAGGCTGCCGCCGTGAACCTCGCGGATGTCGCGGCGATGGGGGCGACGCCGACGGCGCTGCTGGTGGCTCTGGCCGTACCGCGCGATCTGCGCCTCTCGTTCGTCGAGCAGCTCGCCGACGGCTTCCATGCCGCCTGCGACGCGCTCGCGCCGGGATGCGCGGTCGTCGGCGGCGATCTCACCGTGTCCGATGTGCTGACCATCGCAGTCACCGCACTGGGCGACCTCGGCGGTGTGCGGGCGGTCACCCGTTCCGGCGCGCGACCGGGGGACGTCGTCGCGATAGCCGGCGAGATGGGCCTCGCCGCACAGGGACTCGGCGTGCTCTTCGGCCGATTCCGCGACGGCGAGACGCCCATCCCGGTGGATGCCGCCGTGCTGACCGCCGAGGAGCGCTCCGCGATCGACGCCCAGCTGCGCCCGGTGCCGCCCATCGGCCTGGGTCCGGTGGCCGCCGTGGCCGGCGCCACGGCGATGATGGACGTCTCGGACGGTCTCGCCCTCGACGCCGGCCGGATGGCGGATGCCTCGGACGTGACGATCGCGCTGGAGCGCGCGGCGCTCGGCCTGCACCCGGGCCGCGCGCTGGCCGGGGAGAGGACCACGCCCTGCTCGCGACCTTCCCGGGCGACCACCTGCCGCCGGGCTTCCATGCGATCGGCGTGGTCGTCGCCCGTGCCGGGCACCCGGTGCTCTGCGACGGCGAGCCGGTCGGTGCGCTCGGCTGGGACCCCTACCGTGACTGGGACGGCCACGCCGGCGACTGAGCTGGGGTCTGAGCCTCGCGCTGCCGTTCTCTGCTCGCGCTGTCCTTTCCGGTTCAGCCGTGAGCTCGCGCGCCACTTCTTCGCCGGCGCTACGCGTATTCGCGCCGCCTGAGCAGAGGAGTGCCGCGCGAACCCGATCGCAACCCGTAGTTCAAGTGGGCTGAGCGGGCTCGGCCCACCACACCCGGGTGTCCCCGTAGGTCTTCTCCCGTAGCGGGGTCAGCCCTACGGCATCCAGTTCCGGCGGCGTCGACCGCTTCGCGCGCTCGATCACGACGATCGCGTCGGGGGAGAGCAGCGGCGCGAGCGCGGTGAGATCGGCGGTCATCGTCGCGTCGTCGAGGTCGTACGGCGGATCGGTGAGGACCAGGTCGAACGGCCCGGCCGCGCGCTGCAGGAAGGCGTGCACCGTGCTCTCGTGTACCCGGGCATGGGATGCCGGCGTGCCGAGTGCCTTCGCGACGGTCATGACGTTGCGTCGCACGAGCCCCGCGGCCGATCGGGACCGCTCGACCAGATCGACGGATGCTGCGCCACGGCTCCACGCCTCGAGGCCGAGAGCGCCGCTGCCGGCGTACAGGTCGAGCACGTGCGCGCCGTCGATCGCGTCCATCGACTCCAGCGAGCCGAACAGCGATTCGCGCACGCGGTCGCTCGTGGGCCGGGTCCCGGCGGAGGGGACGTCCAGGCGCAGTCCTCGTGCTGCCCCGGCGATGATCCTCGTCACCCGTTCACGATATGCCCTTTCGACCGCGCGGTCGGTCTCGCATCCCCGCGTCGCTGCGACGCGGCTGTTCGACCGCGCGGTCGCACTGCCGCAGCATCCGACGTCTCAGCCCTTCCCTAGAATCGTGAGCATGCCGTCCACGCTCGAAACGCCGCTCGATGCCGCTCTCGGCAGCGCGACCGCGAAGGCGCTCGAGAAGGCGTTCGGCATGCAGACCGTCGGTGACCTGGTGGCGCACTACCCTCGTCGATACGCCGACCGCGGCGAGCTCACGCCGATCCTGGACCTGCCGATCGGCGAGACGGTCACGATCGTCGCAGAGGTGATCTCCTCCGGCGTCCGGCGAATGCGCAACCGCAGGGGAGCGATGCTCGAGGTGACCATCGGCGACGGCATCGGGCGGATGTCGCTGACCTTCTTCGGAAAGGGTGAAGGGCAGCTGGAATGGCGGCGTCAGCAGCTGCTGCCCGGCCGTCGCGGCGTGTTCTCCGGCAAGGTCGGCGAGTATCGGGACAGCCTGCAGTTCTCCCATCCCGATTACCAGATGTTCGATGACGAGGCCGAGGCGCGGAAGCAGGCGGATGCTCGGGTGACCGTGCCGATCCCGATCTATCCGGCGACGTCGACCCTGGCGAGCTTCAAGATCGCAGAGCTCGTCGGGCGCGTCCTGAACGACCTCGGCCCGATCCCCGACCCGCTGCCCGAGTACCTGCGTGTGCAGGAGGGGCTGCTCGACGCGCGCACCGCGCTCGAGAACGTGCACCGGCCGCCGACGCGCAACGACATCGATCCCGCGGTGCGGACGCTGCGGATGCACGAGGCGCTGACCCTGCAGACCGCACTGCTGCAGCAGCGGGCGGCAGTGCGCGAGCTCACCGCGACACCGCGTCCCGGACAGCCGGGCGGGCTGCTCGAGCAGTTCGACACGCACCTGCCGTTCACGCTCACGCTCGATCAGCAGGATGTCGGCGCCTCGATCCAGGACGATCTGGTCGCGCAATGGCCGATGAACCGTCTGGTGCAGGGCGAGGTCGGCTCGGGCAAGACCCTCGTCGCCCTCCGGGCGATGCTGCAGGTGGCCGAATCCGGCGGGCAGTCGGCGCTGATCGCCCCGACCGAGGTGCTCGCCGGCCAGCATCTGCGATCGATCACGAAGATGCTCGGTCCTGCGCTCGCCCCGCAGCTGATGCCGACGCTGCTCACCGGGCAGATGTCCGCGCCGGAGCGGCGCAGGGCCGCGCTTCGCGTGGCATCCGGGCAGGCGCTCATCGTGGTCGGCACGCACGCGCTGCTCTCCGAGAAGACCACGTTCGCCGACCTCGGCCTGGTCGTCGTCGACGAGCAGCACCGCTTCGGAGTCGAGCAGCGCGAGACGCTGCGCGCCAAGGGGTCCAGCCCGCACGCGCTGGTGCTCACCGCCACGCCGATCCCGCGGACGGTGGCGATGACGGTGTTCGGCGACCTGGACACCTCGGTGATCCGCACTATGCCCGCCGGACGCGCAGGCATCCAGTCGTTCGTCGCCCCTCTCGCCGAGCATCCGGGCTGGTGGCAGCGGGTCTGGGAGCGCTCGGCCGAGGAGATCGCCCAGGGCCGTCAGGTGTTCGCCGTGTGCGCCGCGATCGACACCGCCAAGGACTCCGTCGAGGCCGATGCCGCCAGTCTGTTCGACGCCGCCGCCAGGGGCCCGCGCTGGGGCGTGGTGCAGCTGGATGAGGCGCTGTCGACGCATCCGGCCCTGTCGAAGGTGCGCCGTGCCGTGCTGCACGGCAAGATGCCGTCCGATCAGAAGGACGCCATCATGCAGGCCTTCGCCCGCGGCGACATCGACCTGCTCATCGCGACGACGGTGATCGAGGTCGGCGTCGACGTGCCGAACGCGTCGACCATGGTCATCCTCGACGCCGATCGGTTCGGCGTCTCGCAGCTGCACCAGCTTCGCGGTCGCGTGGGGCGCGGCGGCGTGCCAGGGCTGTGCCTGCTCGTCACCGAGGCCGAAGAGGGGTCGGTCGCACGCGAGCGGGTCGATGCCGTGGCCGCGACGCTCGACGGATTCGCCCTCGCCGAAGTCGACCTCGAGCTCCGGGGCGAGGGCGATGTGCTCGGCTCGTCGCAGTCCGGCGTGAAGTCGTCGCTGCGGCTCCTGCGCGTCGTCAAGGACTCCGGCCTGATCGGCCGGGCGCGTGAGATCGCGGAGCAGATCCTCGCCGAGGATCCGGCCCTGGAACAGCACCCCGGGCTGCGCGACACGATCGCGCGCCGGGTGACCGAAGAGGACCGGGCCGCTCTCAGCAAGAACTGAGAGCGGCGTCCTCTAGGCTGACATCCATGCGCCGTGCCGACCGACTGGAGGAGTCGAAAGTGCCTGTACTGAGCGAGCGAAGCGAGTCGAAGTGCGCCGTGCTGAGCGAGCGAAGCGAGTCGAAGTGAACAGCCGAATCGCCGTCGTCCCGGGTTCTTTCGATCCGCCGACGCTGGGGCACCTCGACGTGATCCGCCGTGCGGCGCGGCTGTACGACGAACTGCACGTGCTGGTCGTGCACAACCCGGGCAAGGAGGCGATGCTGCCGATCGCGCAGCGCATGAACCTGCTCGAGCAGTCCATCGCGGATGCAGGTCTCGAGGGGAGCATCATCGTCGGCTCCTGGAGCATGGGCCTGCTGGTCGACTACGCACGCGATGTCAACGCCGGCGTGCTGGTCAAGGGCATCCGCTCGCAGGTCGACGTGGCCTACGAGTCGCCGATGGCGATCGTGAACCGGCACCTGGCCGACATCGAGACCGTGTTCCTGCTGCCCGACCCCGCGCACGCCCTGGTCTCCAGCTCACTGGTACGTCAGGTGGCGTCGCTGGGCGGCGACGTGTCACCGTTCGTGCCGCCGTCGGTGGCGCAGTTCCTCGACACGGGAGCACGTGGCATCTGAGCCGCTCGGCCCCCGCACGGCCTGTTGCAGGTAGCATGGCTGGGTGAAATCCCGACTGAACGGTCCTTTCGTCCTGCCCGTGCGCGACATCACGCGCCGCCCGGGAGAGATGCGCGAGCATGCGTTCGAGGTCACCCTGGCGGAGCGGTGGGGAGAGGGGATCGTGTCGGTCGAGGCCGGCGCGGTCGTCGATCTCGACGTGCGTCTGGAGTCGGTCCACGAGGGCATTCTGGTGTCCGGAACAGCGGACGCCGAGTACTCCGGGGTGTGCGGACGGTGCCTGACCGATATCGCTGCGCCTGTCGAAGTCGAGTTCCAGGAGCTTTTCGCGTATCCTGGAGAGGAAGAAACTGACTTCGAGGTTCAAGACGACCACGTGGATCTTGAAACTCTGGTCAGGGATGCGGTCGTGTTGTCGCTTCCCTTCCAGCCGGTGTGTCAGCCGGACTGCCCGGGTCTCGACCCGAGTACGGGCGAGAAGCTGACCACGAGCGCCGGCGCAGAGAGCAGTGCTCCCATCGATCCTCGGTGGAGTGCGCTCCAGCAGATCACAGACCAGGACGGTGCGGCAGAGAGCCGTGCCGCCGAGAAAGAAGAGAGCTAGTCATGGCCGGTAACCCCCCGAAGCGCAAGGTCTCCCGTTCGAACACCCGCTCGCGCCGCGCGCAGTGGAAGGCGACGCCCACCACTCTGGTGAAGACCGTCGAGAACGGCAAGACCGTCTACAGCCGCCCGCACCAGGCGAAGGTCGTCACCGACTCGCAGGGCACCGAGCTCTTCATGGAGTACAAGGGCCGCAAGGTCGCAGACATCTGATCGCGATCGGCAGATCGTGACCGGGGTGGTGCGGGGGACGGCGCCTCTGAGCGAGACGCTGGGGGTCGACATCGACCCCCAGCTCCTCACGCGCGCGCTCACGCACCGCTCCTACGCGTACGAGCACGGCGGCTCCCCGCACAACGAGCGCCTCGAGTTCCTCGGCGACTCGGTGCTGGGCCTCGCCGTCACCGTGATGCTGTTCACCACGCATCCCGAGCTCGATGAGGGCGAACTGGCGAAGCGTCGTGCGAGCGTCGTCTCGACGGTTGCCCTCGCCGAGGTCGCTCGGGGTATCGGCCTGGGCGAGCACCTGCTGCTCGGCCGCGGTGAGGAGCAGACCGGCGGTCGCGACAAGGACTCCATCCTCGCAGACACCATGGAGGCGGTGATCGGGGCCACCTACATCTCCGCCGGTCCCGACGAGGCCACGGCCCTCGTGCTGCGACTCACCGAGCCGCTTCTCGCCGACCCGGAGCGGTACGGCGCCGCGATGGACCCGAAGACGAGCCTCCAGGAGCTCGCGGCCCGGCTCGGCGCCACGCCGCCGAGCTATTCGGTGCAGGCCACAGGGCCGGACCACGACCGGCGATTCACCGCCACGGTGCTGGTCGGCGACGTCGCGCAGATCGGCGAGGGCACGAGCAAGAAGACGGCCGAGATGGCCGCTGCACTCAGCGCCTGGCGGCTGCTCAGCGACCGTGCCTGAGCACGTCGATGCCTGAACTGCCCGAGGTCGAGGTCGTTCGCGCCGGCCTCGCGCCTGCGGTGGTCGGCGCGACCGTGACGTCCGTCTCGGTGCTCGACGACCGTGCACTGACGCGCCACGCTCCCGGTGCGGCCGACTTCGTGGCGCAACTCGAAGGTGCGGACATCGTCGCCGCGGTGCGGCGCGGCAAGTTCCTCTGGCTGCCGATCGCCGATCGCCGGCAGGCCCTGGTGGCACATCTCGGGATGAGCGGGCAGATGCTGCTGCGCACGCCGGATGCCGCGCCGGAGCGCCACGAGCGCGTGCGGCTGCACATCGAGCATCCTGCGCACGGCCGTCTGGCCGTGGTCTTCTCGGACCAGCGCACCTTCGGATCGCTCGCCGTCGACGAGCTGCTGGACACCCCGGATGCCCGTGCCGCGGGGCTGGGCAGCGACCTTCCGCTGGTGCCGTCGCAGGTCGCGCACATCGCCAGAGACGCACTCGACCCCGCTTTCGACGACGCCGCCTTCATCGCCGCGGTCGGGCGGAGGTCGAGCGCGATCAAGCGCATCCTGCTCGATCAGAGCCTCATCAGCGGCATCGGCAACATCTACGCGGACGAGTCGCTCTGGGCCGCGCGCATCCATCCTGAGACCGAGGGACGCGCGCTCTCGGCGCTGGCACTGCGGCGCCTGCTCGGCGAGGTGCGTCTCGTGCTCGAGAAGGCCCTCGCCGAGGGCGGGACGAGCTTCGACGCCCAGTACGTCAATGTGAACGGGCAGGCCGGTTATTTTGCGCACTCGCTGAACGCGTACGGCCGCGGGGATCGGCGTGCCCGCGGTGCGGTACGCCGATCCTCCGCGAGGCGTTCATGAACCGCTCGAGCCATTTCTGCCCGAGGTGTCAGCGCCGGCCCTGAGCCCGATCACGCAGCAAGGACGAACGACTTCGCCAGCAGCAGCCTCGTCACCCGGGTCGCCGCCCACACGGTGAGGATCCCGATGGCGAGCACGCTCGCGATGGTCACCAGGGACAGCGGCGCGACGATCAGCGTGATCCCGAGGAGAGGGAAGATCATGATCGCGGCGCAGAGCGCAGAGCCGATCGCGGTGACCATCAGCGGTGACATGATGGCGCGCGTGCGGGCGGTGTCCACCGTCTCCAGCGGCACGCCGAGCCGGTGCAGGCTCGCGTGCAGGTCGCGTTGATCTGCGATCGCGGATGCCTGGTTCACACCGACCGATGCCGCGACCATGAGGAACGACCCGATCAGCGTGATGATGAGCCCGGTGCGCATGTCGGTGACGAGGGCGAGATCCTCCGGCCTGGCGTCGTCCGTGCCCATCACGTCCATCAGCGCGACGCCGGTGCCGGCGAAGACCGCCATGAAGCTCGCCATCGCGATGCCGCTGACCTGACGCCAGGCGGCCTTCGGCGCGTCCAGCACCATGCGGGCGGCGAGCATGCGCTCGGGAGTCTCGGCCTTCCGCAGCTGCCGGCGGGCGCGCACGCCCAGAACCCACGGGCCGAGGAGGTTCAGGACGGCGAGCACGATCCCGAACACGGCGGCGAGACCCCCGATGAGGTACACGGCGCCCGCGATCATCGGCAGGAGCTTCACTGCGACGAAACCGGCGATGACCACCAGCACGACGACGACGGCGCGCATCGCGCCCATCCGGGGAGCATCGGCACGCATCCGCACGCCGAGCGGCGAGATGTTCACCCGGCGCAGGCCGACCGCGGCGCTGACGACCGCAAGCAGGACGACCCCACCGAACACGGCGAGGATCTGCCAGGCAGGAAGGATCACCGCGAGCACGCCGAGGGCGGATCCGCGGAACGGGATCATCCCGATCAGAGGGGTGATCGCGAGATACAGCAGGATGCCGCCGATCGCCCCGACCGCGGCGATCACCGCGGACTCGACGACGGTCGCGAACGAGACGCCCGCGGGCGTCACCCCGAGCAGGCGCAGCGTCGACAGGCGCTCGTCGCGCCGCCGGGCGGACAGCCGTGCCGGCGGCGCCCCCGAGCGTCATCATCGGCACCACGAGGAGCACCAGGGCGATCGCGGCGAGCCCCTGGTAGATGAAGCCGAAGTCGTCGTCCCATGTCCAGAACGACTGCGCGCCACCGAGCACGGTGAGCACGAGCGCCGTGACGATCCCGAAGGCGACGGCGGGGATCGCGATCACGCCGAGTGATCCCGGCGCGGGGCGCATCAGCATGCGCAGTACTCCGGCGTTCACGCCGACACCTCCGCCGGCACGATCCTGCCGTCGCGCATCGCGACCGTGCGCGAGCAGCGGGCGGCCACACCGGGGTCGTGCGTGACCACGACCAGCGTGCGGCCCTGTCCGGTGGTCGACCACAGCAGCGCGTCCATCACCTCGGACGAGGTGCGGGAATCGAGTGCGCCGGTGGGCTCGTCGGCGAAGATCAGCTCGGCACCGGTGACCTGGGAGCGGGCGATGGCGACGCGCTGCGCCTGACCACCGGAGAGCTCGCCGATGCGGCGGTCCTCCATGCCGGAGAGTCCCAGGGACTGCAGCCAGGCCGCGGCGTGCGGCAGTGCGTCGGAGCGCTTCGTCCCATTGATCATGAGAGCGAGTGCGACGTTCTCGATCGCCGTGAGCTCCGGGATCAGCAGGCCCTGCTGGAAGACGAAGCCGAACCGCTCGCGACGCAGCCTGGACCGTGCGGACTCGCCGAGCGCGGTCACCTCGATCGTCTCGCCCGATGACGGCGTGAAGCGCACGGAGCCGCTGTCGGGGGTGATGATCCCGGCGAGCACGTGCAGCAGCGTCGTCTTGCCCGACCCCGAGGCGCCCATGATCGCGACGGACTCGCCGCGGTCCACGGCGATATCGACGCCGGCGAGGGCGCGGGTGGGGCCATAGGACTTCTGGAGGGCGTTCGCGTGCAGGATCGGTGCGGTCATGATTCCAGCATCCGCGGATCGTGCATGACAATCGTCGGCCCAGCGGATGATCCCGCACACGAGGGATCATCCGCTGGGATGACCGGTCGTCAGACCAGCTTCTTCTGCCAGACCCCGGCGTACGAGACAGGCGCGAAGCCGATCGCCTCGTTGATGTCGAGCATGGGCCGGTTCTCCTCGGCGTTGAACGTGCTGATCTTCGGCGACCGGGGCGCGATCCCGCGCCAGCGCAGGATGTTCGCGCACTTGACGAGCATCCCCAGGCGATGACCGCGGTGCTCCCTCAGGACGAGGGTGCTGTACTGATGTGTCACATCGTCGGGCTCTGTTCCGATGACGAGCTCGTTGAAGGCGGCGAGGCGGCCGGTGGGCACGTGCAGCACCGCCGACACCGACATCGTCTGACCACCGTCGAGGATCCGCTTCTCCCGGCGTTCGACGCGTCCCGCATCCCACTTCTCCTCGTCGATCTCGAGAGCCGCCGACGGGGCGTCCGTCGACATCCGCGACAGCGCCCAGGCGTAGCCCTCACGCAGCTCGGGCGGCGTCGGGATCGTCCACTCCACGAGGCGGTAGTCCGGCCCTGCGGCGGCGAGAGACTCGTCGAGCCGGTGCTGCACGGTATCGACCGGACCGCGCAGGTCGAAGGTGCTGTTGCGCTCGACCTGCTCGAGGACGAACCCGTTCGTGAGGAACTGATCGGACAGGGGCGTGCGCTCGACGACGCCCCAGTCCGTCGCCGGCACGATCGTCGGGCCGGATGTCCTGCCACGGTGGAGCGTCCAGGCCTGCATGACGGTGCGCCCGAGCGACCTGGTCTCCTCCTCGATGCGGGCGAGCAGGGCGTCCTCGACGCCGTGTCCGCGGTCGGCTGCGAGCACCATCAGGTCGAAGTCGACGGCCGTGGGCTCGGCGAGGCCGTAGTTGAGAATGCAGGCGCCGACGAGGCGCCCTCCCTCGCGGATCACGTAGGCCCGATGCGCGCGGTCCGCGTCGTCGCGCAGACCGGACAGCATCTCGGCGGGAGTGAAGTCGAGGTCGGCGAGGTCTGCGTCCTCGCGGCAGATCGCGTTGTTCAGCTCGGTCAGCGCGATGAGATCGGCCGCGTCGGGCCCGTCGGCGGATGCCGGAAGCGCGAGTTGTTCGATGGCGAGCGCTGTGCTCATGTGAGTTCCTTCTTCCAGGCGCCCTCGTAGGCGAAGGCGGTGAACCCGAGATCCTCGTTGATCGAGAGCATCGGGCGGTTCTGCTCCGAGTTGTAGGTGATGACACGGTGCGAGTCCGGGTAGCGCTCGCGCCAGGCGATCAGGCCCGCCGTCTTCACGAGCATCCCGAGACGGTGCCCGCGGTGGTCCGCGAGCACGAGGGTGTCGTACTGATGCGTGGTGCCCGCAGGGTCGGGGCCGATGGCGAGCTCGTTGAAGGCGCACAGCTCACCGGTCTCGATGTGCTGAGCGGCTGTGACGAACTGGTGGTAGCCACGCGCGGCGGTGCGTTCGTCCTGCTGCGCGACGCGGGCGGCGTCCCAGGCCTCCTCGGGGAGACCCAGTTCGCCCTCGGGCACGTCGGTCGACATGCGCGACTTCATCCAGGCGTAGCCGTCGACGTACTCGGCCGGTGTCGGCAGCATCCACTGCACGAGCCGGTAGGCGGAGGCATGGGCGGCGGCGTCCGCCCGCCGGGACTCCAGCTCGGTGAGGCTCCCGTCGGTCCAGGCGAACTCGCTGCCGCGCTCCACGGTCTCGAGCGTGAAGCCGTTGCGGGACAGGAAGCGTGCGGCCCGATCGGCGGGCACGGAGCCGAATCCGGTGGGCGATGGGACGGGGGCGAGCCCGGAGCCGTCGTCGTGATGCTCGGCGAAGTGCACGAGCTTGCGCACGCCTTCCGCTCGCGCGACCGACTCCAGATGGGCGTACGCCTGGCGTCCGATGCCCCTGCCCTGCGCCCGCTGGAGCAGGGCGACGATGACGAACGCCGTGCGGCCGTCGTCGTCCTGCAGGACGTCGAGTGCACGGCATCCGACGATCCGGCCGTCCTGCTCGACGTACCACTGCCGGCGGATCCGGTCGGGGGTGCTGCGCAGCATCGGCAGCAGCGACTCCGCGCTGAGGGCGTCGTCGTCGCGACCGGTGCTCTCGAGGATGTTCCGGTTCCGCGCCTCCGCGTACTCGCGGATCAGCGGGGTCGGCCCCGCGTCCGCCCGTTCGGGGAGAACGAGCGGACGCAGGGTCGCGCCGGCGGGGAGCGCGTGCACAGGGGGAGTGACGGTCATGGTGATCTCGTCTCAGCGCAGCCGGAGCTGCAGGTCGTAGATGGGCGCCTGGGCGTCTGCGATGGTCGGTCGGCTGCGCTCGAGCGTGATCTGCTCTCGCTGTTCCTGCTCGCCGACGATGTCGTCGTCGGAGCGCAGGGTCCGTTCCAGCAGCCACAGGCCGAGGGCCAGCCTCAGGCGGTCGGCCGGGGTGAGGTGCTGACGCTGGTCGGCGTCGGGGATGGTGAGGATCTGACGATCCTCGGTATCCGGCGGGTGTCCCTGTCGCTGCAGGGTGCCGGGGGTGAGCAATGAGGTGTTCACGATGGTTGATTCCTTAAAGGTCGATCGACAGGACGATCTGGGGCGGTCGTCGCGCACTCAGCGGCGGACGGATCCACGGAGGACGGCGGTCTGCGGGCCGGGGCGGCCGACGGATGCCGGGGGTGCGCTGCCGATGGTCGGCGAGATGCGCGGGAGGCGTCAGACCTGTGGTGTCAGTGCGACTGGTATCAGTACGACGACAGGGACGCGGCGATCGAAGACCGGCACCGAGGTGCCGGGAGGATCGAGGAGGGCGGGGCGCCTGTTAACTCAGCCCGGTGGCTCCGACGGGAGAAACCGAGTGCGCGAAGCATGCGAACGAACGCACGGCTGGGCCATTGAGGCGGGCGTCGAACTTCGTGATCATCATCGGTCTCTCCTTTCCTTCAAGCGATCGGTGAGTCACGCTAGCGGGAAGTTCACAGCCGAGTCAAGCATCCGGGTGTGTCCTCGGCGTGTCGCGTTCGGCGGATAGGCTGCCCGTCGGCGCGGAATCCCCTGAAGAGCCGCGGGATTCCGGTAGCGTATGGGCGTGATCCCCTCGACCCCGAAAGCCCCGGCATGCATCTGAAGAGCCTCACGCTCAAGGGCTTCAAGTCGTTCGCCCAGCCGACGACGTTCGTGTTCGAGCCAGGGGTCACCTGCATCGTCGGCCCGAACGGGTCGGGCAAGTCCAACGTCGTGGACGCTCTCGCCTGGGTGATGGGGGAGCAGGGCGCGAAGACGCTGCGCGGCGGCAAGATGGAGGACGTCATCTTCGCCGGCACGTCGACCCGCGGCCCGCTCGGCCGCGCGGAGGTGCAGCTCACGATCGACAACGCCGACGGCGCACTCCCGATCGAGTACGCCGAGGTCACGATAAGCCGAACGCTGTTCCGCAACGGCTCCAGCGAGTACGCGATCAACGGCACCGGATGCCGTCTGCTCGACGTCCAGGAGCTGCTCAGCGATTCCGGGCTGGGCCGCGAGATGCATGTGATCGTCGGCCAGGGCCGGCTGGACACCGTGCTGCAGGCCTCTCCCGAGGACCGACGAGGGTTCATCGAGGAGGCCGCCGGCATCCTCAAGCACCGGCGGCGCAAGGAGAAGACGCTCCGCAAGCTCGATGCCATGGAGACGAACCTCACCCGGCTCAGCGATCTCGCCGGTGAGATCCGTCGGCAGCTGAAGCCGCTGGGCCGGCAGGCCGAGATCGCGCGAGAGGCGCAGACCATCGCCGCTGTCGTGCGCGACGCGAAGGCCCGGCTGTTCGCCGACGACGTCGTCGCGCTGCGCACCACGCTCGCCGATCACACGCGCACCGAGAACGAGCGCCACACGGAGCGCCTCGTGCTCTCGGAACAGGTCGACGCTGTGCACGCCGGCATCATCCGGCTGGAGGCCGAGCAGAACTCCGCCGCCGTCGACGAGGCGCGGCGGGTGGCCTTCGGCCTGGAGCAGGTGCAGGAGCGCATGCGCGGGCTCTTCACGCTCGCGAACCAGCGTCTCGCGCTGCTGGGCAGTGAGGATGACGACGCGGTGACGGCGATCACGGTCACGCAGGACACCATCGATGAGGCAGCGGACGAGATCACCCGCATCTCGGAGGGACTCGGCGACGCGCAGGATGCCGCGGCAGCCGCGAGCCGCGAGGTCGTGCTCGCCCGAGGCGAGCTCGACACGCTCGACGTGGACATCGCCGAGCAGAGCGCGCTCGTGTCGGCATACGACATGAGGCTGAACACGTTGCGCGGGAACGCGGATGCCGACGGCATCCGCCCTCGCCGCGGTCCGCGGCGCGGTGCTGCGCCAGGAGAACGCGCTGGAGGCCGCGCAGACCCGTCGTCGTGAGGCCGCCGAGGCCCTCGAAGCCTTCGAGGAGGGCGAGGCGCCGGAGGGCTCCGCCGCGGAGCACGCGGCGGCCTACGAGACCGCGCAGCAGAGCGCGGCGGCCGCCGAGACGGAGCGCGACCGGCTGCGCGAGAGCCTGCACGAAGCGGAACGCGAGGCGGACGCGCTGACGGCGAAGGCGGCGGCGCTGACGAGCGCGCTCTCATTCTCGGGCGGCGCAGCCGATCTCGTGGCAGAGGGCGCGCCCGGGCTGCAGGGGCTCGTCGGCGACGCCGTGCAGGTGAAGGTCGGATTCGAGGCCGCCATCTCCGCGGTGCTCGGCCCGCTCGCCGAGGGCGTGCTGGTGGATGCTGCGGACGACGCGTTCGCGCTCGTCCCGCGAGCTCAGGGACGCGGTGCGATCGACATCGTGATCGCAGCGACGTCCGCAGCGGGAGCGGCGCCGGCCGTCTCGGGGGCCGTGCCGGCCGCCGAGGTGGCGACGGCGCCTCCCGGTGTGCTCGGCATCCTCGCGCACGTACTCATCGCGGACGACCTCGATACCGCACGGATCGCACGGGCGGCCCTGGATGCGCTCGATGACGACACGACGACGATCGTCACCCGCGACGGCGAGGTGCTCACCGCACACACCCTGCGGGCGGGCTCGGGAGAGCGCTCCAGACTGGAACTCGCCGCCGAGCGGGACGCCGCGACGGAACGGCTGGACGAGGTCCGCCGCACGGTCGACGCCCTGCGCGCGGAGCGCGCCGAGGCGACTGAACGAGTCGAGACGACCAGGCGTGAGGCCCGGGAGGCGCTGCAGCGGCTGCGCCAGCACGACGCCGCGCTGGCGACGCACGCCGAGCATCTGAACCGCGTGACCGTGCGCCACGAGGCAGCCGTCGCGGAGTGCGAGCGGCTGGAGTCCGGGTTCGGGCAGGCGCAGTCCGCCGGTCGCGGACGCGGAGACCGCGACCGCGAGGGCGAGGGCGGAGCTCGAGGGTGCCGAGGGCGAGCCACGGCCCGTGCTCGACGCCTCCGCACGCGACGGACTGCTCGAGTCGCTCGAGACGGCTCGCGAGAACGAGGTCAGGGCGCGCCTCGAGATCGAGACGCTCCGCGAGCGTGTGCGGGCGGCACAGACACGGGTCGCGACTCTCGAGCGCCAGCGCGAGGCGGAACGCGCCGCGGCCGAGGACGCCGCTCGTCGTGCCGTCATCCGTCGTGCCCAGCGCGAGGCCGCGAGCGGCGTGGCCGATGAGCTTCCGAGGGTGCTGGACTCGATCGATCGATCCGTCACCGAGGCGCGGATGTCACTGGCCGCGGCCGAGGCCGAGCGCTCGGCGCAGAACGAGGAGCTCACCGCGCTGCGCGCTCAGGAGGGCTCGCTGCGCGAGCGCCTCGCCGGTCTCACCGAGAGCGTGCACGGTCTCGAGCTGCAGATCCACGAGAAGAAGCTTCACCTGAGCAGCCTTCTGGAGCGGGTGTCGTCCGAGCTGGCTCTCGACGAAGACATTCTCGTTGCGGAATATGGTCCGGACCAGCCGGTTCCTCGTGAACCAGGTGCAGAGGACCAGGACGAGGACGCCGCGATCCCGTTCGATCGCCGCATCCAGGAGCGCCGGCTGAAGGACGCGGAGCGCAAGCTCGCACAGCTCGGCCGGGTCAACCCGCTGGCGCTCGAGGAGTTCGCCGCGCTGGAGCAGCGGCACGCGTTCCTCACCGAGCAGCTCTCCGATCTGACCAGGACGCGGCAGGATCTGCTGACCATCATCGCGGAACTCGACGAGAGGATGCAGACGATCTTCGCGGCCGCGTTCGAGGACACGAAGCAGGCGTTCACAGAGGTGTTCCCGCTCCTGTTCCCCGGCGGCGCCGGCAGCATCTCGCTGACGAATCCGGACGACATGCTGACCACCGGCATCGAGGTCGCGGTGCGCCCGGTCGGCAAGAAGATCGAGCGGCTCTCGCTGCTCTCCGGCGGGGAGCGCTCGCTGGCGGCCGTGGCGCTGCTGGTGGCGATCTTCAAGGCCCGGCCGAGCCCGTTCTACATCCTCGACGAGGTGGAGGCGGCGCTCGACGACGCCAATCTCGGACGGCTGCTGACGGTGTTCGAGCAGCTGCGCGAGAGTTCGCAGCTGCTCGTGATCACGCACCAGAAGCGCACCATGGAGATCGCCGACGCCCTCTACGGCGTCTCGATGCGGCAGGACGGCGTCTCGGCGGTGGTCGGCCAGCGCGTGGGCGACCGTGCCGCGGCATCCGCCTGAGCCGTCGGCGAACACGACGGATCGCGCCCGCCCGTCACCGTAGGCTGGAGCCATGGCGGAGAAGTCCTGGTCCCTCGGTCGCGCGCTGCGCGGCATGTTCGTCAAGCCCACGATCGACGAGACGACGTGGGACGACCTCGAGACCGCGCTGATCGGTGCGGACTTCGGGCCCGACATCACCGAGCGCGTCGTCGACGAGCTCCGCGAGAAGGTCGAGCGCTATCGGACGACCGACCCGAAGGATCTGCAGAGGATGCTGCGCGAGACGCTCGAGGAGCACTTCGCGAAGTTCGACACGACGCTGAAGCTCTCGGAGCGGCCGGCCGTCGTGCTCGTCGTGGGCGTGAACGGCGTCGGCAAGACCACCACCATCGGCAAGTTCACCAAGTTCCTGCGCGGCTACCAGCGCAGCGTGGTCGTCGGCGCCGCCGACACCTTCCGGGCGGCGGCCGTCGATCAGCTCGCGACCTGGGCCCAGCGCGCCGGTGCGGCGATCGTCAGGCCGGAGCAGCAGGGACAGGACCCGGCATCCGTCGCCTATCAGACCGTCGACTACGCGAAGCAGAACGGCATCGAGATCGCGATCATCGACACCGCCGGCCGCCTGCACACCAAGGGCGGGCTGATGGACGAGCTCGGCAAGATCAAGCGCGTGGTCGAGAAGCAGGCGCCGATCAGCGAGGTGCTGCTCGTGCTCGATGCCACGACCGGCCAGAACGGGGTCATGCAGGCGGAGTCGTTCCTTCAGCACGCCGGCGTCACCGGGCTCGTGATCACCAAGCTGGACGGCTCGGCGAAGGGCGGCTTCGTCCTCGCGGTGCAGGAGCGCACCGGCATCCCGGTGAAGCTGCTCGGCCAGGGCGAGGGCATCGACGACCTCACCGGCTTCACGCCGCACGTGTTCGTGCAGTCCCTCGTCGGCGCCTGATCCGATCTCGCCGGTAACGCTGGCGCGTCGGGCTGGCGCAACGCGCACAAGGCTGGTTGCATAGCGATATGGCGATCGAACACGACTACTTCGGACTGCTGTCCTCAGGGCCGGACGGGTCGATCTTCTGGTCGGAGCGCGTCGACCTCGGCGACCAGTCGGTCACGGTCGACCTCACGGCGCCGGACCAGGACGACGTGTCGATCGACGCGCTCGACATCGCCGCGGCGCTCATCAGCGGACTCGAGGACGTGGATGGGACGTCGCGCCGCGCCATGCTCTCCGAGCTCGACGACCGCACCAGCGAGGTGACCGAGTTCATCCTGCAGCAGCAGGAGGAGTTCGGCGACCAGCTCGCCGACGTGCTCGTCGACGTCTCCGGCGACGACGCGGTCGACATCATCCGTTCGCTGACGCTGATCAGCATGACGATCCTGGTGGACGAGCACGGCGGCGACGATCCCTTCGCCGTGCTGGAGTACACCCTCGACGCGGGCGGCGCCGACGACGTGCTGCTGGTGAACCTCGCCTCCGACGGCTCGGTGCTGTCGGTGATGAGCGGCGACTGAGTCGCTAGGGGGCGGAGAGCGGTACCTGGCGGTAGTCGGCGGGCGGCAGCAGGCCCAGCCCGCCGGGGGCGTCCACCGCGTCGTAGATCCGGGCGGTCTCGTCGTCGTCCGCGGCTCCCATCGTCGCCAGCAGCAGGCCTCGGACGGCGGCGGTCTCCTCTGCCGAGAGGATGCGCGGCGCCGACGACGTGCCGGCTGCGAGCACCGTCAGCAGCAGCCCGCGCACGCGTGGCATGCCCTCGCGGACCGGGGGCTGATAGTAGGGCAGATCCAGCACGGCTGCGCCGAGGCGCTCGTAGAACCTCAGGCGCCGTGCCGGGTCGCCGAACCGCGGGTGCGGGGCGAAGACATCGGGCCGCTCGACCTCGGCGACAACCAGCCGTATGCCGTCCCACGCCGTCCAGCGCGCGTTGCCGGCTTCGACGAGCGCCGTGCCCGTTCCCGAGCACCGGAAGGTGCTCGCCACGGCGAGCCAGTCCACGAGCACGGCCGAACCGTGCCGCTCGCCGACGATGGTGCCGGCGATCTGCTCGCCTTCGCGTGCGACGAGGACGTCGAGCTCGCCGCGCATCCCGGCGTCGAGGAAGTCCTCCCGGGTCACGAGCTCGGTCTCCGGGAAGCTTGCGGCCAGGACGCGATCGTAGGTGAGCCCCAGCAGCTCGGCGTCGGCAGCGGTCCTGATCATGGATCGCTCTCTTCCGGTCGCTCCGCGTCGGGCGCTGGGCGTCGGAGGATACGGCGGCCCGAGAGCACCGCCAGTGCCACCCCGGTGGCGGCGGCCAGCGCGAGGACGATCGCGACCAGCCACCACGCGACCGGACCGCCCCAGTCGGGATATCCCGTCTGCAGCACGGAGGCGATCCCGGAGAAGCCGACGACGGCGAACACGATCCCGAGCACTTCGAAGACGCGTCCGTTGCGTCGGTCGCGGTCTTCGCGTTGACGTTCCGCCTGCTCCTCGAGGTCGCGACGCTGCTGCTCGATGAGTGCGCGCTCTGCGGCGTAGGCGTGCTCCATCCGGCGATGCACCACCTCGAGCAGGGGCTGCAGCCGCGTGCCGAGGACGTCGCGCACGGCTCGGGTGAACCCATCGCGCAGATGCTGGTACCCGTTGGAGTCCAGGATCGTGTCGAGGTCGGTGCGCAGCGGCGGCGATGTCACCATCGAGGGCGACTCTATGAAGAGCATGATCGCCTCGTTCGATTGCACGAAGGCCTGCAGCGACAGCTCGGTACGCTCCACCTCGCGCACGAGGCGGTCGAGGTCGGCGATGGCCTCGGCGCGCTGCGTCGAGAGCGCGTACTCGCGTCGATCGTCCAGCTCGTCGGTGCGGCGCAGCACGATCTCCGCCTCGCTGAGCAGGCGCGCGATCCGCTCAGCGAAGTACCGGACGCCGTCCTGCCAGCCCTGGTACATGCCGTGCATGCTGTGCGCGAACTCGATGTAGCTCTCCATCTCCTGCACAGCGAAGTCGGGGGAACCGAACGCGGCGAGCAGGGTGACGTTGCTGTTGGACGCCAGCAGCTCGCTGTTCAGATGCAGCAGGGACCAGGTCTCGACCGCGTCGAGGTCGTACAGGGCCCAGTCCGCGATGCTCGCCGCGCCGCTGGGCAGCGGATGCACGAGCGGCTGCACGCCCCAGAGATCGAGCAGACCTCGCGTGTCGGTGAGTGCGGTACTGCCATGGGGGCCGATCCGCGACGCCGCCACGATCGTCGCGACGATGCCGAACGATCCTTCGCGTGCTGCCAGGCGCGTGCCGTCCACTGCTCCGGCGATGCCGTCGAGCATGCTCCGCAGGCCCTCGAGCAGGTCGTCGACGACCTCCGGCAGACCGGAGACCGTCCGGTCTCCGGAGACTCGCATCCGGAGCATCCCGTCGATCTCGGTCAGATCTCCGAACACGGGTGTGGCCAGATGCACGGCCTCCGCGACGCGATAGGCGGGTGCGTCGTGCAGGTCGATGTCGAAGACGATGGAGTGGTTGCCCAGCTGCGAAAGCTGGATGCGCGTGTGCACGGTCTCCAGCGGCGTCCCGTCATCGGAGCGCTCGAGCCGGATGTCGGCGAGGCGGATCGTCGCGCCGCGGTAGCCGCGCCCGAAGTTGTCGGTGCCCTGCCAGACGTCGCTCAGATCCAGCCGGCCGCGCGCCTCGACGATGTCGAGGCCGCCGATCGTCCGGCCAGCGTCGCGCATGGCGACGGCGTCCTCGTGGAGGGCGGCGACAAGGCCGATCGGGTCGTCCCAGACGCCGGTGCGGATGCCGAACGAGTAGACGATCCGCACCCGTCCGTCGTCGACGTGCAGCCACTCCCGCTCCCGCACCGCCTCGAGCCGCTCGATGGCCGCGAGGTGGCCGCGCAGCTCGCTGGCATCCATGTGGTTGAACGAGGCGGAGGCGATGTCGGAGCGGATGCGAGCGAGGTCGCGGGCGGCGGAGCGACGGTCTCCGCCGGAGCATCCGCCGCCCGATCCGTGCGCTGTCGCGCACGCTCCGGTAATAGGTCTCCTCGTTCGAGGCCTCGCGGAGCAGCGCGTGACGGGCCGCACCCGACGGCTGCGCGCGGACGGCCTCGACGAGCGGGGCCACGGCCGCCACGGCGGCGTCCGACGCGTCGACGACGACGTCGAGCCGCCCGGTGAGCAGAGCCGTCTCGACCCGGAACTCGCAGAGCATGAAGCGCAGCAGCGCCCAGGCCAGTGCGCCGAGATCATCCTCCGGGGCACGATCCCCGCCGCGGGCCGCGACCGCTGCGTCACATGCCGTCTCGATGGCGACGACGAGCAGTTCGTGGTCCCAGGCCATCGCCCAGGCGTCGTTGACCAGGTTGCGCATGTAGAGGGCGAGGATGACGCCGCCCAGCGGCAGCCGAGCCGCGGCACGGACCGCCGGCGGCAGCGCGCGCCGCAGCAGGTGGTCGGGTGCTTCGGCGTCGTCGTCGCGCTCGTCCTCGAACACCGCGCGCCACCAGGTGCTGCTGAGCAGTTCGGTGAGGTCGAGGCGCTGCGCAGGGGAGAGAGCATCGGCGTCGCCGCGGGTGGCCTGGGCATCGAACTGCGCGGTCAGCCACTCCCGTGCGACGTCGGCGGGCGCGTCGACCGAGGCGAAGACGGCGTCGTTCTCGCGCGTCCGGCTGTCCCCAGGGCTCGCCATGCGCGTCATTCTACGGGTCGGCGTCGGGTTCGCCACCCGGCTGGGTCAGACCGCCTGAGCGAAGCCCAGGTCGGCGCTCTCGGCGATGTGGGCGAGGTGCGGCGGGATCTCGCGGCCCTTCGAGATCATCGACTGCGCCCACAGGCGACCGGCGCGGTACGACGACCGCACCAGGGGGCCCGCGAGCACGCCGAGGAATCCGATCCGCTCGGCCTCCTCCTTGAAGCCGACGAACTCGTCCGGCTTCACCCACCGTGCGACCGGCAGGTGGCGGGGCGAGGGGCGCAGGTACTGCGTGATCGTGATGATGTCGCATCCGGCGTCGTGCAGGTCCTGCAGCGCCTGCACGACCTCCTCGGGTTCCTCGCCCATGCCGAGGATGAGGTTGGACTTCGTGATCAGGCCGGCCTCGTGGCCCTGCGTGATGACGTTCAGCGAGCGCTCGTACTTGAAGGCCGGCCGGATGCGCTTGAAGATCCGCGGTACGGTCTCGACGTTGTGCGCGAACACCTCGGGCCGGGCGTCGAAGATCTCGCCGAGGAACGCCGGGTCGGCGTTGTGCTCGTTGGCGAGCAGTTCGACGCCGGTGTTCGGGTTCATGGCGTGGATCTGCCGTACGCTCTCGGCGTTGAGCCAGGCGCCGGTGTCGGGCAGATCATCGCGCGCGACGCTGGTGACGGTGGCGTAGCGCAGGCCCATCCGCTGCACGCTCTCGGCGACGCGCCGGGGCTCGTCGGTGTCGTAGGCGTCGGGCTTGCCGGTGTCGATCTGGCAGAAGTCGCAGCGGCGGGTGCACTGCGAACCGCCGATGAGGAAGGTGGCCTCGCGATCCTCCCAGCACTCGAAGATGTTCGGGCAACCGGCCTCCTGGCACACCGTGTGCAGGTCCTCGGTCTTCACCAGCGACTGCAGCGCCTGGTACTCGGGGCCCATCTTCGCCTTGGTGCGGATCCACTCCGGCTTGCGCTCGATCGGGGTCTCGGCGTTGCGGACCTCCAGACGCAGCAGCCTGCGGCCCTCGGGTGCGGCGCTCATGCGACCACCTCCGCGTACTCGGCGGTGAACGCCTCGGAGACGGCCCGCACGAGGTCGACCGGCGACACGTCGCGGCCCGTGACCTCGCTGACCGTGGTGACCCCGGCATCCATGATCCCGCACGGAATGATGCCGCGGAAGCCGGCGAGCGTGTTGTCGCAGTTGATCGCGAAACCGTGCATGGTCACGCCCTGCTGCACGCGCACGCCGATCGCGGCGACCTTGTCCTCGCTGAGCGGTCGGCGCACCCAGACGCCGCTGCGACCATCGACCTGGTAGCCGTCCACGCCGAAGGGCTGCAGGATGCCGATGAGCAGCCGCTCCATGCGCCGCACGTGCGCGACGACGTCCATCGGCTCGGGGAGGCGCACGATCGGGTATCCGACCAGCTGTCCCGGCCCGTGCCAGGTGATCTTGCCGCCCCGGTCCACGTCGACCACGGGCGTCCCGTCCTGCGGGCGCTCCTGAGGCTCGGTGCGCTTGCCGGCGGTGTAGACCGCCTCGTGTTCGAGCAGCAGGAGCGTGTCTGGGCGGCTGCCGGCGACGACGTCGCGGTGCACGCTGCGCTGCAGGTCCCAGCCGTCGAGGTACGGGACGAACTCGGGGTCGAGTCCGGCGATCTGGATGTCGAGCATGTGCGCACTCCATCGGGTCACGGTTATTGGATCGCGTCCAAGAATACCTCTGTTCCGCGATCACGCGGCACCGATACGCTGTGGCACATGGATTCAGGGTCGCGAGCAGGTCGTCCGCGGGCATCCTCGCGGGAGACGCTCGCCGAGGCCGCGTGCGAGCTGTTCCTCGAGAAGGGGTACGACGCGACGTCCGTGGCGGACATCACGCAGCGCGCCGGCGTGAGCCGTTCCAGCTTCTTCAACTACTTCTCGTCGAAGAGCGATGTGCTGTGGTCGGGGTTGGATGCTCGCATCGACGATGCCCTCGTCGCGCTGGCCGCACTGGGCACGGATGCCACGGGGCCGGGCGTCCGCGCGGCGCTGACCCACGTGATCAAGGACTTTGCGCCCGATCCGCTGGCACTCGCCATCCGCAACGAAGCGGCGATGGGCCTTGAGGCCGAGCTGCAGCGGGATCGGGGAGTGCGGCACGGACGACTCGCCTCGGCGGTGGCATCGGCGGCGCGGGCGTCCGGCGTCGACGAGATCCCGGCCGACATCCTCGGTGCTGCCTGCGCGGCCGCCGTGCTCTCGTCGATCCGCGTCTGGGCCGAGCAGGGCGCCGTACAGGCCTCGCTCGAGGCGCAGTTCGACGCTGCCCTGCGCTGCATCCACGATCTTCCCTGGGCATGAGCGCATGACGGCGAAGCGTACGGCTCCTCTCCCGTAAACTTGAGCGCATCATGGCTACCTTTGGCACGCTCTCCGATCGGCTGACCGAGACCTTCCGCAACCTGCGCACGAAGGGCAAGCTCAGCCCGGCCGACGTCGACGGCACCGTCCGCGAGATCCGTCGCGCCCTGCTCGACGCCGACGTCGCGCTCCCCGTCGTCAAGGACTTCACCGCCAAGGTGCGCGAGCGTGCGCTCGGCGACGAGGTGAACAAGGCGCTGAACCCCGCGCAGCAGGTGGTGCAGATCGTCAACGAGGAGCTCGTCGCGATCCTCGGCGGCGAACAGCGCCGCCTGGAGTTCGCCAAGACCCCGCCGACGGTGATCATGCTCGCCGGCCTGCAGGGTTCCGGCAAGACGACGTTCGCCGGAAAGTTGGCCAAGCAGCTCGAGGGCGAGGGGCACACCCCGCTGCTCGTCGCCTGTGACCTGCAGCGCCCGAACGCCGTCACCCAGCTGACCGTCGTCGCCGAGCAGGCCGGAGCCGCCATCTACGCGCCCGAGCCCGGCAACGGCATCGGCGACCCGGTCAAGGTCGCCAAGGACGGCGTGGAGCATGCCCGTCGCACGCAGCACGACGTCGTCATCATCGACACGGCCGGCCGCCTCGGCGTCGACGCCGAGCTGATGAAGCAGGCCGGCGACATCCGCAGGGCGACGAACCCGGACGAGGTGCTGTTCGTCATCGACGCGATGATCGGTCAGGACGCCGTCAACACCGCGAAGGCGTTCCAGGACGGCGTCGACTTCACCGGCGTCGTGCTCTCCAAGCTCGACGGCGACGCCCGAGGCGGTGCCGCACTCTCGGTGGCCTCGATCACCGGCCGCCCGATCATCTTCGCGTCCACGGGTGAGGACCTCGACGACCTCGAGCCGTTCCACCCCGACCGCATGGCGAGCCGCATCCTCGATCTCGGTGACATCCTCACCCTGATCGAGCAGGCGCAGTCCGCGTTCGACGAGGCCGAGGCCATGAAGGTCGCCGAGAAGCTCGCGAACGAGGCCTTCACGCTCGAGGACTTCCTCGAGCAGATGCAGCAGATGCGCAAGATGGGCTCGATGAAGAAGATGCTCGGCATGCTGCCGGGCATGGGCCAGATGAAGCAGCAGCTCGACGACTTCGACGAACGCGAGATCGACCGCACCGAGGCGATCATCCGCTCGATGACCCCGGCCGAGCGCCGCAACACGAAGCTCCTGAACGGCTCACGCCGGCTGCGCATCGCGCGTGGTTCCGGCATGACCGTGACCGACGTCAACCAGCTCGTGCAGCGCTTCGAGCAGGCGGCGAAGATGATGAAGACCGTCGCCCGCGGCGGCACCCCGCAGATTCCCGGCATGGGCCCGATGGGCAAGCCGGGTGCGTCCGCCAAGCGCGGCAAGAAGGGCGCCAAGGGCAAGAGCGGCTCGCGATCGGGCAACCCGGCCAAGCGCGCCGCCGAGAACGCCGGGATCGCCACCGGACCCGCGGAGGCCACCGGCTCGGGCTTCGGCCTCGGCGGTCAGAAGGCGCCGAGCGAGGCCGACATGGCCGAGATCCAGAAGCTGTTCGGCAAGGGCTGAGCTCTTCCGGCCGTTGAGCGAGGCGAAGCGACGAAGCGCCCGACGCCAGCGCAGCGCGTTTCGTCTCACTCGCTGCGCTCCCTCGCTCAACGACCGGGAAGCGGCGCGTCCTCCGAGAGTTCGACACCGTGTCGCTCGCGCAGCGAGCGGAGGGTGTCCTCCACCTCGGCATCCGTCTTCACGCTGTCCCAGCCCATCAGCACTGCCATGGCATCCGCGACGGTGCGCACGGTTGCGGCATCCGCATCGCCGGTGAACACGAGGTTGGTGCGCCGGAACAGGATGTCGGAGACGCGGCGCGCGTGCTCCCGCTCGATCATCCAGAGCAGCTCGCGGGTGGACAGCTGGTCGCCCAGCAGCGGCCGGTCCTCTTCCTCGGCGAGGAACTCGGCGACATGCGCCGCGCGCGTCCCGTACCGCACGAACAGCACACGGCCGCGCGCGGAGTCGCCCACGTTCTGCCGCAGCCACTCCACTGTGCGTCGGGGAGTGCGCGGGTAACCCTGGCCGCCGCCGATGCGCACCCCCTTCGTCCTGGTCATGCGCGGGCGACCGAGCTCGGCGAGCACGCGGTCGGACAGGGACTCGCCGAGGGCGCGGAACGTGGTCCACTTGCCGCCGACCAGGCTGAGCACCGGCGGCAGCCCGGCATCCTTCCGCCGTTCGATCCGGTAGTCGCGCGACACGAAGCCGGGTGCGGTGTCGTCGTGGTGCGGCAGCGGACGGATGCCGGAGAACCGGTACACGATCTGGGAGCGATCCACGGGGATCGAGGGGAAGACATGTCCGATGAGGTCGAAGAAGTAGTCGATCTCCTCCTCGGTGCACACGGCGGGCTCGCGCGGGTCGGCCTCGAGATCGGTGGTGCCGACGAGCACCTTGCCCTTCAGCGGATAGATCAGCACGATGCGTCCGTCGGAGTGCTCGAAGAAGATCTCCCGGCCACCGGTCGCCGCCATGAGCTCGGGGTGGTCGAGCACGATGTGCGAACCCTTGGTCCCGCCCATGAAGGCGGTGCGCGTGCCGAGCGACGCGTTGGTGAGGTCCGTCCACGGGCCAGAGGCGTTCACGACCACATCGGCGGCTATGCGGAACTCCTCGCCGGACTCGCGGTCGCGCAGCAGCACGCCCGCGGGATCCAGCCCGATCGCGTCGACGTAGTTGAGCACGCGGCCGCCGGCCTTCTCGCCGTCGCGCAGCACATCGAGTGCAAGGCGCTCAGGATCGTGGGCCGAGGCGTCGTAATAGGTCGCGGTGTACTTCACCCGGGGGTTCAGGCGGGGGAGATCCTCGAGCGACTTCCTCCGCCCGCGGAAGCGATGCCGAGGCACGGTTCCGCCGTCGCGCGAGAAGGTGTCGTAGATCGTGAGGCCGGTCTTGATCAGGAGAGCACCGCGCTCGCGCGGTTTTCCCGACCCGTGGAACACGAAGCGGAACGGCGCGGTGAGGATGCCTGAGAAGGTCGAGTAGATCGGGATCGTCGTCTCGAGCGGCTTCACGTAGTGCGGCGCGGTCCGGAGCAGGTCGTTGCGTTCCTGCACCGACTCCTTCACCAGACGGAACTCGCCGTTCTCGAGATAACGGATGCCGCCGTGGATCATGTGGCTGGACGCCGAGGATGCGCCGGAGGCGAAGTCCTCGCGCTCGACGAGCAGGACGTCGACGCCCTGCATCGCCAGATCGCGGAAGGCGGAGATCCCGTTGATCCCTCCGCCGATGATCAGGACGGCGGCACGTCCGACCTCTCGTGCTTCTCGGACGTCAGCGCGCTCGATCGTGCTCATCTCAGTTCCTCCCCGGCTTCGTGTCTCCATCCTCCGCTCTGCCGGCACACACGCGCAACAGGCGTGCACGAACGTGCAAAGATGTCGGCATGACAGACGACGTGCGGGACCCGAAGGGGGCGGTCGTGCTGCGGGCAGCCCAGATGTACTACCTGCAGGACATGACCATGGACGCCATCGCGCGAGAGCTGCGCACCTCCCGGTCGTCGGTGTCGCGGCTGCTCAGCAGTGCCAGGAGCACCGGTCTCGTCGAGATCAGCATCCGCGCTCCGCAGGAGCAGCAGAACAGGCTCGAGGAGACCATCCGCCACCGCTACGGCATCGCCGCGCACGTCGTCGCCACACCGCAGAACCTCAGCGACGTGGAGCGGTTCGAACGCATCGCGATGACCGCCGCGCGGATCCTGCCGCAGTACGTCGACTCCAACATGATCGTGGGGATCGCCTGGGGCACCACCCTCGACGCGATCAGCCGTCATCTGGTGCACAAGGAGACGCACAACACCGTGTTCGTGCAGTTGAACGGCGCAGGCAACACGTTCACCTCCGGAGTGGACTACGCGAGTGAGATCCTGCAGCGATTCGGCCGGGCGTTCGACGCGGGCGTGCAGCAGTTCCCGGTGCCGGCGATCTTCGACCGCGCCGAGACGAAGCAGGCGATGTGGCAGGAGCGCAGCACCCGCCGCATCCTCGATCTGCACCATCGCGCGGACCTGGTGCTGTTCGGGCTCGGATCGCCGTTCGGCGACGCGCCGAGCCGCGTGTACGCCGGCGGGTACCTCGACAGGGACGACTACCGGACACTGCGCGAGGACAGGGTGATCGGCGACATCGCGACGGTGTTCTACCGGGAGGACGGCACGTGGGACGGCATCGGCCTGAACGAGCGGGCATCAGGACCGGCGCTGCCCATGCTCAAGCGGGTCGCGCGCAGGATCGCCGTGGCATCCGGGCTGCAGAAGCTGCCGAGCCTGCAGGGCGCGATCCGTGCCGGCCTGATCACCGACCTCGTCCTCGACGAGAGCCTCGCCGAGGTGCTGGTCGGCTGACGCTGCACGTTCGTGCGCGGAGTCGGGGGCGCACGCCGGTTCCTCCTAAGCTGGCAGGACAGCGGGCCCCGGATGCCCGGACACGGGCGTCACAGGAGAGCCGATGCACATCGTCGCCATCGACCAGGGAACCACGAGCACACGAGCGATCGTCTTCGACGATGAGGGGCGTATCGCCGGAGTCGGGCAGCGCGAGCACGAGCAGGTCCTCCCTCGTCCGGGCTGGGTGGAGCACGATCCGAAGGAGATCTGGACCAACGTCCAGGACGTGCTCCGTCTCGCGCTCGAGCAGGCGCAGGTGACGGCCTCCGACGTCGCTGCCATCGGCATCACCAACCAGCGCGAGACGGTCATGGTCTGGGACCGGGCGACCGGCGAGCCCATCGCGAACGCCATCGTGTGGCAGGACACCCGGACCCAGGATTTCGTCGACTCCCTCGCGGCGGACGGCGGCGTGCGACGTTTCGCCGCGAAGACCGGGCTCCCGCTGGCCACCTATTTCTCGGCATCCAAGATCCGCTGGATCCTCGACAACGTCGACGGTGCGCGGGTGCGTGCGGAGGCAGGGGAGCTGCTCTTCGGCACGCCGGACACCTGGCTGCTCTGGAACCTCACCGGGGGAGCCGAGGGCGGCGTGCACGCCACCGATGTCACGAATGCGAGCCGAACCCTGCTGATGGACCTGCGCACGCTGCAGTGGGATGACGACCTGTTGCGCGAGTTCGGGGTGCCGCGGGCGATGCTGCCGGAGATACGCTCGTCCGCCGAGGTGTACGGGACTGCTGCGGGGACGGTGCTCGACGGCGTTCCCATCGCCGCGATCCTCGGCGACCAGCAGGCGGCGACCTTCGGGCAGACCGCGTTCGACGCCGGCGAGTCCAAGAACACCTACGGCACCGGCAACTTCCTCATCGTGAACACCGGGGAGGAGATCGTCGACAGCTCGAACGGACTGATCACCACCGTCGCCTACCGGATCGGCACGGACGCCCCGCGCTACGCGCTGGAGGGCTCGATCGCGGTGAGCGGGTCGCTCGTGCAGTGGCTGCGCGACAACCTCGGCATCATCTCGCAGTCGCCGGAGGTGGAGGAGCTCGCCCTCACCGTCGACGACAACGGGGGAGTGACCATCGTCCCCGCGTTCTCCGGACTGTTCGCCCCCTACTGGCGACCGGACGCCCGTGGCGCGATCCTCGGGCTCACCCGCTTCGCGAACAAGGGACACATCGCCCGCGCCGCCCTGGAAGCCGTCGCGCTGCAGTCGCGTGACGTGCTCGACGCAGTGGTCGCCGACACCGGGCGGCCGGTGCAGGAGCTGCGTGTGGACGGCGGCATGGTGGGCAACGACACGCTGATGCGCTTCCAGACCGACGTGCTCGGAGTCCCCGTCATCCGCCCGGCGATCGTCGAGACCACGGCGCTGGGCGCCGCCTACGCAGCGGGACTGGCGGTCGGAGTCTGGTCCGGCCCCGACGAGCTGCGTGCGATGTGGCGCGAGGACGGACGCTGGGAGCCGGCCATCGACGACGAGGAACGGGAGCGCATCGTCGCTCATTGGCGCAAGGCGGTGGAGCGCACCTTCGACTGGGCCTGAGCGTCCGGCTCAGCTCAGATGATGGTGCGGCCCGGTGCGGAACTCGTCGATGAGGTGCTGCACCACCTTCCGCAGGTCGCCGCCGGTCGCGTCGGCGACAGCGAGCTGGCGCTCGTAGCTCGCGCCGGTGTCGAGGATAGACCCGACCCGCGTGAACTCCGCGCCGCAGCGCAGGTCCACGGCGACCGGTGCGAGCGTCTCCAGCAGCTCGAGCAGGTGCTCGCGCACCGGACGCTGGATGCCGGAGGAGTCGACGATGATCGTGGCATCCAGCCCGTAGCGTGCCGTGCGCCACTTGTTCTCGCGGTGATACCACGGCTGCAGGACGGGCAACTCCTCGCCCTCGTCGAGGCGGCGCGAGAGGTGCTCGACGAGCACCTGGGTGAGCGCCGCGATCGCGGCGAGCTCCCGCAGCGTCGACATGCCGTCGCACGCCCGCACCTCGATGGTGCCCCAGCGCGGGGCCGGCCGGATGTCCCAGCGCACCTCGGTCGCGTCGGACATGACGCCGGTGCGCACCATGTCGTCGAGGTAGCCCTCGTACTCGGCCCAGGTGCGCAGCGGCCAGGGCAGCCCCGCCGTGGGCAGCTGCTGGAAGACCAGCGCCCGATTGGACGCGTAGCCGGTGCGCTCGCCCGCCCAGAACGGGCTGGAGGCAGCGAGGGCCTGCAGGTGCGGCAGATAGGCGGACAGCGCCCCCACGATCGGGAGCACCTTCTCGCGATCCTCCACCCCGATGTGCACGTGGATGCCCCAGATCATCATGTTCCGCCCCCACCACTGGGTGCGATCGATGAGCGCGCGGTATCTGGTCTTGTCGGTGACGCGCTGGTCGTACCACTGCGCGAACGGATGGCTGCCGGCCGAGAGCAGCTCGATCCCGGCGGGGTCGGTCGCGGCCCGAACCTCACGGATCGCTGACGAGATGTCGCCGATCGCCTCGGCGACGGTGGCGCCGACACCGCTGGTCACTTCGACGGTGTTCGTGAGCAGCTCGCCGGTGACGGTGTGCCGGCTGTCGGCGCTGGCGGCCTCGAGCGCCTCGAGGAGCTCGGGCGCGCGGCCGACCAGGTCGCCGGTCTGCGGATCGGCGAGCATGACCTCCCACTCGACTCCGACGGTCGAGCGTGCGGAATCGGCGAAGGCGATCGTCACGAGCACAGTCTGACACGCGATGCGCGCCCGAATGCATCGGGCGCGCATCGCGGTTCAGCCTCCCCGACCTGCGGGACGTGTCAGCCGACCCGCACCGTCCACTTGACCCACTTCGTGGTGATCAGCAGGTTCGCGTTGACCCCGTGCACGACGTGGCCGATGGCGCTGCCGCCGCCACCGCCGCCGACGAGCTGCTGCTCGGCCGGCTTGATGTTGTCGAGCCGCGGCGGCTGCTTGTCGTAGCAGATGCGTCCGATCGCGGCCCCGTTCGTGCCGTAGACCTCGTAGTGCCCGTCGACCCGGAAGACCTGCATGGCCGTTCCGTTGCCGGCGTAGTACTCGTCGACCGACGTTCCATGGCTCCTCGCGTACTCGAACTCGCCGAAGGTCGACGACGCCTTGTCCGGGCAGGCGGTGGCGGCCGGCACCTGCGACGATGGCGAACTCGCCATCGCCGGCGCTGCGACGCCGAGCGCCGCGGTGGATGCGAAAGCCGCGGCGAGAAGCACCGCGGGCCCCCTGGTCAGTCTCTTCATGATCGTCCCCCTTCTGATCGACAGTGCGGACCGGGACATCCTCCCGCGTCCCGCGCCGTCCTCTTCCGTCTTCGAAGCTACGGGGCCGTCACGGACCGGGCATCCGTGGTACCACGGAATCTCGAGCGCTAGGGTGCAGGTACTGCTTCCGAGCTTCAAGGGGGAGGAATGCTCATAGGCAGAGACCCCGAGATCGGGCGTCTGACGGCGTTGCTCGACGAGAGCGCACCGGTGGCGACGCACCGGGTGGTCTTCATCGACGGTCCGATCGGGATCGGCAAGACGGCGCTTCTCAGCGGCTACCTCGCCGGATCGAGGCCGACTCGTCTGCTCTTCGCGCGCGCCACGGAGTCGCCTGCGCACATACCGCTGGCCGGGGTCGGCGGGATCGTGGAGGCGGCACTCGACGAGGAGCTTCCCGAGCTGCTCGCAGCAGGATCCTCCATGCGCAGCCTGCGGCGCCGCGTCCGGGAGGCGATCCCCGAGAAGGCCATGATCGTCGTGGACGATGTCCAGTGGCTGGACCAGGACTCGGTGGATCTGCTCGTCGAGCTCCTGTCGACGCCGTCAGGGGGAGACCTTCGCTTCGTCTTCGTTCATCGCAGCTCCTTCGCCCCAGGCGAGCTCTCCCGTGCGGCGACGCGGGGAGGGCACGCAGTCTGCCGCATCTCCCTCGCGCCACTCGACGACGAGCAGTCCGTCCGGCTCCTCGAACGCTGGGGCGCGGTGAGTCCTGCGATCCTGCGATTGGGCGGCGGCAATCCCCTTTACCTCCGTCTGCTCGCGGAGGGCAACCCCGTCGCGGATCGGGCTGATCCGATGCCCCTCGACGTATCCGCCGGCCTCGATGACACGCTGCGGGTGGAGATCGCCGCGCTGCCGTTCTCCGCGCGCCGTGTCCTGCACGCGCTGTCACTCGTCCCGCCCCCGCCGCCTTCGGCGCTGTCCGCGCTGACCGGACTCGATGAGAACGCTCTGCTCGACGCCTCCGAGCTGCTCGCCGCGCGCGGGCTCAGCGATCCGCTTCAGCTCGAGATCCTGCATCCGCTGATCGCAGCTGCGGCCCATCGCGACATGGATTCCGCGACCCGGACACGTCTGCACAGGATCGCGGCTGATCGGATGTCGAGTCCGGTCGACCGAGCCGCCCATCTGCGCCATCTCGGCGCGCATCTCTCGGACGCCGAGGTCGATGCCCTGCTGGAGGGGGCAGCGATGGTCATCGCGACCGCACCGCGGAGCGCGTTGAGGCTGCTGCAGCCCAGCAGGCGCATCCCTCATCGCGGGCGCGATCTGCTGCTCGCGAGGGCACTGCTGCTCGATGGGAGGCCGCGTCAGGCCGAAGAGCTGCTGCGCGCGCTGATCGGGGACGACGACTCCTCGAAGGAGGCGACCGCTCTGCTGATCCAGGCGCTGCGGATCCAGGGACGTCCGGACGAGGCGGTCGAGTTGGCGCGGGAGGTGAGCGACTGGGAGCTGCACCCCGAAGTCGCGATCGAGGCGGCGACCCTGATGGTCATGCACGAGGACACCCAGGACGCGGATCTCATCGAGAAGGCGGCGCGCTCGTCCTCGGAGCCGGGAGTCGCGGCCGCCCTGTCGGCCCTCACCGCGCTCGCGCATCTGAGACACGGAGACGTGCCGAGCGCGCGGGTGCACTACGCGGCCGCGCGGGACGGCTTCTCATCGATCCCCGCCTCCGGGCTGCTGCCCGTGATCGGGGCGGTGACCGCCGCCGGATGGAGCGCGCACATGGTCGGCGACTTCGAGGGCGGGGCGTCCCTGGTGCGTCGTGCGATCCAGCTCGCCGAGCGCAACGGGCGAGTCCACGCCCTGCCCCATCTGTATTCGATCCTCGCCTTCCTGTGCATCCCTCTCGACAGGCCGGAGGAGATCCAGGAGCTCGTCGAGAAGGCACTCGACGCCGCGGAGCGATACGACTGGCCCGATGTGATTCCGCTCGCGACGACCGCCGCGCTCGTCGCCGCGCCGGACCGGGCGGCCACGGAGACGTGGTATCGGCGTGTCGCCCAGCTCGAGCTGCCGCGCACCTGGTGGTGGCGAGAGGTGACCGCGCTGTTCCGTGCCAGAGTCGAGATCCGCCTCGGCATCCCGGCGGACGTCTCGGCGCTCGCCGTCGACGGCAGCGATGTCTTCGGCATCCAGAAGCACATCGGGCTCGGCGAGCTCGCTCTCGCGCACGGCGACATCCGCACGGCCCGGCTGCATGCGGACGGCGCGAGCGCGCTCGGCGCGCGATTCGGAGTGCCCTATCTGTCCGGCCAGGCCGAGCTGTTCCGTGCGGAGGTGCTCCGCGCCATCGGCAGCATCGGAGATGCGCGCGACGCCGCCCGCCGGGCGGCGCTGCTGTTCGCCGAGGCGAGAGCGCCGCTGTACGCGCGCAGCGCCGAGACCTGGCTGCGGCGACTGGACTCGGCGACGCCGCGGGTCCCGGCGGCGCCCGCACCGGGGGAGTCGCTCACACGCAGAGAACTCGACGTCGCCGAGCTGGCGGCAGAGGGTCTGAGCAACCGCGAGATCGCGGATCGGCTCCACCTCAGCATCCGGACGGTGGAGAGCCATGTGTCGCGCATCCTGCACAAACGCGGTCTGCGCTCCCGTGCCGGCCTCGCGAGAGATCTCGATGCGCGCTGACGGCCGGTCGTTCCGATGCCCGTCGCGACACGCGACGGGCGGGCGCGGTTCGCTAGTCGAACCCGGATCTGGCAGAATGGTGGGTCGGACGTCGTGCTCGACCCTCTATCCAGCGCGCCGTCCCCCTGCAGAGCTTCCACCGGGTGTGCACCCCACGCTCCAGGTGATCAGTTCGTCTTCCTTCCACACCATTCAGGAGAATCGTGTCTGTCAAGATTCGTCTCAAGCGCTTCGGCAAGATCCGTGCGCCGTACTACCGCATCGTCGTCGCCGACTCGCGCACCAAGCGCGACGGTCGCGTGATCGAGGAGATCGGCAAGTACCACCCCACCGAGGAGCCCTCGTTCATCGAGGTCGACTCCGAGCGGGCCCAGTACTGGCTCTCCGTCGGCGCCCAGCCGACCGAGCAGGTCACCGCCATCCTCAAGATCACGGGTGACTGGGGCAAGTTCAAGGGCGACAAGGACGCGAAGTCCACCCTCAAGGTCGCCGACGAGAAGAAGGCCTTCGAGGTCGACTCCGCCAAGAAGTCGGTCATCAAGCCCAAGGTCGAGAAGAAGGCCGAGGAGTCCGCTGCGACGGTTGCTGAGCCTGCCGAAGCACCCGCCGAGGACGCGGCCGAGGCCGCTGCCGACGCAGAGTAATCCGCTGTGCTCGCCGCCGCGCTCGAACACGTCGTCAAGGGGATCGTCGATCACCCGGACGACGTCCGCATCACCGCATCCGCGTCGTCTCGTGGCGACCTCCTCGAGGTGCACGTGCACCCGGATGACCGTGGTCGCGTGATCGGGCGCGGCGGCCGCACCGCCAAGGCGCTGCGTACGCTGATCGCAGCCCTCGCCGACGGTCGCCGTGTGCGCGTCGACGTCGCGGACGACTGACGTGGCCCAGGAACGCAATCAGCTTCGCGTCGGTCGCCTGCTGAAGGCCCACGGCCTCAAGGGCGGGCTCAAGCTCGAGCTCTACACCGATGATCCGGGCCGCCGCTTCGTGCCCGGTGCCGAGTTCACGCTGCAGGTCCCCGAGGCATCCGTCTGGCACGGCAGGACCATCACCGTCCGCGAGTACCGGGTGATGAACGGCAGCTCCGTCGTCTTCTTCGACGACGTCGAGGACCGCACCGCCGCCGAGTCGCTCGTGCGCGCCATCCTCTGGATCGACCAGGACGTCGACGAGGTCGAGGACGACGCCTGGTACGACCATCAGCTCGCCGGTCTCGACGTCGTGCGCGACGACGAGGTCATCGGCCGCGTCGTGCGCATCGAGCACATGCCCGCGCAGGACCTTGTGATCGTGAGGGCCGGCGACCGCGAGGTCATGGTCCCGTTCGTGAAGGCCATCGTGCCGACGGTCGACGTCGCCGCGGGTCGCATCGTCGTCACCCCGCCGCCCGGGCTCTTCGAGGAGCTCCCGACGGCGGATGCTTCACCCGAGAAGGACGCAGACGGCGGCTCCGCCGCGGAGTGACGCGATCATGCGCATCGACGTCGTCTCGATCTTCCCGTCGTACTTCGACGGCCTGACGCTGTCGCTGCTCGGCAAGGCGCAGGATGCCGGCATCCTCGACCTGCACGTGCACGACCTGCGTGACTGGACGCACGACCGGCACCGCACCGTCGACGACACCCCGTACGGCGGGGAGCGGGCATGGTCATGAAGCCGGAGCCCTGGGGCCTCGCGCTCGATGAACTGGCCTCCTCCTCGGTTCCCGAGCCCGTCGAAGGACCCACCGTCATCTTCCCCTCGCCCGCCGGCGAAGTCTTCACCCAGGCGACCGCCCGTGATCTCGCGACACGGGAGCACCTCATCTTCGGCTGCGGTCGCTATGAGGGCATCGACGAACGGGTCTTCGACTACGCCGCCTCGCTCGGCGAGGTGCGGCTGATCAGCCTCGGCGACTACGTGCTCAACGGGGGCGAAGTCGCGGTCATGGCGATGACCGAGGCGATCGGCCGGCTCATCCCCGGCGTCGTCGGCAACCCCGAGAGCCTCGTGGAGGAGTCGCACGAGGACGGGCTGCTCGAGTACCCGTCCTACACCAAGCCGTCCATCTGGCGCGATCGTGCGGTGCCCGACGTCCTGCTCAGCGGCAACCACGGCGCGATCGCCGCCTGGCGACGTGAGCAGCAGGTGGAACGCACCCGCACCCGGCGTCCTGACCTGCTGGGCTGATCCTCCTTCCGCGTCAATGCAGCCGCACGTCTGCCCGCGTCGGTGCAAGGAGCTTTTTGCACCTGAGGCGGCCAATCCGCCGGCGTGTTCCTCCTCGCATCGTTGGTAGCGTCGAAGCATGGTCGATGAGACGCTGGCGAAGTCCTTTCTCAACGTGGGCGAGGAATACGACCGGTATCGGCCCGGGTTCCCCGTGGCTGCCGCGGATGCGATCATTTCCGCAGCCGTGGAGGCGGCGCTCGATCTCGGCGCGGGAACGGGGAAGTTCACCGAACGTCTGGTCTCCCGCGCGTCGCGCGTGATCGCCGTGGAGCCCTCGGAGCAGATGCTCGCCGTGCTGCGGTCGAAGCTGCCAGCGGTGGAGTCGCACGTCGGCACCGCCGAGGGGATCCCGGTCGCGGATGCCTCGGTCGACGTCGTCACGGTCGCGCAGGCCTTCCACTGGTTCGACCGCGCCCCTGCGTGCGCCGAGATCCGACGCGTGCTCGTGCCCGGCGGCACGCTCGGACTGCTCTGGAACCACTCCGACGCGCGCTGCACCTGGGATCGCGCCTGTCATCGTGTCGCACATCCCGCGGTGTCGGAGACCGACGAGACGACCAGCTCGGCCGCCGACGAGCTCCCCGGCTTCACGTTCGTCGCACACACCGAGGTCGCCTGGTCAGAGCGGATCACACGCGCCGACTACATCGCGCGCTGGCTCACCGTGAGTTCGTTCCTCGCGGCATCCGACGACGAGTGCGCCCGGATGGTCGCCGAGGTCGAGCGCATCCTCGACGCCGATCCCGACACGGCCGGACGCGACGAGTTCGACCTGCCGCAGATCACCGACGTCTACGTCTACCGGGCCTCGTGAGGCTCTGGTCGCCGCATCCGCGGTACCTGGACCGTCAGGCGCTCGTCGCCTGCTGGCGGGAGGCCCTTCTGGCACAGGCCGTGCTCGCTGAAAGGACCACCGGCTATCGGAACCATCCGCAGCTCCTGCGGTTCCGCGATCGGCCGGACCCGCTCGGCGCCGTCGGGATGTTCCTGACCGGGGTCGCGGACGAGGCCGATGCGCGCGGCTACCGCTTCGACCGGGCTCGGATAGACGTGCCGGGGCGGCCGGACGGAAGCATCGAGGTGACCTCGGGCCAGCTCGTTGCGGAGTGGCGTCATCTGATGGTCAAACTCGCGCAGCGCAGCCCCGAACGTCTCGCGCTGCTCGCGGACGTGCGGACGCCCGATCCGCATCCGCTGTTCGTCGTGGTACCCGGCGGCACCGCGGACTGGGAGCGCGCACGCTGATCGCGTGCGACGGCTCTGCTAGCGTCACCTCCTGAACCTCTCCGTCGTACGGCACGGACAGACCGAGTGGAACACGCTCGGCCGGCTGCAGGGACAACTCGATTCGCCGTTGACGGCCCAGGGCGTTGAGCAGGCGCGGGCGATGGCCACGGAGCTCGACGGTCTCGACATCGGCCGTATCGTCTCCAGCCCGCTGGGACGGGCATCCGTGACAGCGACGATCATCGGCGATCGACTCGGCCTTCCGATCGAGTACGCCGAGGACCTCGCCGAGGTGCACCACGGGGAGCTCGCTGGGCTGACCTGGGACGAGATCGATCAGAAGCATCCCGAGATCCGTGCCTCGCGCGGCGCTGATCGATACAACTGGACGTTCCCCGGTGGCGAGAGCTACGCGACCGCACGCCTGCGCGCGCGGGCCTTCCTTGCAGCGCTCGACGACTGCACACCTGTCCTGGTGGTCGCACACGAGATGATCGGCCGGATGCTGCGCGCCGAGCTGCTTGGACTCACACCCGACGAGGCGCTGGCTTTGCGGCATCCTCACGGCGAGATCCTGCGCTTCGAATCGCACTGTCATGCAGATTCAGAACCATTCATGGGACAATAGGGCTGAAGCAGGAGGAAGGGTCTCCGATGTCAGACGCAGCAGTGCACGAGCCGCGGGTGCCGATCAGCGTGTTCAAGGCGAACCCCGTGGCGTACGCGGACACGGGGGCCGTGGTGCTGGTGCACAACCGCCCGCGCATGCGAGTGGTGCCCATCGTGAGTGCCTCTGATCCGGAACTCGCGGCGGTCAAGGCGCGTCTTCGACTGCTGAATGCACTCATCGACTCCGACGCCGTGAAAGAGGAGCGAGAGGAACTCGCGCGTGATCGGGATCGCGACAGGCAGGAGCCGGCACCGTGAGAGCGATGGTCGACACGAGCGCGCTCATCGGCGTGATCCCTGACGACGTGATCAGCAGAGTCGACCAGTTCGCGGCGTCGTACGTCGTGCGCGCAGAACTGCTGCGCGGACAGCGTCGGTGGGAGCGGGATCCCGCGACGCAGCAGCGTGCGGGCATCCGTGCGCAACTGGTGTCCGCTTTCGATGATCTCGGCACCTTCTGGCGACCGTTCGGCGTCGAAGAGTCCGAAGCCTATTCACGTCTCGCGGCAGCGAGCGAGGCCGCGGTCCGCTCCAAGGATGCCTTCATCGCGGCGCATGCCATCGCGGCGGGCGTGCCGCTGATCACTGCCGATCGCGGATTCACCCGCTTCGACGGACTCGAGATCCGCTTCGTATGAACTGCGGCCGTCACGGGCCGGCGTTTTCCTGCGCCGCCGCGCTCCTGATCTCCGCTCGCGCGGCGCGAACCGAGAAGGACCGCGCGAACTGAGAGGGACCGCCCGATCGGTCGCGCTACTGACTTCTGCTCGCGCGGCGCAGATGTGCGCAGCGCGAGCCAGGAACAGCAGCGCGAAGCGCTCGGGGCGACGAGAAGCGCAGCGCGAGCGTGGAAGCGCAGCGCGAGCGGAGAAGTGCCGCCGGTTCAGTCGACGCCGAGGAAGCTGCGGTCGGTGAGGACGATCGGACCGTCGGCCGTGATCGCGACGGTGTGCTCGGAGTGCGCGCCGCGCGATCCGTCCGCGCTGCGCAGCGTCCAGCCGTCCGGATCCGTGATCAACTCGTCCGTCGTCGCGAGGAACCACGGCTCGAGCGCCATGACAAGGCCGTCGCGCAGAGGGAACCCGCGGCCGGCTCGGCCGTCGTTCGGCACATGCGGGTCGCCGTGCATGACGCGACCGACGCCGTGACCGCCGAAGTCGGTGTTGATCGAGAAGCCCTCGCCATGCGCGACCTCAGCGATGGACGCCGAGATGTCGCCGATGCGATTCCCGACCGTGGCGGCCGCGATCGCCGCATCCAGCGCGCGCTCCGTCGTGTCGATCAGGCGCAGGTCCTCGTCGCGTGCGGTGCCGACGACGAAGGAGACCGCCGGAGTCGGCGACCCAGCCGTCGACGGACACGGCGAAGTCGAGCGAGACGAGGTCGCCGTCGCGGAGGACGTAGTCGTGTGGCAGCCCGTGCAGCACGGCGTCGTTGATCGAGGTGCAGATGACCTTGCCGAACGGGCCGTTCCCGAACGAGGGGGCGTAGTCGATGTAGCAGGACTCCGCACCGGCCTTGCGGATGAGGTCGTGGGCACGGTGGTCGATGGCCAGCAGGTTGGTGCCGACCTTCGTCTCGTCGCGCAGCGTCGCGAGCGTCTCGGCCACGAAGCGTCCGGCCGCGCGCATCTCATCGATCTCGGCAGGGGTGCGCAGTTCGATCATCGGGTGTCCCTTCTCCGGGCCTCGTCAGGATGCCCGGAGACCATTCTCCCCGATGCGCAGTCACGATGCTCACAGCGAACGGATGACCCCGGGGCGGCTGACGGCCGTACCATCGGAGTATGTGGTTGCGCAGCGCGTTCTTCCGGTGGCTCTTCCCGGCGGCGCTGGTGCTGCCGCTCTGGCTGCTGATCGGCTGGGGAGTCTTCCAGTCCGGCGGATGGGCGTTCCTCTGGGTGATCCTCATCGCCGTGCCGTCCGTGGTGCTCGGCCAGCTGGTGCTGACGCTGCTCACCCGGGCGCGGCCGTCGGTGCGGGCGGAACGAGCGGTGTCGTGGTGGGACGTGCTCGGCTTCGGCGTGTGGCACGCGCTCACCATCGCGGTCGGGTTCTTCCCGGATGGCGGATTCGGATGGCTGCTGACCGGCGCGATCGCCGCCTGGCTCGCGCTGTTCTGGCTGCAGCTGTGGCAGCTGTGGAGCGAGGCCAGGGGCAGTGGATTCAGCATCCGCGAGACGGCGACCTGGTCGTCGGTCTCGCCAGGCGCCCCGAAGACGAGCGAACCGGACGTGATCATCGTGCAGGAGACCGAGTCGCGCGACTGATCCGTTTTTGCGAGGCCGGGGATCCATGGCAGAATGGATGCTTGTGCCGTGACCAGGTTCTGCCTCAGGGGAGCCCGCGGACGCCTTGTGCGCCGTTCGGCACACATCACCGTATTCCTTCCTGAAATGCATCCGACCTGTGGCGAGTGCAGAGAGAGACGATCATGCAGATCCTCGACGTCGTCGACGCGGCTTCGCTCCGCAGCGACATTCCCGAATTCTTCCCCGGTGACACAGTCAACGTGCACGTGAACATCACCGAGGGCACCCGCTCTCGCGTCCAGGTCTTCAAGGGCGTCGTCATCGGCCGTCAGGGCGATGGTGTGCGCGAGACCTTCACGGTCCGCAAGATCAGCTTCCAGGTGGGCGTGGAGCGCACCTTCCCGGTGCACTCGCCGGTGATCGACCACATCGAGGTCGTCACCCGCGGTGACGTGCGCCGCGCCAAGCTGTACTACCTGCGCAACCTGCGTGGCAAGAAGGCGAAGATCAAGGAGAAGCGCGACAACTGAGCGCAGCTCTTCTGGAAGCACCCGGGACACGTCGTCCCGGGGTGCTTCTGCTCTGTCAGGATGTGCGACCCTTGGTAGTGCCGTCTGCGCACGGTGCGCCCGACGCGAAGGATGGAAATGACGACCGAAGCCGCTCCTGCTGCCGCCACCTCGAAGCGGCGTCGCGGCTTCCTCGTCTTCCTGCGCGACCTGCTGGTGATCATCGTCATCGCCGCGCTGGTGTCCTTCGTCGTCAAGTCGTTCGTGATCCGCTCGTTCTACATCCCGTCCGGCTCGATGGAGCGCACGCTGATGATCGACGACCGCATCCTGGTCGACGAGCTCACTCCGCGGTGGACCGGGTACGACCACGGCGACGTCGTCGTCTTCAAAGACCCGGGCGGATGGCTGCCGCCGCTGCCCGCGGAGGCGCCGCAGCCGCCGCTCCTCAAGGCGATCGACGGCGTCCTCACCTTCATCGGGCTCTCGGCGTCGGACTCTCAGGACCACCTGGTCAAGCGCCTCATCGGCCTCCCCGGTGATCACGTCGTGTGCTGCAACGCCGTGGGGCAGATCACGATCAACGGAGCTCCGATCGATGAACTGTCGTATCTGAACCTGCCCTCCGGAGACACGAAGGCGTCCGACACGCCGTTCGATGTCACCGTGCCGGAGGGCTCGCTGTGGGTCATGGGCGACAACCGCACCCGTTCACAGGACTCTCGTGCGCACCAGGACCTTCCGGGTGGCGGATTCGTGCCGCTCGACAACGTCGTGGGGCGGGCCTTCCTGCTCACCTGGCCGCTGGACCGCTTCGGCCTGATCGACACCCACGACGAGGTCTACGTCGGGGTGCCCGAGCCGAAGAGATGACCGTCGTCGCGCCCCGGCTCAGCCTGGAGAGGTCGCTGCTCAAGCAGTACGACCTCATCATCGCCCTGGACGAGGTCGGGCGCGGCGCGCTGGCCGGGCCGGTCGCGGTCGGAGCGGCGGTCATGGATGCCGCGGGCTCGCGCCGGAGGGTGCCGGAGGGGCTGCGCGACTCGAAGCTCGTCACCGTGCGACGCCGCCCGGATGTCGCGTCCCGCGCCGCCGCGTGGGTGCTCGCCTCTGCCGTGGGCTGGGCCAGCGCCGCGGAGGTCGACGAGCTCGGCATCATGCGTGCTCTGGGACTCGCTGCCTCCCGAGCGATCGTCGGCGCGATCGGCACTGACGTCGTGGGCGAACGCACGCTGGTGATCCTGGACGGCAACCACGACTACGTCTCCGCCGTGCATCCGTCCGGGCTGCAGGTGCGGCCGGTGATCAAGGCCGACCGGGACTGCGCCTCGGTGTCTGCGGCATCCGTGATCGCGAAGGTGGCGAGGGATGCGCACATGGTCGAGCTGCACGAGCAGCAGCCGGCCTACCAGTGGGAGCGCAACAAGGGCTACGCGAGTCCTGAGCACCGCGCAGCGATCCGGGAACTCGGGCTTTCCTCATGGCATCGGGCGTCGTGGGCGATCGCCGACGCTCCCACGCTGTTCTAGGCGACCCCGGAACGCACCCGGGGCGAAGGCCTCATAGGATGGATGCATCATGGATGACGAAGCATTCGACGACTACGACCGCGAGCTCGAGGTCGCACTTTTCCGCGAGTACCGTGACGTCGTCTCGCAGTTCCAGTACGTCGTCGAGACCGAGCGCCGGTTCTACCTGGCCAACGAGGTGAGCGTGGTCCGCCGCGACACCGAGCACGACTTCTACTTCGAGATCTCCATGACGGACGTGTGGGTCTGGGACATCTACCGCGCCGATCGCTTCGTGAAGGCCGTACGTGTGCTGACGTTCAAGGACGTCAACGTCGAGGAGCTGCAGCGGCGTGAGTTCGAGCTTCCGGAGGAGCTCTCGCTCGACGGCAAGTAGTACTCCACAGGTCCCGATGGCAGAGGACTTGTCCGTGCTCGCCGTGGACAGCGCGGATCCCGTCCCTCACCGGCCACCGGCGTTCCGGGAAGCTGTCGGCATGGCAGCGAAGGACGAGCTCGGCAGAGCGGGTGAAGAGCGGGCGGCCGCGTATCTGCGGGAGCGCGGCTATGACGTGGTGGACCGCAACTGGCGGTGTGACCAGGGCGAGATCGACATCGTCGCGGTGCGCCGTGACCGGGTGGTCGTCGTCGAGGTCAAGACGCGTCGGAGCGATCGCTTCGGGCATCCCTTCGAGGCGATCGACGACCGCAAACGGCGCCGGCTCTGGCGGCTGGCGTTCGCCTGGGTGCAGGCTCACCCGGAGATCGCCCGCCGCCGCACGGTTCAGCTCGACGCGATCGGCCTCATCGGCGACGAGGCCGCGACCGCGTCGCTCGAGCACCTCACGGATCTGCTGTGAGCACGGCACGCACCTGGGCGGTGGCCCTGACCGGCGTCGACGGGCACCTCGTCGAGGTCGAGGCGGACGTCTCGAATCAGACGCCGGAGTTCAAGATCATCGGGCTTCCCGACAAGGCCCTGGCCGAGGCGGTGCAGCGTGTTCACAACGCCTGCGCGAACGTAGGACTCGACCTGCCCCGGCGCCGCATGACGGTGAACCTGTCGCCGGCGAGTCTGCCCAAGCACGGCTCCGGCTTCGATCTGAGCATCGCCGTGGCGACGTTGGCCGCCAGCCGTTCTCTGCCCGCGCGATCGATCCGGCAGGTCGTGCACATCGGCGAGCTCGGACTCGACGGACGACTTCGCCCGGTGGCGGGCGTGCTCCCGGCGGTGTACTCGGCCGTGCAGGCCGGTTTCGCGCACGTCGTGGTTCCGATCGCCAACCTCGAGGAGGCCCGTCTGGTCCCCGGCATCGAGGTGCGCGGGGCGGCGTCGCTCGCCGAGGTCGCGGTGCTGCATGGCGCCGACATCGAGGTCCCCGAGCTGGAGCCGGTGACGGTCGACGAAGTGGTCGACGCGCAGCGGGAACCGCTCGACCTCGCCGATGTGATCGGGCAGGACGAGGCGGTCGAGGCACTCATCGTCGCCGCCGCCGGCGGGCACCACCTGCTCCTGAGCGGTCCTCCGGGAGCGGGCAAGACGATGCTCGCACGGCGGCTGCCCGGCATCCTTCCCGAGCTGTCCGACGAGGAGGCTCTCGAGGTGGCCGCCATCAGGTCGCTGTGCGGAGATCCGGTGCGCGCGCTCGATCGCACGCCGCCGCTCGAGACGCCGCATCACTCCGCATCGATGGCCTCGCTGGTCGGTGGCGGCTCCCGTCAGGCGCGCCCCGGCGCGATCGTGCGGGCGCATCGGGGAGGCCTGTTCCTCGACGAGGCGCCGGAGTTCCAGAGGGCTGCGCTCGACGCGCTGCGGCAGCCGCTGGAGGCGGGACGCATCGAGGTGCATCGTGCCGGATTCACGGCGAGTTTCCCGGCGCGGTTCCAGCTGGTCATGGCGATGAACCCTTGTCCCTGCGGCAACTACGGCGTGCGGGGTGCGGAGTGCATCTGCCCTCCGATCGCGATCAGACGCTATGCGGCGAAGCTCTCAGGACCGCTGCGCGATCGTATCGACATCGAACTGCAGGTCGCGAGGGTCGCGGCATCACGGGTGACCACGACCGAGCGCTCACCCATCACGACGCAGCGGGCGCGGGAGCGAGTCGTCCAGGCCCGAGGCGCGGCATCCGCGCGGTGGGCCGGCACCCCGTGGCGGCGCAACGCGGAGGTCCCCGGCGAGCGGATGCGACAGGGGCCGCTGCGTCTGCCGGCCCCGGTGCGGATGCCGCTGGACCGGGCCCTGGAGCGCGGCGGCCTGACCCTCCGCGGCTACGACCGCACCCTGCGACTCGCGTGGTCCATCGCGGACCTGTCCGGACGAGGATCTCCGGACTCCGACGATGTCGGTCGCGCACTCTTCCTGAAGAGAGGACTCCTGGCATGAGGTCGATCACGACGGCGCACCTGCTCGCCGACAAGCACCTGCTGCGCACTGTCGAGCGGATGCGACCGGACGCGGACCCCGCCGAGGTCGCGGCGCGCGCGGCATGGTCGGTGCTGACGGAGCCCGGCGACGGGATCGCCGGTGCGCTCGTGGACGCCTTCGGCCCGCAGGGCGCGCTCGACCAGGCGCTGTCCGACGCCACGCTGCGCGCGCCGCTGGAGGTGGTCGAAGCGAGGGCGATGAACGAGGCAGTGGCGCGCTGGGCGCCGCGTGCGGACCCGCGGGCCGTGGGCGCCGCGCTCCGCGATGCTGAGGCGGTCGGTGCGCGGATCCTCCTCCCCGAGGATCCCGAGTGGCCGGCCGGTCTCGCCGACCTCGGACCGCACGCGCCTCTGATGCTCTGGGTGCGCGGGTCGACCGAGGCGCTCATCGCCGACGAATCGGTGTCGGTCGTCGGTGCACGAGCCTCGACCGGGTACGGCGAGCGCATCGCCGCGGAGATCGCCGGCGACCTGGCGGCCTCCGGGGTCTCGATCGTGTCCGGCGGGGCGTACGGCATCGATGGCATGGCACATCGCGCGGCTCTCGGCGTCGGCGGCATCACGGTCGCGTTCCTGGCCGGCGGCGTCGACCGCAGCTATCCGGCCGGTCATCAGCAGCTCTTCGAGCGGATCCGCGCCGGGGGAGCAGTGGTGAGCGAGGTTCCCTGCGGTGCAGCGCCGACCAAATGGAGGTTCCTGCAGCGGAACAGGCTCATCAGCGCCGCCGGACTCGCCACCGTCGTCGTCGAAGCGGGGTGGCGCAGCGGGACACTGAACACCGCCGGGCACGCCGCGGCGCTCGGGCGACCGCTCGGCGCGGTGCCCGGTCCGGTGAGCTCAGCGGCGTCCGCAGGATGCCACCGGCTGCTCCGCGAGTACGCCGCGATCTGCGTCACCTCCGCTGCCGAGGTGCGGGAGCTGTGGGCGGACGCGGCAGGGGAGAGCCGCGCGCAGCCACCGGCCGATCCCGATCGCGTGAGGCTGATGGACGCGCTGAGCACCCGCGCGCCGCGGGACGCCATGGAGCTCTCGAAGCGCAGCGGACTCTCGGCGGAGCGAGTGCACAGCATCCTGGGGATGCTCGATCTCGAGGGCGGCGCGGTGCGGCGGGAGACGGGGTGGATCCGGGCGGAGTAGCTGCGCCGCGGCGTATGCTGTAGCCATGCGCTTCTCGTCCTCCTCTTCGTGGTGGTGGCTGCTCTAGCAGCCGAACGCATTCACTCGCGCGCGCTGCACGGCAGCCCGCGCGATCGCGGACAGATCCATCCGTGCAGCCCTGTCCCCAGGAGCAGCACATGGATTCCTTCTCCGCCATCACCGCACGGATGCCCGCGTTGCGGGCCGAGATCACCGCGCACCCGGAACGGCACCGCATCCTCACCGGCGAACGACCGACCGGGGCACTCCATCTCGGGCACCTGTTCGGCACGATCCTCGAACGGGTGCGGCTGCAGCAGATGGGAGTCGAGACGTTCGTCGTCGTCGCCGACTACCAAGTGATCACCGATCGCGACTCGGTGGGCGACATCGCGACGAACGTGCGCGAGGTCGTCAGGGACAACCTCGCCGCGGGGCTGGATCCGGAGCGGACGACGATCTTCACGCACTCCGCCGTTCCGGAGCTGAACCAGCTCCTGCTCCCCTTCCTCAGCCTGGTGTCCGAGGCGGAGCTGCACCGCAACCCGACGGTGAAGGCTGAGGCGGCCGCCGCCGGTCGCTCCCTCAGCGGTCTGCTCCTCACCTATCCCGTGCACCAGGCGGCCGACATCCTGTTCTGCAAGGGGACGCTCGTACCGGTCGGCAAGGACAACCTGCCCCATGTGGAGGTCGCCAGGCAGATCGCCCGCCGCTTCGGCGAAAGGTACGGGGCGGTGTTCCCGGAACCCGCCGGGCTGATCACCACCGCTCCCGAGCTGCCCGGGCTGGACGGACGCAAGATGTCGAAGAGCTACGGCAACGCGATCTCGCTCCGCATGACTGCGGAGGAGACCGCCGCCGTCATCCGGCGCTCGCAGACCGACTCAGAGCGCAGCATCACCTACGAACCGGATCGGCGCCCCGGGGTCTCGGCCCTGCTGGACACCGCAGCAGTGTGCCTGGGGCGGACTCCGGCAGACGTCGCGGAGGAGATCGGGAACGGCGGCAGCGGTGCACTGAAACGACTCACGGCCACAGCCGTCAACGATTTCCTCGCCGAGCATCGGGAGCGCCGAGCCGCGATCGACCCCGCGACTGTCTCGGAGGTGCTCCACGACGGGAACGCCCGGGCGAGGGAGATCGCCGCAGCCACACTCGCCGAGGTGCGCGCCGCCATGGGCATGGCGTACTGACCGCGCGGCAGGCGGCGGGCCAGACTGGGAGGGTGAGATACGACGAGGCGGTGCAGGCGTTCGCCGCGCACCTGGAGCGGGTGCGACGGCTGTCGCCGGCGACCGTCCGCGCCTATCGCGCCGACCTGGCCGACCTCGGTGCGATCGCGGGGGAGCGAGAGCTGGAGGAGATCGACCTGGAGCTCCTGCGCGAGTGGCTCTGGCACGCGACGCAGCGAGGGGATGCCCGGTCGACCCTGGCCCGGCGGGCCGCGGCCGCTCGCTCGTTCTTCCGCTGGGCGAAGGACGAGGAGCGGATCGTCGTCGACCCCAGCCTGCGGCTGGTGACGCCGAAGCGGGCCAGGACGCTTCCGGTCGTCGCGTCACAGGAGGGCATGCGCGAACTGCTGGATGCCGAGAAGGCCGCCGCGGCGCAGGGAGATCCGATCGCGCTGCGCGACCATGCCGTCCTGGAGCTGCTGTACGGGTCGGGCATGCGGGTGTCCGAGCTGTGCGGCCTCGATGTCGACGACCTCGATCTCGACCGAGGCACGGCGCGCGTGCTCGGCAAGGGGGCGAAGGAGCGGGTGGTGCCGTACGGGATGCCCGCCAGGGCCGCGGTGACCGCCTACCTCACCCGAGCTCGTCCGGCGCTTCTGACCCGCTCCGACGCTCCGTCGCCCGCGCTCCTGCTGGGAACCCGTGGGGCAGGATCGGCCCGCGCTCCGTCTATGCCCTCGTGGCCCGTGTGCTCGCCCCCGTGGTCGGCGCCGAGACCGTCGGCCCGCACGCGCTGCGCCACACCGCCGCGACGCACCTCCTCGACGGTGGCGCCGATCTGCGCGCGGTGCAGGAGATCCTGGGCCACGCGAGCCTGGGCACGACCCAGATCTACACCCACGTGTCCGCAGAGCGCCTCACGGCCGCATACAGTCTCGCCCATCCGCGCGCCTGAGATCGTCAACCGTCGTCGCAGCACGGGTAGAGGATCGCCCGCGGCACGTCGCCGAACAGGGGCCGCGGATTGACGTACTCGTCGTCCAGGCGCACCCCGACGTGCACGGTTCCCCGTGCGGCGTGTCCGCCCGCCGATGCCGTCGCCACGAGCTGCCCCGCTTCGACGGCGTCACCGGGGGCGAGATCGGAGGACACCGGCTCCAGCGTGATCACGTAGCCGTCGCCGTGGTCGATCGTGAGCACGCCGCGGTCGGCCACGATCCCGCGGAACGCGACGACACCGGATGCCGGAGCGCGGATCGGGCCGGTCGCGGTGATGTCCATGCCACGGTGTCCCGGGCCGTAGCGGTGAGCGGGGGCTCGGAACGGCGCCGTCACCTCGCGGGCCCCGTCCACGGGCCAGACCCATGGCGCATCCGCGGGAAGCGCGACGCCGTGCTCCACGGGGAGGTCGCCTCCGGCTGCGACCGGCTGCGGGAAGGGCCAGCAGAGGCTCGAGAGCGCGAGGAGCAGGATCAGCCCGGCGCGCGCCGCGCGGGGCGTGCCGGACCCGCGATGTGCTGTCCCGCGGAGTCCCGACCCGGCGACCGGGCGGTCGAGTGCGATGTCCATGCGTCCAGCCTGATCGACAGGACTCCGCGCCCGACGCGGCGAACACCGGGGTGGGGAGAAGCAGTGTCCGGTCTCGGTCTGTGGAGGCGGGTTGCGGGCGTCCGCATCCTGTACACTGGAACCCGCATCCCCTCACGGGGATGACTACGCGTGCCCAGAGCGACCACGGTCGCGGCATCCACTCCCACAGGTCCTGTCTCTCACGAGGCGGGTGGGGGTGCGCCGGGCGCCAGGCATCCGGCCGTCCGGCCGGACGACAACCTCAACGACGCGAGAGCGTCAGAACCAGGAGACGACCATGGCTGTGGTCACCATCCGCCAGCTGCTCGACAGCGGCGTGCACTTCGGACACCAGACCCGTCGGTGGAACCCGAAGGTGAAGCGCTTCATCCTCACCGAGCGCAGCGGCATCCACATCATCGACCTGCAGCAGTCGCTGGGCTACATCGACAGCGCCTACGACTTCGTCAAGGAGACTGTCGCCCGCCGGCGGCACCATCCTCTTCGTCGGCACCAAGAAGCAGGCGCAGGAAGTGCTCGCCGAGCAGGCGACCCGCGTCGGCCAGCCCTACGTCAACCAGCGCTGGCTGGGTGGCCTGCTGACCAACTTCTCGACCGTCTCGAAGCGCCTCGCCCGCATGAAGGAGCTCGAGGAGCTCGACTACGACGACCCGGCCGCCTCCGGCTTCACCAAGAAGGAGCTGCTGCTCAAGAAGCGCGAGCTCGACAAGCTGCACAAGTCGCTGGGCGGCATCCGCAACCTCACCAAGACGCCGTCGGCTCTGTGGGTCGTCGACGCCAAGCGCGAGCACCTCGCGATCGACGAGGCCAAGAAGCTCGGCATCCCGGTGATCGGCATCCTCGACACCAACGCCGACCCGGACGACTTCCAGTACCCGATCCCCGGCAACGACGACGCGATCCGCTCCGTCTCGCTGCTGACCCGCATCATCGCCGACGCCGCGGCCGAGGGCCTGCAGCAGAAGCACAACCCGGAGTCGGGCGACGCCGAGCCGCTTGCCGAGTGGGAGAAGGAGCTGCTCGAGGCGAACACCTCCGAGGCTGCCGCTGAGCCCGAGGTCGCCGCCGAGGCTGAGTCCGAGGTCACCGCCGAGGCTGAGACCGAGGTCGCCTCCGAGGCTGAGGTCGCCGTCGAGGAGGCCGTCGTCGCCGAGGGCGCCGAAGGCGACACCAAGTAAGCACCCCCACGCACACATAACGAAGCAAGGAGCCACCACACATGGCCAACTTCACCATCGCCGACATCAAGGCGCTGCGTGAGCAGCTCGGCACCGGAATGGTCGACACCAAGAAGGCGCTCGAGGAGGCTGACGGCGACGTCGCGAAGGCGACCGAGATCCTGCGTCTCAAGGGAGCCAAGGGCAACGCCAAGCGCGCTGACCGCTCCACCAGCGAGGGCCTCGTCGTCGCTCGCGAGCAGGACGGCGCCGTGACGCTGATCGAGCTCACCTGCGAGACCGACTTCGTCGCGAAGAACGAGAAGTTCATCGCCCTCGCCGAGAAGGTCGCCGATGCGGCCGCCGCCGGCATCGGCCGACTCGGTCGAGGCCGTCCTGGCCGCTCCGGCCGGTGACCAGACCGTCGAGCAGCTCATCTCCGACGAGGCCGCGATCCTCGGCGAGAAGGTCGAGCTCCGTCGCGTCCGCCGCATCCAGGGCGACGCCTTCGAGGTCTACCTGCACCGCACCAGCAAGGACCTGCCGCCGCAGATCGGCGTCGTCGTCGCGTACAGCGGCAGCGACGCGGAGACCGCTCGCAGCATCGCGCAGCACATCTCGTTCGCCGACCCGATCTACCTCACCCGTGAGGACGTCCCGACGGACGTGGTCGAGAAGGAGCGCGAGATCGTCACCGAGATCTCCCGCAACGAGGGCAAGCCCGAGGCCGCCCTGCCGAAGATCGTCGAGGGCCGCGTGTCCGCGTTCTTCAAGCAGGTCGCGCTGCTCGACCAGGACTACGCCAAGGACAACAAGCTGTCCGTCGGCCAGGTCGCGAAGGACGCCGGCATCACGGTGACCGACTTCGCGCGCTTCAAGGTCGGCGCGTAAGCCACGGGAAGGGGTTCGGATCCGCACAGGGTCCGAACCCCTTCTTCATGCCCGCAGGAGATTTGCCACTATCGTGATACCGGATGAGAGGACCCTCCCCATGACTGAACGCACCGGACGCCGTCGCGTCCTTCTCAAGCTCTCCGGAGAGGCCTTCGGCGGCGGGCAGCTGGGCGTCAACCCCGACGTGGTGAGCGCGATCGCCCGCGACATCGCCGCAGCCACCGACCGCGTGGAGGTCGCGATCGTCGTCGGCGGCGGCAACTTCTTCCGCGGAGCGGAGCTCAGCCAGCGCGGTATGGACCGTGGCCGCGCCGACTACATGGGCATGCTGGGAACGGTCATGAACGCCCTCGCGCTGCAGGACTTCCTGGAGCAGGCCGGTGCACCCACGCGGGTGCAGTCGGCCATCTCGATGACCCAGGTCGCAGAGCCCTACATCCCGCTGCGCGCGGAGCGCCACATGGAGAAGGGGCGCGTCGTGATCTTCGGCGCCGGTGCCGGACTGCCCTACTTCTCCACCGACACCGTGGCCGCGCAGCGCGCCCTCGAGATCGGCGCGCAGGAGGTTCTCGTCGCCAAGAACGGCGTCGACGCGATCTACACCGCCGACCCGAACAAGCATGCCGATGCCGAGCGCATCGAGCGCGTGACCTACCGCGATGCCCTGCAGCGCGGTCTGAAGGTGGTCGATTCGACCGCGTTCAGCCTGTGCATGGACAACGACATGGACATGCGGGTGTTCGGAATGGAACCGGCCGGCAGCGTCACCAAGGCGCTGCTCGGCGAGCCGATCGGCACACTGGTCACCTCCTGAACCACCGCCTGCGGCGCGTCGGGAAGCGCCCCGCCGGTAGAATTGCCAGAACCACTCGACGATTGGAGAACCCGTGATCGCGGATGTCCTCGCAGATACCACCTCTCGCATGACGCGAGCGGTCGACGCCGCCAAGGAGGACTTCGCCACGGTCCGCACCGGTCGCGCGAACCCGCAGATGTTCCAGAAGGTGCTCGTCGACTACTACGGCTCGCCGACGCCGCTGGCTCAGCTGGCCTCGCTGGCCAACCCCGAGGCGCGCACGCTCGTCATCACCCCCTATGACAAGTCCGCGCTGAAGGCCATCGAGCAGGCGATCCGCGATATGCCGAACCTCGGTGCCAACCCGACCAACGACGGCAACATCGTGCGGGTGACGATGCCAGAGCTGACTGCAGAGCGCCGCAAGGAGTACGTCAAGCTGGTCCGCTCCAAGGGTGAGGACGCCAAGGTGCAGATCCGGCGGCATCCGTCGCAAGGCGAAGGACGGGCTGGACGCTCTCAAGGCCGAGGTCGGCGAGGACGAGATCGCACGCGGCGAGAAGGAGCTCGACGGGCTCACCCGCCAGCACGTCGACCTGATCGATGACGCTCTCAAGCGCAAAGAGGCTGAACTTCTCGAGGTGTGACCGGGATGTCTGACGATTCTTCCTCGCAGGATCGTCCGCTCACCCGACGAGAGGCTCGGGCAGCGGCGGCGACACCGGCGCAGGGCACCCCGCAGGCGGATGCCGCGGATGCGGTGACGCCGGTGCGCGGCGTGCCCGTCGCCGGCTCGCAGTCGGAGAAGCCCGACGAGCCCGTCATCCCGCCGAGCACAGCGCGGCCGCCCGCCGAGCCGACCCCGCTCGCCGATGCGGCTTTCCCCGCGTTCGACGCGGCTGCAGTGCCACCGCGTCCGTCCGCTCCGGCGGCCCCGGTCGGCCCGGAGGGCGGCGAGACCGACCGGTCGCCGGACACGGCAGTCGAGTCCGGCGAACCGGCATCCGAGTCCGGCGAACCGGCAGTCGGCGATGCGTCCGGCACCGGTGACCTCGGCGCGATCCGCGAGCAGTGGCGCGCCGCGCGCGACGAGCTGGGTACGCACGTCTCGCACGCGCGTGATCAGTTCGACCAGGCGAACGAGCGCATCAAGCAGCGCACCGGCCGGGATCTGCTCGTCGCCATCCTCATCGGCGTCGCGTTCGGCGCAGTGCTGCTGGTGTCGCTGCTGTTCGTGAAGTGGCTGTTCGTCCCGATCGCGCTGGCCGCAGGTCTGCTCGGCACCTACGAGCTGTCCCGTGCGCTCAGAGCAGGCGGGCGCAGGATCGACATCGTCCCGCAACTCGTCGCCGCGGCGCTGCTGATCCCCACCGGCTTCTTCGCCCCCTCTGGCTGTGCTGGGTGATGCTCTTCGTCTCGGTGACGTTCGTCTGCGTCTGGCGCATGCTCGCGCAGATGGCCGCCGGCGACGGCCGGACCTACGGCGATGTGCTCGCCGACGTCCTCGTCGGCGGGTTCGTGCAGATCTACGTGCCGTTCCTCGCGGCGTTCGCACTGATGCTCCTGCGTCGCGAGCACGGTGAGTGGTGGGTGCTCTCGTTCATCGTCGTCGCGGTGGTGGCGGACACCGCCGCGTACGCTTCGGGGCTCGCCTTCGGCAAGCATCCGATGGCCCCGCGCATCAGCCCCAAGAAGACCTGGGAGGGCTTCGGCGGCGCGGTGGCGGGCTCGCTCCTCGCTGGCGCCCTGCTCGGAGTCTTCCTGCTGGGCATCCCCGTCTGGGGCGGCCTCATCCTCGGCGCGGCGGTCCTCGCCTCCGCCACGCTGGGCGACCTGGGGGAGTCGATGCTGAAGCGCGACTTGGGCATCAAGGACATGAGCTCCTGGCTGCCCGGGCACGGCGGTCTGCTGGACCGACTCGACAGCATCCTGCCCTCCACGGTGCCCGCGCTCACCCTGTACGTCCTGCTCTCACCCTGGATGGTGTCCTGATGACCGCCGACGTCCCCGCCTCGCACGCCACCGAGGATGCCGCGCCGCCGGCGTTCCCGCTCACCTCGGGCCGGCAGCGCGGATATCATCGCGCGGCCGTCGACACGTTCCTGGATGCCGCTCGACGCGCCTTCGAGAGCGGCGATGACACGCTCACGTCGGAAGACGTGCGGGTGGCGTCGTTCCCGCTCGTCAAGGAGGGCTACCAGGTCGCCGACGTGGACTCGGCCCTCGGGCGCATCGAGGACGCCTTCGCGGCCCGTGCCCGCGAGCGCACCGTCAGGGAGAAGGGCGTCGAGGCCTGGGTCGCAGAGGCCCGGGTCGACGCGCAGGTGATCCTCGACCACCTCGCACGGGCACCCAAGCACCGCTTCGCGCGCACCGGGGTCCTCACCTTCGGCTATCGGATCGACGAGGTCGACCACGTCGCCGATCGGATCACCGCCTTCCTCCGTGACGGCGATGCGCTCAGCGCCGAGCAGGTGCGCAACGCCGCGTTCCGGATGCAGCGCGGCGGATACCGGGAGGAGCAGGTCGACGCGCTCCTGGATACGACCGTCGAGGTCATCCTCGCCGTCCGCTGAGTGCTCACCGGACCGCCGTCCGCTGAGTGCTCACCGCGCGTTCTCATGGATGTTTCAGGCCGGATCGCATAGACTGGCCGGCATCGTGACTCCCGATAACGAATCGATTACGCCTGAACTGCGCCCTGCGAGCGCGGCATCCGCATCTCCGCGTGGCCGTCGCAGCCGGACCCGTCGTCCCATCGCCGCCGTCGTCGCGAGCGTGGCCGTCGTCGGCTTCTCCGCCGCTCTGCTGGCTCCGACCGGGATGGCCGTCGCCGACCCGTCGGTCGCCGGGGAGGACGCCGTCACGGTCTACTCCCTCGCGGAGCAGGAGGGTCAGAACCTCACCGTGACCGTCGCCGGCGCGGACATCGCTCCGGCCGCGCGCGGGACCTTCGAGGTCTACATCAAGCCGAAGCCCAAGCCGAAACCGAAGCCCGTCGTGGCGAGCAGCGAGAGCTCCGGGAAGTCGGGCGGCGGTTCCGTCGGGACGCCGAAGTACACCGGCGGCGGCTCGAAGGAGCAGTGGATGTCGGCAGCGGGCATCGCGAAGAGCGACTGGCCGTATGTCGACTACATCGTCTCGCGCGAGAGCGGCTGGAATCCGAACGCGACGAACAAGTCCTCCGGCGCGTGCGGCCTGGTCCAGGCCCTCCCGTGCAGCAAGGTCCCCGGCAACGGGTACAACCCGGTGGACAACCTCCGCTGGGGCACCGGGTACGCCTCGGGCCGCTACGGCGGATGGGCGGGAGCGTACGCGTTCTGGTCGCGCAACCACTGGTGGTGAGCGTGCGGCATGGCTCGCTCCCGCAGACGGCGCCCGGATCCCCGCGCCGCCGATGACTCGCTCGACCGCCTGATAGCGGGCTGGAAGCGCTCTGAGACCCGTCGCGGGCAGGAGTGGACCGTGCAGCCGGTGAACGCCGCTCAGGCGCAGAAGGACTACACGTGCCCCGGATGTCGCGGCACGATCTCTCCCGGCACCGCGCATCTCGTCGTGTGGCGCGCGGACGGGGTCCTCGGGGATGTCGCCGACCTGGCGGCGCGGCGGCACTGGCACACGCGCTGCTGGAGCATCGCCTGAGGGCTATCTCTCGTTCATCCTGGGGATGATGACCTGGCGGTAGATGATCAGGATGCTGGCCGCGACCGGAATGGCGATGAGCGCCCCCAGCAGACCGAGCAGCGATCCGCCCGCCAGTGCGGCGATGACGACGACGGCACCGGGCACCGACACCGCCCTGCTCATGATGCGCGGCGAGATGAAGTAGGCCTCGATCTGCATGTAGATCAGGTAGTAGATCGCCGCGGCGATCGCGGTCGCCGGCGAGGCGAGGCCCGGGATCAGGCAGGTGAGCACGATGATCGTCGAGCCGGTGAGGGTCCCCACCAGCGGGATCAGCGAGAAGAAGAACGCGATCACCGCGAGCACTGCGGGGAACGGCGCGTTGATGATCGACAGGAAGATCATGCTGAGGATGCCGTTGATCACGCCGAGGGCTACCTGGCCCATGACGTAGTAGCCCACGGAGTCGGTGATCTGATCGGCGAGATCGATGAACCGCTCCCGCTTCGAGGCAGGCACGAGCTGGTACACCGAGCGCTTCAGCGAGGGCGTCGACGCCGTCATGTAGATCGTGAGGACCAGCACGATGAACGTGCCGAAGAGACCCGCGGCCACGGCGCCGCCGAACACCAGGACGCCCTGGCCGATCTGGCTGCTGATCTCCCCGACGTTCGTGTTCAGCCAGTCCTCGACGTAGACGAACACGTCGTCGACCTTCAGCAGCGGGAAGGTCTGCTTCATCCACTCCTTGAGATCCTCGAACGGCGTGGGACGCTGGACGAGCGTCGTGACCTGCTGCACCAGCTGCCCGATCTGCTGCACGAACACCGGCAGCACGATGAGGACGACGCCCGTGATCGTCGCGAGCACGGCGATGATCGTCACCAGCACCGCTGCCCAGCGTGGCAGCCAGCGCTCCAGGAACGTCACCAGCGGATCGAGTCCGAGGCTGATGAACAGTGCCGTGCCGATGTAGAGCAGGACGGTGGAGAGCGTCTGGACGCTGCCGATGAGCACGATCCCCAAGCCCACGCCGAGCGTCGCGACGAGCGCGGTGCGGAACGGGTTGACGATCTTCATCGATTCTCCTCTCGGACGGTGAACGACAGCTTAGGCGTTCGGCGCCGTGATGCCGGAACGCTGCAGGGGAGTGGCGCCATCCGCGCGCTCCTGCCTTCGTGTGGAAAACGCACAGGCGCTTTTCGCTACCCTGGAATGTCGAGCGGAGACCTCTGGCGGATGCCGGGGTCACGTAAGGAGTCTTCTCGTGCGATTCGTATGGGCCGTCGTGGCCTTCATCCTGGCTGCGGTCCTGATCGGTGCTGGGGTCGCTCAGCGTACCGTCTTCATGGGCCCGTCCGAGGTTCAGATGGAGCTTCCCACCGGAGAGTCGAAGCCGTACGTCCTGATCTCCAGCGACGTGCTGCGCGCCCATCCAGGACAGCAGACCCTCATGGTCCGCGGCGAGGGCGACCTCTTCGTCGCCTACGGCCGCACAGCCGACATGAAGGCGTGGCTCTCGGACGCCGAGTACGAGAGCATCACGCTGAATAAGAAGGGTGAGCCCCGCGCGAAGGCGGTGGACGCCGAGGTCGAGTCCACCAGCGAGACGGGTCGCAACCCGGCGGGCTCCGACCTCTGGCTGGACTCGTTCTCCGACAAGGACGCCCTGATCGCCGACCTGCAGCTCCCCGAGGGCATGAGCGTTCTCGTCTCGCGTGACGGTGTCGAGGACGCCCCCTCCGACATCCTCGTCACCTGGCCGCTGAAGACGACGACCCCGTGGGCCGGCCCGCTGATCGTCCTCGGCGGGCTCATGCTGCTGATCGGCCTGGTGCTCTACGTGCTCGGCATCCGTCACCAGCGCCGCGGCAGGGGGCCGCGCCGCAAGGGACCGGGGCCGCTCCCGCCGACCGAGCCGATCGACCTCGCCGTCGACGCCGTTCCCGAACGCGAGTCGATCGCGACCGGACCGGTGCAGACCGAGGACGGCTCCCGCGAGGCCGAGGGAGACTCCGCCGACGACGGCAGGGCCCCGCGCACGGCGCAGCCGCTGCTGCGCAGGCTCGCCGTGGCGATCCCCGCGATCGGTCTCACCGCCGTGCTCGCGACCGGCTGCACCGCCGACTCCTGGCCGCAGTTCGACGCCTCGTCGAGTCCGACGCCGACGCCGACCGTGGTCGCCCCCGACAACCAGAAGCCGCCGGCCGTGACCGAGGCGCAGGCCTCTCGGATCCTGAAGGACATCGCGAAGACGGTGACGGAGGCCGACGAGGCCCGCGACGTCGAACTCGCCACCACGCGGCTCGACGGTGCGGTGCTCCAGGCACGCGCCACCGACTACGCACTCGGCGCGAAGAACGCGAAGCTCGGCATCCCCGCGCCGCTGCCCGCCGACAAGGTCGAGGTCGTGCTGCCGCAGGCCGCCGACGCCTGGCCCCGCACAGTGCTGATGCTGACGAAGGCGAACGACGAGAAGGTGCCGCCGGTGATCTTCACGATGACCCAGGCCGATCCCTGGTCGAACTACCGCATCGGCACGATGTCGGACATGCAGGCGTCGGCCCAGCTGCCCAAGCTCGCACCCGCGTGGCTCGGGACCACCCTGGTTCCGCCGGACTCCACGTTCCTGATGATGCCGCCGAACGAGGTGGCAGCGGCCTTCTCGTCGGTCGTGGACGAAGGAGCGAAGAGTCCGCACCTGGGTGAGTTCGACGAAGCCTCCCAGAAGCAGGCCGAGGCGATCGTCGCGAGTCGCGCCGCTCTGGTGAAGGGCATCGCCGACAAGGGAGCGGCGAAGACGACCAAGGTCGCCTTCGACATGACCCCCTCGACGTTCGCGCCGGTGTCACTGGCCACCCTGGACAGCGGAGCCATCGTGTCGGTCTCGGTGGTCGACACCCAGACGGTCACGCCGACGACCCCTGACGCCGTCATCAAGTTCGACGGCAACCCCGAGGCAGAGGCCCTCACCGGCGCGAAGGAGGCGAAGAAGGGTGTGCGCACCACCTATGGCATGCAGCTGTTCTTCGCGGTTCCTGCCCAGGGCGCGAGCGCACAGATCCAGCTGCTCGCCTTCCATCAGAACATCCTGAAGGTGGAGATCATCAAATGAGTGACATCTCAGCCGCGGCATTGCGCGGCGCCGTCGACCTGTCCACGCTGCGGGACCGGCCGCAGGCCGACGCATCCGGTGCCGCCGCGGCCCAGTCCGGCGTCGCGGACGTCGTCGTGGACGTGACCGACGAGACCTTCGGCCAGATCCTGGAGCTGTCCCGCACGGTTCCCGTCGTCGTCGATCTCTGGGCCGAGTGGTGCGGACCGTGCAAGCAGCTGAGCCCCATCATCGAGAAGGTCACTCGGGAGCTGGGCGGCCGGGTCGTGCTCGCCAAGGTCGATGTCGATGCGAATCCGCAGATCGCGCAGGGCTTCCGTGCCCAGTCGATCCCGATGGTCGTCGCGCTTGTCGGCGGGCAGCCTGTTCCGATGTTCACCGGCGCGGTCCCCGAGGAGCAGGTGCGTGAGGTGTTCGGGCGTCTGCTGGAGCTCGCCGCGCAGAACGGCGTGAGCGGATCCGTGGCCGCGGGCGAGACCGGCGAGGCGCCGGCGGAGCCGGAGGAGCAGCCGCTGCCCCCACTGCACGCCGAGGCCTTCGAGGCTATCGAGGCCGGTGACTACCAGCGTGCGATCACCGCCTACGAGAAGGCGCTCGCGGAGAATCCCCGCGACGACGACGCCAAGGCCGGTCTCGGCCAGGTGCGGCTGCTCGCCCGGGTGCAGAACCTCGACCTGCAGGCCGCCCGGGCTGCGGCCGCCGAGGCGCCTCTCGACCCGGACGCGCAGTTCGCCGTGGCCGACCTCGACATCGCCGGCGGTCACGTCGACGATGCGTTCGGCCGGCTGCTCGACCTGTTCGCCACCCTTCCCGCTGATCAGCGGATGCCGGTGCGCGAGCGTCTCGTGGAGCTGTTCGACCTCATCGGCGCCGGGGACCCGCGGGTCGCCGCCGCACGCACCAGGCTCGCGTCGCTGCTGTTCTGAACTGAATCACCGGGTCCCTGAGCCTGTCGAAGGGGCCGGGGACGAAGGTCCCCGGCCATCGTCGTCTCAGCTGAACGTGGCCGACGGCACGTGCGGATCCACTTGATGCCGGAGCCAGATCGTCGACAGTGCGGGCAGTGTCATCGTGGCGACCGGCACGGTGCTCTCGCCCACCGGATGCGCGCTGACCAGTCCGAGGTTTCCGGACCCCGTTCCGCCGAACTCCGTCGGCATCCGAGTTGAGGACTTCCTGCCAGACGCCCTCGAGCGGCAGGTCGAGACGGTAGCCGGTGCGCTGCGCACCGGCGAAGTTGGTCACGACGACCAGGCGGCCGCCGTGCGCGTCGCGTCGCTCGAATGCCACGACGCTGGGATCCCAGGAGGGGGCGCCGAGCCGGGCGAACGACGACCCGTCGTTGTCCCGCTCCCACAGCGGAGCCTGCGTGCGGTAGGTGCTGTTCAGGGCGCGGACGAAGCCCAGCAGCTGCTGATGCGAGGGCTGATCGAGCAGCCACCAGTCCAGTTCGCGGTCGGGCGACCACTCGCCGATCTGACCGAACTCCTGTCCCATGAACAGCAGCTTCTTGCCTGGATGCCCCCACATGTAGGCCAGGTAGGCGCGGACGTTGGCGAGCTTGCGGGCGTGATCGCCCGGCATCCGCGAGACCAGCGTGCCCTTGCCGTGCACGACCTCGTCGTGGCTGATCGGGAGCACGTAGTTCTCGCCGAACGCGTACACGAACGAGAAGGTGATCTCGCCCTCGTGGTGGGAGCGGTGGATCGGATCCCGCTTCATGTACTCCAGCGAGTCGTTCATCCAGCCCATGTTCCATTTGAATCCGAACCCCAGGCCGGCGGCCGTGGTCTGCGCGGTGACGCCGGGGAACGCGGTGGACTCCTCGGCGATCATCACGATGCCGGGGAAGCTGCGGTACGCCGTCGCGTTGACCTCCTGCAGGAAGCGGATCGCCTCGAGGTTCTCCCGCCCGCCGTGCACGTTCGGCTCCCATTCGCCGTCTCGCCGGGAGTAGTCCAGATAGAGCATCGATGCGACCGCGTCGACGCGCAGTCCGTCGATGTGGAACTCGGACAGCCAGTACAGCGCGTTGGCGACGAGGAACCCGCGCACCTCGTTGCGGCCGTAGTCGAAGATCAGGGTTCCCCAGTCCTGGTGCTCGCCTCTGCGCGGGTCGGGATGCTCGTAGAGCGGACGGCCGTCGAATCTGGCCAGGGCGAAGTCGTCCTTCGGGAAGTGGCCGGGTACCCAGTCCAGGATCACTCCGATACCGGCCTGGTGCAGCTGATCGATGAGGTAGCGCAGGTCGTCGGGCGTGCCGAAGCGGCTGGTGGGTGCGTAGTAGCCGGTCACCTGATAGCCCCACGATCCGCCGAACGGATGCTCCGCGACGGGCATGAGCTCGACGTGGGTGAATCCGGTGGCGGCGACGTGCTCGATCAGCGGCTGTGCGATGTCGCGATACCCCATTCCCCCTCGCCAGGAGCCGAGGTGCACCTCGTAGACCGACATCGGCTGCGCGACGGCGTGCGTGGCCGCACGTCTGGTCATCCAGGCGCCGTCCGCCCAGGAGTACGCATCGAGGGTGACCACCGACGCCGTGGCGGGCGGCACCTCGGCCGCCTGGGCCATCGGGTCGGCCTTGAAGATCCAGCGTCCGTCCGGGGTGAGCAGCTGGAACTTGTACGCGGTGCCGACCGTCACGTCGGGGATGAAGAGCTCCCACACGCCGCTCGACCCCATCGAGCGCATCGCATGCCCCTCGCCGTTCCAGCCGTTGAAGTCGCCCGCCACGCGGACTGCCCGAGCGTTCGGGGCCCAGACGGCGAAGTCGACACCGGTCTCCCCGTCGAGGACGCGGAGGTGCGCGCCGAGCGCCTCCCAGAGCCGCTCATGGCGCCCTTCCCCGATCAGATGCAGGTCGATCTCGCCCAGGGCCGGCAGGTGGCGGTACGGGTCTCCGCCGACGACCTCGTCCTGCCCCTGGTAGACCGTGGCCACGCGGTAGGGCACCGGAGGGCCGTCGTGGCTGCCCTCCCAGATGCCGTGCACGACGTGCTCGAGCTCCATCCGGCTCCCGTCCGTGAACACGGCGGCGACCGATTCGGCGAGCGGACGGAGCACCCGCACGACGGTGGTGGTTCGGCCCACGGCATCCGTGCCCGGATGTGCGCCGAGCACTGCGTGGGGATCGTGATGTGCGCCGTGCGCGATGTCCTCCCAGTCCGCAGAGACGGAGACGTCCTCGATGTGGCTCATGATCGCTCCTTCACCCTCAGGATGTGCACCGGCTCGGCGAAGGCGTCGAGTCGCACGTAGTCGTGGTCGGTCCAGGTCCAGACCTCGCCGGTCAGCAGATCCTCGACCTCGAACGGATCGCCGGGTGTGACGCCCCAGAGCGTGGTGTCGAGGTGCACGGTGGTCTCCCGCACGGAGTGCGGATCGACGTTGGCGACGACGATGATCGTGTCGTCGGCTCCGGTGCCGGTGAAGGCTGCGTCGAGGTGTTTCGAGTAGACCAGGATGGCGTCGTCGTCGCTCCAGTGGAACGAGATGTTCCGCAACTGGCGCAGCGCAGGATGCTCGCGCCGGATGTCGTTCAGACGACGCAGGAGCGGGGCGAGCGAGTCTCCGCGTTCCTCTGCTCCCTGCCAGTCGCGCAGCTTGTACTCGTACTTCTCGTTGTCGATGTTCTCCTCGGATCCCGGCCGGGCGACGTTTTCGAACAGTTCGTACCCGGCGTACACGCCGTACAGCGGCGCCGCGGTCGCGGCGATGCAGGCGCGGATCCGGTAGGCCGCGCGTCCGCCGTACTGCAGGTACTCGGTGAGGATGTCGGGGGTGTTCACGAACAGGTTCGGACGCATGTAGTCCGCGGTGGTCGTGGACACAGAGGTGAGGAACTCCTCGAGCTCGGCCTTGGTGTTGCGCCAGGTGAAATAGGAGTAGCTCTGCTGGAACCCCGCGGCGGCGAGCCCGCGCATCGGCGCGGGGCGGGTGAAGGCCTCGGCGAGGAACACGACCTCGGGGTGGGCGGCGTTCACCGTGCCGATCAGCCACTCCCAGAACCGCAGCGGCTTGGTGTGCGGGTTGTCGACTCTGAAGATCCGCACGCCCTGCGCGATCCAGTGCTCCACGATCCGCAGCACTTCGGCGTAGAGGCCCTCCGGGTCGTTGTCGAAGTTCAGCGGATAGATGTCCTGGTACTTCTTCGGCGGGTTCTCGGCATACGCGATCGTGCCGTCGGGCAGCGTCGTGAACCACTCCGGGTGCGCCTCGACCCAGGGATGGTCGGGGGAGGCCTGCAGGGCGAGGTCGAGTGCCACCTCCAGGCCGGCCTTGCCCGCGGCGCGGACGAAGGCGCGGAAGTCGGCGAGAGTGCCGAGATCCGGATGCACGGTGTCGTGTCCGCCTTCGGCTGCCCCGATCGCCCAGGGCGAGCCGGGATCCTGCGGCCCCGCCACGAGGGTGTTGTTCGGCCCCTTGCGATGCGCGCGTCCGATCGGATGGATCGGTGGCAGGTACAGCACGTCGAACCCCATGTCGGCGACGGCCGGCAGGCGCTTCGCCGCGGTGCGGAAGGTGCCGCTCGCGATGCTGCCGTCCCTGCGGCGCTTCGCGCCCTCCGAGCGCGGGAAGAACTCGTACCAGGCGCCCACGCCGGCGACGGTGCGCTCGACGAGGAGCGTGCGCCATGCGGTCGCGGAGGACATCGTGGTCAACGGGCGCGCCGTCATCGACTCCGCGAGGGTCTCGTCCGTGGCGACGGACGCGAGGATGGCGGCATCAGCGTCCTGCAGTCGCTTGGCCGCCGCCTTGAGCGCGCGCCGTTCGGCAGCGGGACGGTCCTGCTGGCCGGCGGCGCGGGTGAGCAGTTGCGCACCGGCGATGCTCATGACCTCGAGGTCGACATCGGCCGCGGCCTTCACCTCGGCGGCATGCGCCCAGGTGGCGAAGTCGTCGGTGAACCCCTCGAACCGGAAGGACCAGGTACCCGGCAGGTCCAGGGCGATCGGCACGAGCCAGCCGTCTGTGCCGTCGTTCTGCGGGCTCAGCCGGTGCAGGGTCTCCACGCCGTCGGGCGACCGCAGGCGCACACGCGCGCCGATGAGATCATGCCCCTCGCGGAATGCGACGATGCGGAACGGGACCACCTCACCGGCGAAGGCCTTCGGCGAGAAGCCTCCGGGAGCCGCAGGCGTCGGATCGGCGAGCGGGATGCGCCCGGTCAGGGTCCCGGGTGCGGCATCCTCCTGTTCGGCGGCGGGCCGCACGGGGATCTGTGCGGGGCTTCGGAGCACCGCCGGATTCGAGACAGAACGAGCAGCCACACCTTGAATGTACCGCGCGCCCCGGGAAGCGGGTAGCTTTCCCCGGTCGCGTGACGACGGGCGTCCGGACGGCCCCGATCACTCGATGCGGAAGAGCTGCATCGATGTGCCCACGACGGGGAGGACGTCGCCCGGCGCGTATCTGCGGAGGTCGCCGTCGGGACGCTCATCGGCGCTCGACCACAGCGAGACGAATGCGGCGGCGCCCTCGATCGATTCCGGCAGCCGCACGTCGATCGGCGCCTCCGTGCCGTGCACGATGAGCAGGATGCGGTTGGTGTCGCCGTTTTGCGGACCCGTGGCGGCGACGTACTGCAGCGTGCGGTTGCGGGGGTCGTTCCACTGCTCGACCTCCATGGTCCCGCCGTCCTGGTCGAACCAGTCCATCACCGACGCCTCCGGCACGTGCTCACCGAGCCGGGCGTAGCGTGCGGGGCGCAGCGCGGGGTTCTCGGCGCGGAGCCGGGTGAGCAGCGCGACGTGCTCGCGCAGGTCGCGCTGCCAGGGCTCGTGCTCCCAGTTCAGCCAGGTCAGCGCCGAGTCATGGCAGTAGGCGTTGTTGTTTCCGCGCTGGGTGCGGCCGAACTCATCGCCCGCGGTGATCATCGGGATGCCCGCCGACAGCAGCAGTGTTCCCAGCAGGTTGCGCATGGCCTTGCGACGCGCGGCCAGGATGGAGGGATCGTCGGTGGGGCCCTCCGCGCCGTGGTTGAAGGAGCGGTTCATGTCGGCGCCGTCGTGGTTGTTCTCGCCGTTGGCCTCGTTGTGCTTCACGTCGTACGACACCAGGTCGTTCAGCGTGAACCCGTCGTGCGCGGTCACGAAGTTGATGCTGGCGAGCGGACCGCGCTCCTCGCTGTAGGTGTTGGCCGAACCGGCGAGCCTGTTCGCGAACCCGCCGATGCCGACGGGGGCGGAGGCACGGCGCGCATAGTCGATGTCGCTGAGCCAGAAGTTGCGAGCGCGGTCGCGGTAACGGTCGTTCCATTCGCTCCAGCCGGTCGGGAAGTTGCCGGTCTGCCACCCGCCCATCCCGACATCCCACGGCTCGGCGATGAGCTTGACGTCCTGCAGTGCGGGGTCGTCGGCGATCGCCTGCAGCAGCGGATGCTCCCGGGTGTACTCGTGGTTCTCGTCGCGGCCGAGCGCAGCGGCCAGATCGAAGCGGAAGCCGTCGATCTGCATCTCCTGGGCCCAGTACCGCAACGAGTCGAGCACCAGCCGCGCCGTCGGCATCCGTCGCGGTGTTCACGGTGTTGCCGACGCCGGTGGTGTCGACGTATGCGCCGTCGGCGGTCTGCCGGTAGTAGAGGGCGTTGTCGATGCCGCGGAAGCTGGAGCGGGGTCCACCGAGGCCCTCCTCGCTGGTGTGGTTGTAGACCACGTCGAGGATGACCTCGAGGCCTGCCTCGTGCAGCAGCCGGACCATGCCCTTGAACTCGGCGAGCACGGCCTCGGGGCCGCCCTTGCGCGAGTCCTCGGTCGCATAGGCGGTGTGCGGGGCGAAGAAGCTCAGCGTGTTGTAGCCCCAGTAGTTGGTGAGGCCCTTCTCGAGCAGGCGGGGCTCGGGCACGAACGCGTGCACGGGGAGCAGCTCGATCGCCGTGATCCCGAGCGAGTGGAAGTACTCGATCATGGCGGGATGCGCGAGGCCGGCGTAGGTGCCGTGCAGGGCCGGCGGCACGCCGGGATGACGCTTGGTCATGCCCTTGAGGTGGCCCTCGTAGATCACCGTCTGATCGAGCGGGGTGTTCGGTTTCGGGATGCCGCCCCAGTCGAAGCCGTCGGCGATGACGACCGAGCGCCACTCCTCGTATCCGTCGCCCTGCGCGAGGCCCCTCGAGTACGGATCGAGCAGCAGCGTCTCGGAGTTGAACGTGTTGCCGCGACCGTGCGGTCCGTCTACGCGGATCGCATAGCGGACGCCCGGCTGCAGGAGGTCGGTGGTGACCTCCCACACCCCGCCGGGCCGGCGCTCCAGTGGCAGCTGCGCGGTCTCCCAGTCGAGGTCGGTGGCGTCGAAGATCACGAGCTCGATCGAGGAGGCGTTCTGCGACCAGATCCGGAGCGTGCCCACACCGTCGTGGAGCCGGATGCCGAGGTCGTCGAGCGCGGCGCCTCCGAGAGGCGTGCGGGACGTCGGGAGCATGGGGACAGCCTAGATGCCGATGACGCCCGGGAATGAATCCGGATGCCGCGTCGCGTGATCCTCGATTCCGCCCGCCGACGGTGTGCGGCTGGGAGGATGGAGGAATGCGCTTCTACCTCGACCACGCCGCCACCGCGCCGCTGCGCGCGGAGGCGCGGGACGCCTGGCTCGAGGCGTCCGCCGTCGTGGGCAACGCGTCGTCCACGCACGGTGCCGGACAGGATGCGCGGCGGCTGCTCGAGGAGTCGCGTGAGCGCGCCGCCGCGGTGCTGGGCTGCGACCCGATCGAAGTGGTGTTCACCTCGGGCGGCACCGAGTCGATCAACACGGCGCTGCACGGTCTCTGGGCATCGAGGGCTCCGGAAGCGGATGCGATCGTGCTGCCGGACGGCGAGCATCACGCGACGATGGACACGGTGTCCGCGCTGGCGGCGGAGGGAGCGCGTGTGCGTCCGGTGCCACTGGATGCCGTCGGTCGGATCCCCGCGCGAGCCTTCGCAGACGCGCTCCCGGGTGCCGCGCTGGCCACCGCGCTGGCGGCGAACAACGAGGTCGGCACCATCAACGACAGCGCCGCCCTGGCGTCGGTCGCGGCGGATGCCGGAGTGCCGTTCCACCTGGACGCCGTCGCGGCCTGGGGCACGTGCCGCTGTCGTTCCGGGAGCTGCGCGGGGATGCCGACTCGGGTGTCGGACTGGTGGCGATGACCGTGACCGGGCACAAACTCGGTGCGCCGGTGGGCGTCGGTGCGCTGGTCGTGGCCAGGACGGCTCGGCTGGGGCCGCTGCTGCACGGCGGAGCACAGCAGCGCGGACTGCGCGCCGGCACGCAGGATGTCGCGGGCGCTGCGGCCTTCGCCGTCGCGCTCGAGCTCGCCGAGGCCGAGCGCGTCACCGAGTGCGAGCGGCTCGCCGTGCTGCGCGACCGTCTGGTCTGCGGCATCCGCGCGACGGTGCCGCAGGCGGAGCTGCTCGGAGATCCCGTGGACAGACTCTCCGGCAATGCGCACGTGCTGTTCCCCGGCGCCGTGGGGGAGAGCCTGCTCTTCCTGCTCGACATGGCCGGTGTCGCGGCATCCACCGGCTCGGCCTGCCAGGCCGGCGTCGCGGAGCCGTCGCACGTGGTGATGGCGCTCGGCCGGAGTGAGCAGGATGCCCGGAGCGTGCTGCGGTTCACACTCGGGCGCACCTCGACCGATGCCGATGTCGATGCCGTGCTGGCGACGATCGGCGACGCGTACGCCCGGGCGTCGCACGCCTCCGGTCGTTGAGCGAGCGACGGAGGAGCGAGACGAAACGCGCTGCGGAGCCCTCACAGCCGCCCGCTCGTAGACTGGAACCCATGCGTATTCTGGCGGCGATGAGCGGAGGGGTCGACTCCGCGGTGGCGGCTGCCCGCGCGGTCGAGGCCGGCCACGACGTGGTCGGCGTGCACTTGGCGCTGTCGCGCGCCGGCGGCACGCTGCGCACCGGCAGCCGGGGCTGCTGCACGATCGAGGACGCGATGGATGCGCGTCGCGCCGCCGACCTGCTCGGCATCCCGTTCTACGTCTGGGACTTCTCGGAGCGCTTCCGCGACGACGTGATCGAGGATTTCATCTCGGAGTACAAGGCCGGACGCACCCCGAACCCCTGCCTGCGGTGCAACGAGAAGATCAAGTTCGCCGCCCTGCTGGAGCGCGCGATCGAGCTCGGTTTCGACGCGGTCTGCACCGGGCATTACGCGACGCTGGTGGACGGCTCGGAGGGGCTCGAGCTGCACCGCGCCTCGGACAACGCCAAGGACCAGTCCTACGTGCTGGGCGTGCTCAACGCCGAGCAGCTCGCGCACACCTACTTCCCGCTCGGCTCCACGCCGTCGAAGGCGCTGGTGCGCGCCGAGGCCGCCGAGCGCGGCCTGAGCGTTGCGCAGAAGCCCGACAGCCATGACATCTGCTTCATCCCCGACGGGGACACCCGAGGCTGGCTGGCCGAGAAGGTCGGTGCTGAGCAGGGCGAGATCCTCGACCGCGAGGGCGAGGTCGTCGGCACGCACGACGGTGCGCACGCGTTCACCGTCGGGCAGCGCAAGGGCCTGCGCCTCGGCGTGCCCGCGCCGGACGGCAAGCCGCGGTTCGTGCTCGAGGTGCGCCCGGTGACCAACACGGTCGTGGTCGGCCCGAAGGAGGCCCTGGCGATCGCCGAGATCTCGGGGGAGCGGTTCTCCTGGGCGGGCGCCGCGCCCGAGGCATCCGAGCTCGACTGCGAGGTGCAGATCCGCGCGCACGCCGAGCCGGTGCCCGCGCGGGCATTCGTGACGGATGCCGGCGTGCGAGTCGTGCCCGATGAGCCGCTCGACGGCGTCGCTCCGGGGCAGAGCGCCGTGCTCTACGTCGGCACCCGCGTGCTCGGCCAGTTCACGATCGACACCACCATCTCGGCTGTGCCCGTGGGCGCTTGAACCGCCTCCTGCCCCAGCTTCGTCGCCTGCGCTGCAGTTCGCGGCTTGCGCTGCGCTTTCCTACGGTTGCGCAGGCTCACGCTGCACGTTTCGGTCTGCGCTGCGCAGATGCGCGCCGCACGAACGGAGAAGAGCAGCGCGACGGATGCTGCCCGTCGGACAAACGGATCCGGTGAGGCCGATGGCCCTCATCCGTCGAGCATGCGCAGCACGCGCTCGGCCTGTTGCTCCGTCGTTCCCGGCGGATTGCGCCGGAAGCCGCCGTTGCCCGGCAGCAGCATGATCAGCCAGAAGACGGCCCAGTGCGTGCGCCACTCGGAGAGCCGCTCCCGCTCAGCGGTGGAGAGGCTGACGGCCCGGATGAGGGCGTCGGCGTCGTACACGCCGCGTCCGGCGAGGTGCTCCACATGATCGGCGAGCTCGAACGCCGGGTCGGAGAGCCCGCCGTCCTCAAAGTCGACGAGCCTACAGACGCTGCCATCCCACAGCACGTTGGCGGGATTGAGGTCGGCGATGCCGATGACGGAGAGCTCGAATGCGGGCGTCGGGGACGTCGCGAGGAACTCGCGTGCGCCGCTCAACGCCCGCTCGCCGAGTCTCGGCTCGTGTAGCGCGCTGAGATCGTGCGGTGCGGCCGCCCATCCGATGAGATGCGGGCGCAGCGTCGAAGGGCCGAGGCGCCGCTCACCGATGCCGGTCGCCCGGGCGTCGTCGAACGGCACGTCGAAGAGTCGCCGCAGTGCGGCGCCGAGCGCGGCGGTCTGCCGAGTGGTGAGGGCCCCGGTCTCCAGCGGCGTGCCCGGAAGTCGCTCCATCACGATCACCGGGTCGCCCTCCGCCGTCTCTCGGCGGAGAGGCCGGGGCGCCAGCTCCGGCGCATGCTGGGCGAGGAGGAGGAGGCACATCCATTCCCGGTCCGGCTCGCCCTCGTCCCAGCTGGTGAATCGCTTCCGCACCTCGGTCTCGGAGAACGTCAGATCGTGGGTGTGCGTGATCACGCCTCCACAGTAGGTGCAGTCTTCACCCGAACCGCGCGCTCGCCTCAACCGGGGACGACGGAGACGCCGCCTGAGCGTTCCATGCGCACATCACGGGTCTTCGCGTCGAAGCGGCCGATGCGCTGCCAGTGGTCGAGGACCACGCGGCCCGTCGGCGGCATGGCGAGCTCCGACAGATCAGCGTCGAGAGCGAACCAGCGCAGCGTGCCCTCCGTGCAGCGCGTCGGGGCGGCGACACCGTCGGCGAGTCGTGCGGTGAAGTAGTGCACGACCCTCGTCTCAGCGTCGGCCTCCCTGGTCGCCGCGTAGCGCAGACGGAGATCGCGCAGGTCGGGCCCGCGCAGGCCGACTTCTTCCGTGAGCTCGCGCAGCGCGGCATCCTGGACGTCCTCGCCGGGCTCGACGTGTCCACCGATGCCGACCCAGGAATCTTCGATGACGCGGGATCCCTCGCGGTGCAGAAGGAGGACGCGTTCGTCGTCGTGGAGGAACACCGTCGTCATCACACGTGTCACGTGGCTCAGCGTAGTTGTCGCCCCGCAGCATTTCGGAGATCTGCAGAATCTCGGTGCTGATCTGGGGGTCGGCTCCGCGATTCTGCAGATCTCCGAGTCAGTGCCGGACGGCGCCTGTTCGGTTGCGCGACGCGCCCGGCGGATGTCGGCGGGCGCTCGTAGACTCGATCCGTGCCGGAGAACATCTCGCTGGAAGACGCCCGCAACGAGGCCGAGGAGCTGACGACCCGCATCCTCGATGCGAAGGACGCCTACTACGGGCGCGACACCTCGATCGTCGACGACGCCACCTATGACGGGTGGATGCGGCGGCTGGAGGAGCTCGAGCGACTGCATCCCGAGCTGCAGGGCCAGGATTCGCCCACCCAGATGGTCGGTGCCGCCGAGTCGACCGGACTCGACACGTTCGAGCACGCCGAGCGGATGCTGAGTCTCGACAACGTCTTCTCGCTCGATGAGCTGCGCGACTGGGAGGTCAAGACGAAGGCCGCGGCCGGCCGTGAGATCTCGTGGCTCACCGAGCTCAAGATCGACGGACTCGCGATCAACCTGCGCTATGAGAACGGCGTGCTGACCTCTGCGGCGACGCGGGGTGACGGGCGCGTGGGCGAGATCGTCACCGAGAACGCGCTGCGGCTGGCCGACATCCCTCCGCGACTGAGCGGCACCGGGCATCCGCCGATCGTCGAGGTGCGCGGCGAGGTGTTCATCCCCGTCGCCGCGTTCGAGCGGCTCAACGCCGCGCAGGCGGAGTTCCGCGACCGCGCCTACGCCGATGCGCTCGCACGCTGGGAGGCGCGTGCCGGTGCGAAGAAACCCTTCGATGAGGAGAAGGCGCGGGCCGCCGCGGCGCGGCGCTTCCCGTCGTTCGCCAACCCGCGCAACGCCGCGAGTGGCGGCCTCCGCCAGCAGCTCGACAAGAAGCAGGGGCTCGAGCACGAGGCCGGGCTGCTCCGGGTGGACTCGCTGTCTCTGTACGTCCACGGCATCGGTGCGTGGGAGAACCCTCCCGTGGCGGCGCAGAGCCAGGTCTACGATCTGCTCGCTGAATGGGGGCTGCCGACCAGCCCGCACACGAGGGTGTGCCACACGATCGACGAGGTCGCCGACTTCGTCGCCTACTTCGGCGAGCACCGGCACGACATCGAGCACGAGCTGGACGGCATCGTCGTGAAAGTCGACGAGCTGGCGCTGCATGCCGAGCTCGGCCAGACCAGCAGGGCCCCGCGATGGGCGATCGCCTACAAGTACCCGCCGGAAGAGGTGCAGACGAAGCTGCTCGACATCGTCGTCTCCGTAGGACGAACCGGCCGTGCGACACCGTTCGCCGTCATGGCCCCGGCGCATGTCGCGGGCTCCGTCGTGCGACAGGCGACCCTGCACAACAAGGATGTGGTGAAGGCCAAAGGCGTGCTGATCGGCGACACCGTCGTGCTGCGCAAGGCCGGAGATGTGATCCCCGAGGTGCTCGGCCCCGTGGTCGAGAAGCGCGACGGCACGGAGCGCGAGTTCGTCATGCCGGAGCGCTGCCCGGAGTGCGGTTCGACCCTGGCCCCGGCCAAGGAGGGCGACATCGACCTGCGGTGCCCCAACACCCGCTCCTGCCCGGCGCAGGTGCGCGGGCGCGTAGAGCACATCGGGTCGCGCGGAGCCCTCGACATCGAGGTGCTCGGCGAGGTCACCGCCGCCGCGCTCACGCAGCCCAGCCATCCCGCCGAACCGCCGCTCGACACCGAGGCCGGCCTGTTCTCGCTGGTGCTGGAAGATCTCGTCCCGATCTCCGTGGTGGTGCGCGACTCCGAGACCGGCCTGCCGAAGGAGGATGACGACGGCATCGTCAAGACGCGATCGCCGTTCCGGCGCAACCCGACCGCGGCCGAGAAGAAGGACGGGATCGACGGACCGCAGCCCTCCTCAGCCGCGATCAAGCTCATCGCCGAACTCGACAGGGCCAAGACCAAGGAGTTGTGGCGACTGCTCGTGTCGCTGAACATCCGTCACGTGGGCCCGGTGGCGGCCAGAGCGCTCGCGCAGTGGTTCGGGTCGCTGGACGCGATCCGCGCCGCCAGTCGTGAAGAGCTCGCGGCGGTCGAGGGCGTGGGCGGCATCATCGCCGACTCGCTGCTGAGCTGGTTCGAGATCGACTGGCATCAGGACATCGTGCGGCAATGGGCGGCGGCCGGCGTGCAGTGGGCCACTCCGGGGCATCCTGGGCCGGGTGCTGCTGTCTCCGAAGGCGGTGTGCTGGACGGTCTGACCGTGGTCGCGACCGGATCGCTCGACGGGTACACCCGCGAGGGCGCGCAGGAGGCGATCATCAAAGCCGGCGGCAAGGCCGCATCCTCGGTCTCGAAGAAGACCGACTTCGTCGCCGCAGGTCCGGGCGCAGGTTCCAAGCTCACGAAGGCGGAGGATCTCGGTATCCGCGTTCTGGATGCCGCGCAGTTCCACGTCCTCGTCACTGAGGGGCCGGCGGCGCTGGATGCCTGACCGGCTCGTCGTCCTGAACGGCATGGCGGGCGCGGGCAAGACGACGCTAGCGAGGCCGCTCACCGCTGAACTCGGAGTCCCGCTGGTCTCGAAGGATGCCCTCAAGGAGGCCCTGGGCGATGCCGTCGACGCGCCGCTGCCGACGCGCGCCGTCGGCGCGCTGGCGGCCGATGCGCTGTGGCGGATCGTCGGGATGCTGGAGGGCATGGTGCTGATCGAGTCCGTCTGGCTCGCCGGACGCGATGAGGAGTGGTTCCGCCGTGGCTGGGAGTCCGTGGGGTCGCCCGAGGGCGTCGAGGTCTGGTGCGAGGCGCCACGCGACGTCATGCGCGAGCGCTACCTGACCCGTGCTCGGCACGCCGTGCACGACGACACGGGACGTCTCGCGGAATGGGAGGCCGCGGCGGATGCTGCGCGTCCGATGACCGGCTTTCCGGTGATCGCCGTGGACACCGCCGGATCCGTCGACGTCTCCACGCTCGCCCGGAGCATCCTCGGGGAGCTGGCGTCTACTCAGTAGGCCGGATGTCGAATTCGGCGGAGGATTCGTCCGCGCACTCCTCGACGTCGAGTGTCCTCACGTCCGAAGCGAGAGGTCCCCTTCGCAGTTCTTCCAAGACCGACTTCACGGCGACCTCGTCGCCGTGAAGCGTCGCTTCGACCGTGCCGTCACGGCGATTGCGCACCCAGCCGGTGACGCCCTCCGACTCCGCGGCGTCCCGTACGAACCAGCGATAGCCGACACCCTGCACGCGCCCGTGCGCCACGACCCGAACCGATCTCATGCCTCCAGCATCCACGACCGGAGCCGCGCGTCGCACCCGACTGGGCTCACGGACGTGAGCGCACCGAGCGATCTGATCCCGACGCTGGCCGGCGTGACGGTCCTGGTCGCTGTGGCGACAGCGGCGCTGCTGTGCTGTTCCGGGTGCGCGGCCCCTGGGCCCCGGCGGCGACAGGTCCGCGCCGTCCTGCTCCCGCGGGACAGTGCACTTCCCGCGGATGACGTGTGCGGATGCGTCCGCGGGAGCAGCACAACTCCGCACGGAGTGCTCGGGAGAGGCCAGGTCAGCTCTTGTGCCGCGGCTTGCGCGCAGGGCGCGAGTCATGGCCGTACCGGCTCTCGCGGTCGCCACGGCTGTCGCGGTTGCCCTTGTATCCGCCGCCGTCGCGCGGTGCCCGGCGGTTCGGCACGCCGCGGTCCGGCTTGATCTCGATGAGGCGGCCAGAGATGCGCGTCTCGCGCAGCCGGTCCAGCACCGACGGGTCCAGGTTCACCGGCAGCTCGACGATCGAGAAGTCCGGCTTGATCGCGATCGCGCCGAAGTCGTCGCGGCGCAGGCCGCCCTCGTTCGCCAGCGCGCCGACGATCTGCCGAGGCTCCACACGGTGCCGGCGACCGACCTCGATGCGGTACGGTGCGTAGTCTCCCTGGCTGCGGCGCGGCTCGCGCGGTCCGCGGTCGGCGCGCTCCGCACGCTCGCGCGGCGGACGGTTGTCGCGCTCGACGGCGCGGGACAGTTGGTCGGTGGAGGGGTCCAGCAGCAGGGGAGTGTCTCCCTGCGCGACGACCGCCAGGGCGGCGGCGACATCCGCCTCCGGCACGTCGTGGTTGCGCACGTAGTGGGCGATGATGTCGCGGAAGCCCTCGATGCGCGTGGTCCCCTCGAGCGCCGCGGTGATCGCGTCGTCGAACCGCGTGAGGCGGGTCGTGTTGACATCCTCGAGAGTCGGCAGCTGCATCTGTGCGGGCTGCTGGCGCGTCGCCTTCTCGATGTGCTTGAGAAGGTAGCGCTCGCGCGGCGTGATGAAGCTGATCGCGTCGCCCGACCGGCCGGCGCGTCCCGTGCGGCCGATGCGGTGCACGTAGGACTCGGTGTCGGTGGGGATGTCGAAGTTGACGACGTGGCTGATCCGCTCGACGTCGAGGCCGCGGGCCGCGACATCCGTCGCCACGAGGATGTCGAGCTTGCCGTCCTTCAGCTGGTTCACCGAGCGCTCGCGCTGCGCCTGCGGTACGTCGCCGTTGATCGCGGCGGCCGAGTAGCCGCGTGCGCGCAGCTTCTCGGCGAGTGTCTCGGTCTCGTTCTTCGTGCGGACGAAGACGATCATCCCGTCGAAGTTCTCCACCTCGAGGATGCGGGTGAGGGCGTCGACCTTCTGCGCGTAGGACACCACCAGGTAGCGCTGGGTGATGTTCTGATTCGTCGTGGTCTTGCCCTTGATCGCGACCTCTTCGGGGTCGCGCAGGTACTGCTGAGCGAGACGGCGGATGGTGGCGGGCATGGTCGCCGAGAAGAGGGCGACCTGCTTGTCCTCAGGCGTCTGGGCCAGGATCTGCTCGACGTCCTCGGCGAAGCCCATCTTCAGCATCTCGTCAGCCTCGTCGAGCACCAGGTACTTCAGCTCGGAGAGGTCGAGGGTGCCCTTCGCCTGGTGGTCCATGATGCGGCCGGGGGTGCCGACGACGATGTGCACGCCGCGGCGCAGCGCCGACAGCTGCACGCCGTAGGCCTGTCCGCCGTAGACCGGGAGCACCCGGACATCCTTCATCCGCGCGGAGTACGACTCGAACGCCTCGCACACCTGCAGGGCGAGCTCGCGGGTCGGCGCCAGCACGAGGACCTGGGGTGTCTTCTGGGAGAGATCGAGGTTCTCCAGCACCGGGAGCGCGAACGCGGCGGTCTTCCCCGTGCCGGTCTGCGCGGTGCCGAGCACGTCGCGGCCCTGCAGCAGCAGCGGGATCGTCGCCGCCTGGATCGGCGACGGAGTCTCGTAGCCGAGGTCGTGGATGGCCTTCAGCACCGGCCCGGTGATGCCGATCTCGTCGAATCCGGGGGTGGCGGGCGTCTCGGCCTCGGCAGTCTCAGGGGAAGTCACTTCCCAACCGTAGCGCGCAGGCGCCCTCCGGCGCTGGGAGATCGCCCCGTCAGTTCCCGGAATTGAGCTCCATCAGACGCTCCTTGACCTGGCGTCGCAGCACCTTGCCGATCAGCGACTTCGGCAGTTCATCGACGACGAAGAGCCGGCGCGGCACCTTGTACGGCGTGAGGATGCCGCGGGCGAAATCGCGGATCGCCTCGACATCGACATCCGATCCGGGGTCGACGACGATCGCCGCGACGACCTCTTCGCCGGAATGACTGCTCGGCAGGCCCACGACGGCGGCATCCAGTACATCGGGGTGCTGACGCAGCACGCCTTCGACCTCGGTCGGGGCGACGTTGAAGCCGCCGGTGATGATGAGCTCCTTGATGCGGTCGACGATGCGGACGAACCCGCCCTCGTCGATCGTGACGATGTCGCCGGTGCGGAACCAGCCGTCCACGAAGACCGCCTCGGTCTCCTCGGGCTTGCCGTAGTAGCCCTGGAACACCTGCGGTCCGCGCACGACGAGCTCGCCGGCGGAACCGGGCTCAACATCCATCGTCGGCTCATCGGGGTCGACCACGCGGCACTCGGTGCCCGGCAGCGGCAGGCCGACGGTGCCCGGCACGCGGTTCTCGGCGACCGGGTTGGCCATCAGCACGGGGGAGCACTCGCTCAGCCCGTACCCCTCCACGAGGTAGCCGCCGCTGGCCTTCTCGAAGGGTACGACGAGCTCGTGCGGCAGCGCCATGGCGCCCGAGATCGCGACCTCGGTGCCGGCGAGCGACACGCCCTTCGCCTTCGCCGCGGCGAGCAGGCGATCGGCGATCGGCGGCACCAGCGGCAGGAACGTCGCGGGATGCTTCTTCGCCACATCGAGCACGAGGTCCGGGTCGAACTTCGGGAACAGCACGAGGCGCGCACCCATCGACATCGCGAACGTCAGGCAGAGGGTCAGACCGTAGGCGTGGAACATCGGCAGCACCGCGTAGACCACGCAGCCCTTGCCGCGCTGGATCTGCGGCACCCACGCCTGCGCCTGCGCGGCGTTCGCCAGCAGATTGCGGTGCGTGAGCGCGGCGCCCTTGGGGGTGCCCGTGGTGCCGGAGGTGTACTGGATGATGGCGAGGTCGTCGGTGCCAGGACGTGGGTGCGATGCCGGGATCGGATCGGCTCTCAGCACCTGTTCCCAGGGGATGGTGCCCCGCACCCTCTCGGTGAGGGCCTCGCGCGACTCCCGGGCCTTCTGCACCGGCAGTCTGAGCGCCAGCCGCATGCCGAACGGCATGCCGTTCACGACGTCCACCGAGATGAGGGTCTGCACGGCGAGGTCGGCGGGGAACTCCTGCACCGACTTCACGACCTTGTTCCACACGATCGCGTGCTTCGCACCGTGGTCCTCGAACTGCTTGCGCAGCTCGCGCGGTGTGTACAGCGGGTTGTGCTCGACGACGACCGCGCCCAGACGGAGCACCGCGTAGAACGCGACGATGTGCTGCGGCGAGTTCGGCAGGACGATGGCGACCGGGTCGCCCGCGCCGACGCCGAGGTCGCGCAGGCCGGCGGCCGCGCGATCGATCTGCTCCTGCAGCTGGCGGTAGCCGGTCTCGCGGCCGAAGAACTGCAGTGCCGGGGCATCCGGATAGTCGCGAGCGGATGCCGCCACGATGTCGATCAGCGAGCCGGAGACGGGGGAGAGGTCCTCGGGAACACCGTCTGCGTAGCTGGCGGTCCACGGGCGCGGGGGTACGAACGTCGTCACCACGCCAGCTTACGTGTCGCGTCCTTCGCTCTCGTAGACTGGTGCGGTGTCTGAAATCACCCCTGATCTCGTGCGCCACCTCGGCGTTCTCGCGCGCATCCAGCTGTCCGACGACGAGGTGACGCAGCTGACAGGTCAGCTCGACGCCATCGTCGACAACATCGCGAAGGTGTCGGAGGTGGCGACCCCCGACGTCGTCGCCACCAGCCACCCGATCCCCATGAGCAATGTCTTCCGGCCCGATGAGGTCGGGCAGACGCTGACGCACGAGCAGGTGCTGCAGAACGCCCCGGATGCCGCAGACGGCCGCTTCCGTGTGACCGCGATCCTCGGTGAAGAACAGTGACTCAGGGAAGAGCCGTGAACGAAATCATCCGACTGACAGCCGCCGAGCTGGGCGAGAAGCTCGCCGCCGGCGAGATCTCGAGCGTGGAGGCCACGCAGGCCCACCTCGACCGCATCGCCGCCGTCGACGGTGATGTGCACGCCTTCCTGCACGTCAACCAGAACGCCCTCTCCGCCGCAGCCGATATCGATGCGCGTCGCGCGGCGGGCGAGCAGCTCGGTCCGATCGCCGGTGTCCCGCTGGCGGTCAAGGACGTGCTGGTCACCACCGACATGCCGTCCACCAGCGGATCGAAGATCCTCGAGGGCTACATGTCGCCCTTCGACGCCACGGTCGTGGCGCGCTCGCGCGCGGCGGGGCTGATCCCGCTCGGCAAGACGAACATGGACGAGTTCGCGATGGGTTCCTCCACCGAGCACTCCGCCTACGGTCCCACCCGCAATCCGTGGGATCTGGAGCGCATCCCCGGCGGGTCGGGCGGTGGCTCGGCCGCTGCCGTGGCCGCCTTCGAGGCACCGCTGGCACTGGGCTCGGACACCGGCGGCTCGATCCGTCAGCCCGCGCACGTCACCGGCACCGTCGGCACCAAGCCCACCTACGGCGGCGTCAGCCGCTACGGCTCGATCGCCCTGGCATCCAGCCTCGACCAGGTCGGTCCCGTCACCCGCACGGTGCTCGACGCGGGCCTGCTGCACGACGTGATCGGCGGCCACGACCCGAAGGACTCGACCTCGCTGCCGCAGGAGTGGCCGTCATTCGCCGAGGCCGCCCGCGAGGGCGCGACCGGTGCCGTGCTCAAGGGTCTGAAGGTCGGTGTCATCAAGGAGCTGCCCGACTCCGGCTTCCAGCCCGGTGTCGCGGCGTCGTTCCATGAGTCCGTGGCCCTGATGGAGGCCCAGGGCGCGGAGATCGTCGAGATCTCGGCCCCGCACTTCGAATACGGCGTCGCCGCCTACTATCTGATCCTCCCCGCCGAGGCATCCAGCAACCTGGCCAAGTTCGACTCGGTGCGCTTCGGCCTGCGAGTCACTCCCGAGGGCGGCGCGACGGTCGAGGACGTGATGTCCGCCACCCGCGAGGCCGGTTTCGGACCCGAGGTCAAGCGCCGCATCATCCTGGGCACCTACGCACTCTCGGCGGGCTACTACGACGCCTACTACGGCAGCGCGCAGAAGGTGCGCACGCTGATCCAGCGCGACTTCGACCAGGCGTTCGCGCAGGTCGACGTCATCGCCACGCCGTCGGCGCCGACCACGGCGTTCACGCTCGGCGAGAAGATCGACGACCCGCTGCAGATGTACCTGAACGACCTGACCACGATCCCGGCGAACCTCGCCGGTGTGCCCGGCATCTCGATCCCGTCCGGCCTCGCCGCCGACGACGGCCTTCCGGTCGGCATCCAGTTCCTCGCGCCGGCGCACGAGGACGCCCGTCTGTACCGCGTCGGCGCCGCTCTGGAGGCCGCGCTGCTCGATTCGTGGGGCGCCCCTCTGCTGGAGAAGGCACCCGTGCTGGGAGGAACCCGCTGATGGCCACCGTCAAGCTCATGGATTACGACAAGGCCCTCGAGCTGTTCGAGCCGGTGCTCGGCTTCGAGGTGCACGTCGAGCTGAACACGCGCACGAAGATGTTCTCGGACGCCCCGAACCCGGCGAACGACGAGTTCCACGGTGCCGAGCCGAACACGCTCATCGCCCCGGTCGACCTCGGGCTGCCCGGCTCACTGCCGGTGGTCAATGCCACCGCGGTGCGGTCGTCGATCAGCCTCGGCCTGGCGCTGGGCTGCTCGATCGCCGAGTCCAGCCGCTTCGCACGGAAGAACTACTTCTACCCGGACCTGGGCAAGAACTACCAGATCTCGCAGTACGACGAGCCGATCGCCTACGAGGGCTCCGTCGAGGTCGAGCTCGAGGACGGCACGCTCGTGACGATCCCCGTGGAGCGCGCGCACATGGAGGAGGATGCCGGCAAGCTCACGCACATGGGCTCCACCGGACGCATCCAGGGCGCGGAGTACTCGCTGGTCGACTACAACCGCGCAGGCGTGCCGCTGGTCGAGATCGTCACCAAGCCGATCTTCGGAGCCGAGCATCGCGCACCGGAGTACGCGAAAGCGTACATCTCGGCGATCCGCGACATCGTCCGTGCCCTCGGCATCTCGGAGGCGCGTCTGGAGCGCGGCAACCTGCGCTGCGATGCGAACGTCTCACTGCGCCCGCGCGGGCAGGAGAAGCTGGGCACCCGCACCGAGACGAAGAACGTCAACTCGATGCGCTCCGTGGAGCGCGCGGTCCGCTACGAGATCCAGCGCCAGGCGGCGATCCTCGCCGACGGCGGCGCGATCACGCAGGAGACCCGGCACTGGCACGAGGACACCGGCACCACCTCACCGGGGCGTCCGAAGTCGGACGCCGACGACTACCGGTACTTCCCGGAGCCCGACCTGCTGCCCGTGGTGCCGCCCCGCGAGCTGATCGAGGAACTGCGTGCGGCTCTGCCCGAGCAGCCCGTCGCCCGCCGTCGTCGCCTGAAGGCCGAGTGGGGCTTCACCGACCTGGAGTTCCAGGACGCGCGCAACAGCGGCCTGGTCGAGGTGGTCGAGGCCACCATCGCCGCCGGCGCCTCGCCGGCGTCCGCCCGCAAGTGGTGGACCGGAGAGATCAGCCGCCTCGCGAACGCGCAGGAGAAGGATGCCACGGAGCTGGTCAGCCCCGAGAACGTCGCGGCTCTGCAGCAGCTGGTCGATGCCGGCACCCTGACGGACAAGCTGGCCCGCCAGGTGCTCGAGGGCGTCATCGCCGGAGAGGGCACTCCGCAGGAGGTCGTGGACGCCCGCGGCCTGGCGGTGGTCTCGGACGACGGCGCGCTGATCTCCGCCATCGACGAGGCGCTGGCTGCGCAGCCCGACGTGATGGCGAAGATCAAGGACGGCAAGGTCCAGGCCGCCGGCGCGATCATCGGGGCCGTGATGAAGGCCATGAAGGGGCAGGCGGATGCCGCCCGCGTGCGCGAACTCATCCTGGAGCGCGCAGCGCAGTGAGGTCGCGGAGGCCGTGACATCCGGTGCCCGGGGCGGTGATCGCCCCGGGCACCGTCATGTCGTCGCCGCGCAGGTCACGCGGGACCCGCATCCCCCTGTACACCTCCTGACTGACCGGTCGGTCAGGAATGTGCAGCGGATGTCCGCGGCCTCGGGGAGAATGGTTTCATGGGACGCGGCGACGGATCGGGACGCATGGTGTCGTCCCCGGGCGCCGACGACAGCGGCACCGGCATCCTGCACGTCGACATGGACGCGTTCTACGCCTCCGTCGCAACCCTCGATGACCCATCCCTGCGCGGGCTGCCGTTGATCATCGGGGCTCCCGACGGACGGTCGGTGGTCTCCAGCGCATCCTACGAGGCCCGCAGATTCGGGGTCCGCTCGGCCATGCCGGTGTCGCAGGCGGTGCGGCTGTGTCCCGCCGCTCGGATCGTCGCGCCCGACTTCGCGCGGTACCAGGCCGTCTCGAGCCAGGTGATGGCGATCTTCGAATCGTTCACCCCGCTGGTCGAGCCGCTGTCCATCGACGAGGCGTTCCTCGACGTACGCGGCGTGCGCCGGCTGTGGGGGAGTCCGGGCGAGATCGCCGCGCTCATCCGCCGCCGGGTCGCCGATGAGGTCGGCATCAACTGCAGCGTGGGCGTCGCGGCCACCAAGCACGTGGCGAAGATGGCGTCGACGCTGTCCAAACCCGACGGGCTGCTCATCGTGCCAGGAGCCCGCACCCAGGAGTTCCTGGATCCGCGTCCGGCAGCCGCGATGTGGGGGGTCGGTCCGAAGGCCGCCGAAGCTCTCGAGCGCCGCGGCATCCGCACCATCCGTGATGTGCGTGAGGCGGCTCCGGGCATGCTGGAGCGAGCCCTGGGACCCGCGGCAGGGGGTCGCCTGCGCCAACTGGCCAGGGGTGAGGATGCTCGAGAGGTCGAGACCGAGCGGGTCGAGAAGAGCATCGGGCATGAGGAGACGTTCGACGTGGACCTGACCGACCTCGACGTGCTGCGCGCCGAGCTGCTGCGCCTCTCGGACCGAGTCGGCGCCCGCCTGCGCGCAGCATCCTGGGAGGCGCGCACGGTCGCGATCAAGGTGCGCTTCTCGGACTTCTCCACGATCACGCGAGCACAGTCGCTGCCGGAGCCGACCGATGTCGGCCAGCGCATCGGCGACACCGCGACGGCCCTGTTCGACGGCCTCGAGCGCCGTGACCCGATCCGCCTGCTCGGCGTCCGCGCCGAGAAGCTGCAGAGCGCCGGTTCGGCCGGGTTCGCGCTGTGGGACGACGACGCGGAGCGGCGCAGGCTCGAGGGCGCCCTGGACGACGCTCGGGCACGGTTCGGCAGTGCCATGATCACGCGAGCCCGTCATGTCGGACGGGACGACGCCCGTGACGGCGCACATCCGCGCTCCTTCGGCAGGGAATGATCCGCGACACGACGCCCGTCGTCGGCTAGCGTGGACGACATGCCCAACATCGCAGTGGAACTCGGGAACCAGGCCGCCTCGTTCGGGGTCAAGAGCGCATACGGTGAGCCGGTCGATGTCGACGGCGTCAGCGTGACACCGGTCGCTCTGACCGTCTCCGGTTTCGCCGGTGGCAGCGGCGAGGGCATGGAGGGCGGCTCCGGTGGCGGCACGGCGATCCCGCTCGGCGTCTACGTGCGCCGTGAGGAGGGACTGCGGTTCGAGCCCAACCTCATCACCCTGCTCGCGGTCGGCATCCCGTTCGTGTGGGTCGCCGGGCGTGCGTTCACCCGCATCATCCGTGCCCTCAAGAAGTAGCGATCCGTTCGGACAGTGCCTCGATGCGGCCGCAGGCCGCATCGTCGAGGCGGTGCGTGTTCTCGACGCGGTGGCGCCTGTCGTCGTGATCGACGGGCGCAGCGGGGCGGGCAAGTCCACGCTTGCTCGGCGGGTCGCTGAGGACTGGCCCCTCGCCCGACCCGTCCAGCTGCTCGCGCTGGACTCGATCTACCCCGGGTGGGACGGCCTCGCCGCGGGCGCGCGCCTCGCGTTCGAGAACGTGCTGCTCCCGCACTCACGCGGCGATGTCGGCTCCTGGAGGCGCTGGGACTGGGAGAGGGACTCCGAGGCTGAGAGGCACGTCGTCGCTCCCGCCCAGGGGCTCATCCTGGAAGGATGCGGCGCCCTCACGCGCGACTCCGCCGGAGTGATCGATGTCGGGATCTGGGTGGACGGCCCCGCAGAGGGCCGGAAGCACCGTGCGCTCGAGCGCGACGGCGACGGCTACCGCCCGCATTGGGACCGCTGGGCGGCCCAGGAAGAGGTGCACATCCGTGCACACGATCCGCGATCACTCGCGTCGATCGTGGTGACCGTGCCCTGACAGCCGGTTCAGAACCGGGCATCACGCTCGTCAGCCGCCTGGATCAGCCCCTCCAGGCGGTAGCCGAGCCAGTCGTACACGCCGTACCGCGGATCATCCGGATCGTGTGTGTCCGCAGTCTCGATGCCGATGCGGGACGCGAGCACCAGCCGCAGCGCGGTGATCGTGCGCAGCCACGCGTCCAGATGGTCGCCGGGGATGACGGCGTCGCGCGGACGCATCGCGTCCTCGCGACCATGATCGTCTTCGCCGTCGAAGGCGGCGAGATCCGCGCGCACCAGGGCCGCCTCCTCGACGCGACGGTCCAGGAGGTCGCCGCGGGTGAGCGCGCTGTACTCCTGCGAGGCGGCCTCGTCGTCGGGATAGGCGTTCGGGGTGAGCCGCTGCAGCGCGGCATCAGCGTCCCGGGTGGGGGATTCGGCCAGCAGCAGGAACTCGTCGAGAAGTGCGATCAGGTGCTGCCCCTCGATCACCGCCAGCGGCAGCACGACGGTGTGCTCGCTCACAGCGGCGCCTTCCGGACGGTCGCCCACAGCCCGAAGTCGTGCATGGCCTGGGCGTGCACCTCCATGGTCTCGCGCGGACCGGTCGCCACGACGGCCTGCCCTTCGTGGTGCACGGCGAGCATGAGCGCTGTCGCCCGTTCGTCGGAGTACCCGAAGTACCGCCGGAAGACGCGCACGACGTAGCTCATCAGGTTGACCGGGTCGTCCCAGACCACCAACTGCCACGGCTCCAGCGGGGCCGCGACGAGCTCCTCGGAGACGTCGAGATCGGGCAGGGACACCGGCGTGCTCACGCCCACCCCATCTCGTGCAGCTGCTCGTCGTCGATGCCGTAGAAGTGCGCGATCTCGTGCACCAGCGTGGTGTGCACCTCGTCGCGCAGCTCGTCCTCGGCCTCGCACGCGGCGAGGTGAGCCTGCCGGTAGACGATGATGCGATCCGGGAGCTCGCCCAGGCCGTACTGCCCGCGCTCGGTGAGGGCGAGCCCGTCGTACAGCCCGAACAGATCCTCGCCGTCCTCGGGGGAGTCCTCGACCACGAACACGACGTTCTCCAGGCCCTCGACCATGTCGTCGGGCAGCCGATCGAGCTCGTCCACGACGAGCTCTTCGAAGGCTGCGGCGTCCATCTCCATCGGATCAAGCTTAGGAGAGGTCTGGAGCAGCGGGAGTGCGCCGACGCCGTGCCGGGAGACGAGAAAGGAGCGGGATGCTTTCGCATCCCGCTCCTTCTTGGGGTGAGTAACGGGGCTTGAACCCGCGACCCCCGCGACCACAACGCGGTGCTCTACCAGCTGAGCTATACCCACCATGCGCCTGCCGAAACAGGCAACCGCTCAAGTGTATTACATGTTCGAGGTGAACTCTGACACGGTGTGCTCCGAGAGCGCGCGGGCCTCCTCGGTGGAGGGTCCCGGCTCATCCACGAACACCGCACCGGCGGTAGTACTGCAGCTCCCGGATGGACTCGAGGATGTCGGCCAGGGCGCGGTGGCCGCCATCCTTCGCCGGTGCGTTGAAGAACACCCGGGGGTACCAGCGACGGGCGAGCTCCTTGATGCTCGACACGTCGACGTTGCGGTAGTGCAGGTACTGGTCGAGCTCGGGCATGTACTTGGCGAGGAACATCCTGTCGGTGCCGATCGTGTTCCCGGCGAGAGGGGCCCTGCGCTCCTGCGGCACGAACCGGCGGATGTACGCCAGGGTCTGCGCGGTCGCCTCGGCGAGCGGTACGCCCTGCGGTATCTCTTCCAGGAGGCCAGAGGCGCGATGCATCTCGGTGACGAAGTCGTTCATGTGCTCGAGCGCGACGTCGCCGGGCTTGATGACCACGCTGAATCCGGGATCGAGCGGCTTCAAGGTGAAATCCGTGACGACGACGGCGATCTCGACGAGTTCGTCGGCCGCGAGATCGAGACCGGTCATCTCGCAGTCGATCCAGACGAGCCGGTCGTTCTCAGACGCAGAAACCATGATGTCCATCCTAATGACGGGTTGGGACACCGCTGTTGGCCCCCAGGCACGATTCGAACGTGCGACCGGCGACTTAGAAGATCGATGCTCTTCCGCTGAGCTACTGGGGGTCGACAACTAGAGTACCCGGACTCAGCGATCCGGATCGTCGCGATGTCGTCGGGACTCGGATCAGGCTCCCCCGCAGTCGACGCACGGGTGAGACGCGAGGTACGCCACCACGCGCTCGACGTTGCCGATGTGCGGCCTGCACCTGCTTCAGGCGCTCTCCGGTGCTGGGCATCTGGATCTCAGAAGCGCAGTGCGGCGACGGCGTCGTCCGCATCCCAGAACTCGCCGACCAGGCGGAAGATTCCGGTTGCCGTCTGCAGCCGCTCCGCTCGATAGCGGATGCCGAGCGGATCGGCGACGATGCGGAGATGACCGCGGATGCCGCCCCGCTCATCGACGACCCGCCAGAGCCGGTCTCCGGCGCGCTGAAGCGTCTCTCTGCCGGGGCTGATGGTCGGTGTGGTCGAGGGCAGTGCGAGCACGGGGGCTCCGTTGGGGCGTTCGGCGGTGATCATGATGTCGTCTCCTCTCACCTTCGAACATAGGGACGGCCTCCGACATTGCATTCCGACATGCGTCCCGATGCGGGCGATCCATACACTGAGCTGGTGACGTGGACCGCCTGGCTGTCCCTGCTGGTCGACGTCCTCGGGATGTGGTTCTTCATCGCGGTGGCCGCACTCCTGCTGTTCGTGCACTCGTCCTGCACATCGCGCTGATCACGTGGACTCTGCACAATCGCGGGTCTCCGGCATCCTGCCTCTCGCGAGCTCGGGCACGCTGGTGCGATCCGGGCGTCGACCCGGGCCGACGAAGGAGTACGACATGTCCGACACCGTGACGATCCTGGGCAACGTGGCCAGCGATCCGCTGCGCAACACGACGAACCGCGGCGATGCCGTGATCAGGTTCCGCCTGGCCTCCCCGCACCGATGGCTCGACCGCAGCACCGGCGTGTGGAACGAGGGCGAGACCAACTGGTATGACGTCTCGGCGTTCCGGCAGCTCGCAGAGAATGTGCGGTCCTCGCTGCACAGCGGCGATCCGGTGATCGTCACCGGGCGACTCAAGGTGCGCAAGTGGGAGGCGAACGGCAAGTCCGGCACCTCTGTCGAGATCGAGGCGGATGCGATCGGCCACAACCTGAAGCACGGGGCCAGCGCTTTCGTGAAGCCGCACCGCGCACCGGCATCGGATGCTGCGGACCGCTCGGCGCCGCCCTCCGACGAGGATGCACCGGATGCCGGGGACGAGCGGCCCGGCGACGCCGACGCCGCCTGGTCCGTGCCTTCCGACGACGAAGCCGAGCAGCCGGAGGTCTCCTTTCCGGAACTCATTCCGACGTGAACCACCTCTGCTCGTCCGTCGTGGATGAGACCGGATGCCCCGGGACCCGAACCCGGGGGCATCCATGAGCGGGGGTCGTGGAACCGACCGTCGTCGGCGCCCTCCTAGAATCGGAGGGTGCTGCGCCGTCCCTCTGCTCCTTCGCGACGCGGGATTCCCGTTGCGATCGTGCTGGCCGGGCTCCTCGCCGCGACGGGATGCGCACCGACCCCTGCTCCCGCACCGACTCCGTCGATGACGCCGGCAGCGACGACGCCCTCCGAACCGGCGCCCACGCCCCCCGCGCTGCATCCGGAAGGCACAGCGACCGAGAATCTGCCCCTGTTCGCGCAAGTGGTTGATCATGTGTGGTCCTCCGGGAATCGCGCAGAGGGCCGTGCGTACATCGACGCGCTCGTCGCGGCCGGATTCCCGCGCGACCGGATGCAGGTCACCGAGGATGAGACGACGGTCGGCAACCCGGTCGAGAGCCTGCAGTTCTCGGTGGCCTGGGGCGACGCCGAGTGCCTGATCGGCCAGATCGGACCGTCCACCGGCGAGCCGGTCACCGCAGTGATGCCGCAACTGGCCGAGGGACGCTGCCTGATCGGCTCGACGAGGCCGATCGACTGGTGAACGGGGCCGCACCTGCTCCGAGCTCGCCCGGCGACGAAGGCCGGTAGGCTGGTGTGTCGGTGTGCGTCGACATCTCCGGCGCGCACCCGCACGCACACCCGCCGACAGTAAGGGGCTCCTCCGTGGCCGAGTACATCTACTCCATGGTCCGCGCACGAAAGGCCGTGGGCGACAAGCTCATCCTCGATGACGTGACCATGGCGTTCCTGCCCGGCGCGAAGATCGGCATGGTCGGCCCGAACGGCGCTGGAAAGTCGACGATCCTGAAGATCATGGCGGGCCTCGACACGCCGTCCAACGGCGAGGCCAAGCTCACGCCGGGCTTCTCGGTCGGCATCCTCATGCAGGAGCCGGAGCTCGACGAGTCGAAGACCGTGCTGGAGAACATCCAGGACGGCATCGCGATCAAGGCGAAGCTCGATCGCTTCAACGAGATCTCCGCCCTCATGGCCGACCCCGACGCCGACTTCGACTCGCTGCTCGCCGAGATGGGCACCCTGCAGGAGGAGATCGACGCCGCTGACGGCTGGGACCTCGACTCCCAGCTCGAGCAGGCGATGGACGCGCTGCGCACCCCTCCGGGGGATGCCGAGATCGCGCCGCTGTCGGGTGGTGAGAAGCGCCGTGTCGCCCTCGCGAAGCTCCTGCTGCAGAAGCCCGACCTGCTGCTGCTCGACGAGCCCACCAACCACCTCGACGCCGAGAGCGTGCTCTGGCTCGAGCAGCACCTGCAGTCCTACAAGGGCGCGGTGATCGCGGTCACCCACGACCGGTACTTCCTCGACCACGTCGCGGAGTGGATCGCCGAGGTCGACCGCGGACGCCTGATCGGCTACGAGGGCAACTACTCGACCTACCTGGAGAAGAAGGCCGAGCGCCTCGACATCCAGGGCAAGAAGGACGCCAAGCTCGCGAAGCGCCTCAAGGACGAGTTGGAGTGGGTGCGCTCCAGCGCCAAGGGCCGACAGACCAAGTCGAAGGCCCGTCTGGCCCGCTACGAGGAGATGGCCGCCGAAGCGGAGCGGACGAGGAAGCTCGACTTCGAGGAGATCCAGATCCCCGCGGGCCCGCGCCTGGGCAACGTGGTGATCGAGGCGAAGAACCTGCAGAAGGGGTTCGGCGACCGCACGCTCATCGACGGCCTGAGCTTCAGCCTGCCGCCGAACGGCATCGTCGGCGTGATCGGCCCGAACGGCGTGGGAAAGACGACGCTGTTCAAGACCATCGTCGGCCTGGAGCCCCTCGACGGAGGCGACCTGAAGATCGGCGAGACGGTCAAGATCAGTTACGTGGACCAGTCCCGCGCGAACATCGACCCGAACAAGACGCTGTGGGAGGTCGTCTCGGACGGTCTCGACTTCATCACCGTCGGCAAGATCGAGATCCCCTCGCGCGCCTACGTGTCGAAGTTCGGCTTCAAGGGACCGGACCAGCAGAAGAAGGCCGGCGTGCTCTCCGGCGGCGAGCGCAACCGCCTGAACCTGGCGCTGACGCTCAAGGAGGGCGGCAACCTGCTGCTCCTCGACG